>DAHXNH010000251.1 GCA_027365485.1 Clostridiales bacterium
GCAGGAGCCCTCATCGAAACGCGTACCGAGTATACCATCGAGTTCCAGGCGACCGAACCGACCCCCGAAGTGATCCAAGCCGAACGAGAACGCCGATCTACCTTTATTCTGCTAACCAGTAATCTAGCCCTGGATGCCAGGACCGCACTCCTGGAGTACAAAGGCCAAGCTCAAAATGAGCACGGGTTTAGGTGGACGAAATCCCCGATTCATCTGGGAGCCTTTTGGCTGGAAAAGCCGGCTCGAGTCGCCGGATTAGGCTATGTCCTCTTGTTGGCTCTACACTTCGCTCGCTTTATGCGAGCGGTCGTTCGAGCGGAACGCAAAGATCAGCCCCCGCTCGAATTACCCTATCGAAAGGTGAAACGCCCCTCGGAAACCATGATTCTCGAGGCGTTCCGCGACTTGGACCTTCGGCGACAATCCGATGACACCCTCACCTGGTATCAATGGACTGTTGTGCTGCCCTATCAGCGCCGCCTTCTCGAAGCACTCGGTATACCTATTGACCGAGGATTGGTGTGGGATCCATCGGGCTAACGGCCCCAATAATTTCCACAAATTCTAGTTTCCTGACTTGCGGAACTTGGGTTATAATGCCTAGCTGTCAAAATTTCGAATTCTTATCATCCTAATCGTGTATTCTGGCTTGTGTCTACCCAGTTGGTTCCCCCCGCAACAAGCCATAACCTCTCACGATGATGGGTTGACCTGGACGATCCTTTAAACCAACCGCCAAAGACAAGTATATTTGCTGCGATAGAAAATGCAGTGACAGTTCGTGGCGGAGTCATGGTATGGTGAAAGCACGCGACCCCGTTATGGTCGACTCAACTCATCTTTTTTGGCTGATTGGCTCAAATTACGCACCGACATCTCAAGGAGGTCTCTCTCATGGTCCCTTGCTTGCATCCCACCACCGCTGGACGTCGTCTAGATTTACCCGACTACCTCCGTCTAGCCCGCGATACCGGGTTTTCCTTAGTCGACTGGGATGTCACTGACATTCACAGCCGGATCGAGCGCGACGGCCTCGACGCCGTGCAACGTTTATTTTCTGAACATCAGGTGGCCTGGGCTGGTTTCGGCCTTCCTATTGACCTCTTCGCGGACGATGCTGCGTTTGAAGCAGCGCTGAATCGCCTACCCGATCTCGCTCAAGTCGCGGAAACTTTTCAGGTAACACGGTCGATGACCTGGCTCTGGCCTTCCGTCGACGTAAAACCCGTTCCGTTAATCTTGCGCTTGATTCATCGCTGCCGGCAGGTGGCCGATCTGCTCGCGCCTTATCACATCCGTTTCGGGCTCGAATTTGTCGGGCCTCACCACCTGCGCAACAAAAAGTACCCGTTGTTATATACGCTGACCGACATGATGGCGCTCATCGAAGCCATCGACCGCCCTAATGTTGGGGTGCTGTTAGATTCCTACCATTGGTATACGAGCGAGTCTTCTTTGGAGGAGCTTCAAATACTGCCCGTGTCCAAGGTAGTCGAGGTCCATATCAATGATGCCAGCTTAAGCCCACAAGAGGCTCATGATCAAGAACGCTGCCTACCCGGGGAAGGCCAGATCGATTTGCTGACCTTCTTGCGCTATCTTGGTGACGGCGGCTATGATGGTCCGTTATCGATGGAGATCCTTCGCCGCACTCCGCCCGAAGAATCCCCGGAAATTGTGGCTCAGAAGGCGTATCAAGGGTTGTCGCAGCTCATTGAGGCAGCCAAGGCCTAAGTTCAGGACCCAATGGCTCGCCCTCTGCGTAGCCGAGACGATCCTCTCAGGCTACGTAGAGGCTGTGAGCGATTCTTCCAAAGTTCCAACATCGCATCGTTCGGTCTCTGCCACCACTCGCTTATTGCTCTCATCGCGCATCCCGCCTCAAGCGATCCGGCACTCCAAACTTCAGCGGCTCTGGGTGGGTTTATTCTGCCCCGATATCCGTCCGGGCCATGCGCCACAATGTCCGTGGTGACACAACCATCCACTTTTTGCCTAGATGCCGCCAAGACGATCCGGTCTCTTCAACCGGAAGACGGCATCGAAGTGTCAAGTCAAAAAGGTAAGCAAACCGTCGATCCCGGCGTCGATGAACTCCAACAAGCAAGGTCGCAGACGGCGCTTTGCCGTCCCCAAGGCTTTTATCCGGGCTGGTACTAAGGCCCTTGTTGGAACCCGTTCAATCAGAGGCGAGAATGGCTCCAAATTAAGCTTGGCGGGAGTTCAAACTTCTAATCGTAGAGATGTACCGTGGATACAAATGCATTGTGCCTATGGTTTGAGACTCTCCCCGCTGGGTCCGACCCCTCGAGCGGTTTGCCTCGGATCGTTGACTTCTCCGTAGTCGTCTTGGCCCATCCCCACGACATAGAATCATTCGCTCCGACCATGGAAGCGCTGAAAGCGACGGCCGGTCGCCTGTTTGATCAGACGGTCGTGACTATTGGGCATTTTTCAGCTCGCAATGTGCAGACCCTGGGCGATCTGGCGCACGTGAATAGGCAGAAACTCTTTCGCAAGGAGCAGGGCCTCCATGATGCCGAGAGCGATACCTTTAAATCCCTCGAAGGTCAGCTGATTTTTCGCACTGGAGACAGTCAAGAATCCGTCGGAGGCAGCGAGCAACGATCCATTGCCGCCTGTCGAAGCGATCGCAGCAGCTGTGGCGCGTATCCTCTTAAACCCTAATACCTCAAAGCTGCCGTCGGCGAAAGGCCCTCCTTGCCCCCGTCTTGGATACCATTCGAGAAACCATGGGATTTCGGCCTGAAGTTCACACAGGGTGGACAAAGTACGACGCGAGGTGGCTTGAGTGGCGATAGCCTAACCCATTCGAAAGATCCGGGGAAAAACGCGCGACACCATGGGTGGGAGCCTACCACGGTCGCATTTGCCTACCAGGGAGAGAAGACCGAGGTCGGTCCAGGAAACGCTTTCATCGGGAAAATCCCGGCAAAACTTAAAACTTATACCAATAGATCGCGTAAAGAGACCGACGGGATGGATGAGATTCAAGGCTTTAGTAGACACTATCACCACCTCCAGTGCTCCATGCGGGAACGCGGCCCGAAGACCCAGATTTTTGACAGCCTGGAATCCCTGAACGTCTTAGCTCAGTTACCATCAATTGAGTCCCTTATTCGCGAAACATCGTGAATAAGGGATTCGAAAATCCTTCGCCTGCTGACATGGGGATGACCCACCCGCAAAATCATTGCCATAGACTTCGGCACCTGATGTCCCTTCATTCAGATGCATCGCAGATCTACTTTAGGCGATTTGTCCCATCACCAGCCCTATCAAAGATCCGACCAGCGAAGATAGCGAAACCAACACCCCAAAGGATAACGCGCTTCGCCAAAGCGAAGTTCTGGTAATACGGCCCTTGACCGCGCCCAAGGCTAGAGCACTGACCACCGCTAACATCCAGGTGATATTACGAGCTAACACTAAAGGCCAGGGCAAAAGAAACGGGATGACCGGAGGCGACGAGCCGACAATCACGGCCATGCCCATGACCATGGCGTTTTGTAACGGCCGTTCGTTTCGTTCCAGATGAATCCCCAAATGTTCTCGCACCATAAAGTTCAACCAGCCTTGGCGACTTCGCACGATATTGGCTTCGACCGGAGCCACGGTTGCCGGCGGGACCCCGATTTGGTGCAACAGCCGCCGAACATGCCTCCGCTCCCGTTCTGGCCGACGGTCAATCAAGCGCTTTTGGTCATGAATCTCTTTTTGCCTGTACTCATTTTCCGATACGGTAGCCAAATACGAACCCACGGCCATCGACACGACCGCCGCCCCTACCGCCGACAATGCCGCAATTAACACCGCGCGATGCGATTGATGGGCGAGTGCCTCACCCGAGACGAGGCCGACCGTGGCCACGAGGCCGTCGTTTATTCCGAAAATGGCTTCGCGAATCAACCCCCTGGCGTTGCTGACCATGCCCCGGCTCTTTTCTCGACGGCGAAACGGATTTTTCAGCCGGACCTTTCGCCTGGATTCCATCGAAGACACTATGCTGCACCCCCAGCACCCAGTCTCTCCAAGCTAGGGATCTCTTACGCATGGCAGTATAGACCTTCCGACCGACTGCAAGGCCCCCTCCGCTGACCAAGTCTAGGCGGCAAAATTAGGGGGATTTCTTCCTTCCGTCGTTGCAACGATCCAAAATCTCGGTCTCTCTTCCGGGACCATCGCTTCGCCGATGCCTTGTTCATCTGCCGTTCACACGAAGTCGGTATAATCGACGAAGAAAGTACAGCGCGCCCGGAGCGAGGGCCAAGGGGATGGGCAGGTACGAGCGCCCGGTCCTTTTATGGGCAATGGAACCGTGAGTTCAACCCGTCGCATGCTCGATCCCTCGACTCAAGGGTCCACGTCCATGCCACAAAGTGCGTAAGAGCCACAGTTCCTTGCGGCGATCCAGGCCTGTACACGAGAATTTGTTTTGCACATTCTCGGACGCAGTACCCCATAGGCACTTCCAAATGATGTTCTTCAGAACTGCCTGGTTTGCTGTAGGCTTCGTCATGTCATTGTGACCATTGCAGAAATCGTTGTCTGTGCGATCCGGTAAAGCTCCGACGGCTCGGAGAAGTTGGCATTGACATGTTTTAGGCAACTAAAGGTCGATGGCTCCAAAGCGACGGCGGATGGCAGCTATTTGCTCTCGACCTTGAAGGACGCTTCCCCCGGTGCCACGTTAGAGCGTCATCCCTACGTGCATACGATTTCGACGATGCCGACGAGATGCGGCGCGGTCTCAGTTTGGGTATGGAGGGCATCTACGGTCACGACAGCACCTGCAATGTCCAAGGGATCGAGTAAATCTTTAATCATGGGGACCTCATTGGTCTTTTGGTCAACATCAACTTGGCCGAGCACCTGCCCCGTCCGGTCACACAACGAAGCGAGCCGGTAGAGTGCGTGGAAGAAGCGCGCCCACGTGCGCGATTTTGGAATTGGGTTCTTGGAAAGTATCCGCCAATCACGCCAAAGCGCCCCCGGTCACGTTCAGAAAAGAAGATGGAGGGAGTCGCCCCGGAGACTGACTCCACCCTGGCCAAGACGTGGGTCAGGGCTCCACGGAACGTCCCGTTGGTCTGGATTTCGTTGCCATCAATCACCCGACGTGGGCGGCCCCAGACACGGTGGAATTTTAGGACCCTAGGCCGTCATCAATCGCAATCATTCGCAATCATTCGCACGGGCAAAGCGACGGGGTCGACGGAGAGCCCACGGACCGTCCACATCACACTACTGCTCTTCGCGCCATCGTCTCCATACCGTAGACGCACTCTCAGTTGCCCCGGCAATCCTGGTGACCGACTACCCAATTCTTCATGATCCACTCGCTGCCTGTGGATCATTGGAATCGGGCGTGGCCCATTTCCATACCACTAGCGACAGGGGCGGGAGATTCAGCAAGACCGAAATTCGGCCCTGTGCAGAATTTTCCGTGTGCACTTGTTTCGGATGCGACCAGCCCGCGCCCCCAAAGCGAAGCTCATCGCTATTGAGCGCTTCTTTCCACAGGCCCCTCGTTGGCACCACGACCCTGTGGCCTGTCCGCGGCACCGGCGTCGCGTTCATTACCACCAGCAGGGTCTCTGCGGGCGCATCGCCCTGGCGAGTATAGGCGAAGATACTGTCTTGGACATCACTGCCTTCCGTCCAGAAGAACCCTTCCGGTTCCGTGTCCTTCACGTGCAGAGCCGGCAGGCGCCGATACGCGTGATTCAATTCGCGCACCCAACGAACCATCCCGCGGTGCGGGGGCTGCCGCATTTTCGTCCAATCCAAGCTGTGATCGTGCCGCCATTCTTCAGGCTCCCCCCATTCGTCGCCCATGAAGAGCAGCTTCTTTCCGCTCATGGTGTACTGATATCCGTATAGCATGCGCAAGTTGGCCAGCTTCTGCCAGAAATCCCCAGGCATCCTGTCGAATAACGAACCCTTGCCATGCACCACTTCATCGTGAGAGAGCGGCAAAACAAAGTTCTCAGAAAAAGCATAGTTGGTTCGGAACATCAACTCCCCGTGGTGATGCTGGCGATAGATGGGGTCGCGACCAAAATACTGCAACGTATCGTGCATCCAGCCCATATCCCACTTAAAGCCAAACCCCAGTCCGCCAAAGTGCACCGGGCGCGACACACCTGGCCAACTCGTGGATTCTTCAGCCATCATCAGGACGTCGGGATGCTCTTGATAGACGCCCCGATTCAACACTTTCAAAAACTCCACGGCCTCGAGGTTGGCGTTGCCGCCATGCACATTGGGCACAAAATCGCCGCCGCGCGAATAGTCTAAATACAGCATGGACGCGACCGCGTCCACCCTGAGGCCATCGGCGTGATAACGGTCCAACCAAAACATGGCCGCACTCAAGAGAAAGCTTTGGACTTCATGACGGCCATAATTGTAGATGTAACTGCCCCAATCTGGATGGACCCCTTGCCGGCCGTCCTCATGCTCATATAAATGGGTCCCGTCAAAGTTGCCCAATCCGTGTTGATCCTGCGGAAAATGCGCGGGCACCCAATCTAAAATGACGCCAATCCCTGCTTGATGCAATCGGTCGACGAGATACATCAAGTCCTGGGGGGTGCCATAACGACTCGTCGGCGCATAATACCCCAGAGTCTGGTATCCCCAGGACCCATAAAACGGGTGTTCCATGATCGGCAAGAATTCGACATGGGTAAAGCCGAGGTCCCGCACATAGGCGGGTAACGTCTTAGCCAATTCCCGGTAGCTTACCCCCTGACCCTCCGGTCCTAACGGGTGCCACGATCCCAAATGCACTTCGTAAATGGCGATGGGCTCCCGATGAAACGCCCGGTCCGCCCGTGCTGCCATCCAGGCGGCATCTTGCCACGCGTATCCGTTCAGATCCCACACTCGACTGGCGGTCCTGGGCGGGGTCTCAAAGAAAAACCCAACCGGATCCGCCTTTTCTAGAGCCGGTCCTCCAGAGGCCGGCCAAATTGCATATTTGTAGCAATCACCGATGCGGGCTTCCCGCGAAGCTCCTGACCATAGCCCGGAATTTTCCATCGGATGCAAGTCTAGCGATCCCGAACGCCACCCATTAAAGTCCCCAAGAACCTCCACCCGCAGCGCATTCGGAGCCCAGACGGTAAACCGAACCCCGTCTTTCGAACATTGCGCGCCTAAAAAGCGGTCGAGATGAAAGTGCGTGCCTTGATTAAAATAATAGAGATCGTCAGAATTCGGTGGTCTGCCGTTAGCCTCCAGGTACTCCATGGGGTTATCTCCCCTCTCGCTACACCATATCTTGTGCCACTCAACCCCAGTTCCATCCGTGTCATGGCCACCCGGACGCCCCCGAGTGGAGACTGATACCATGGTGGCTCAGGGTGATGCAGGCAATAGTTGGGACCAGAATATCATACTTGCAGGGCCTGCAAGCAGGATTCCACGATCAGACCCTCGCGTGAAGAACACACTCCACCCCGATCGGGCTCTCCGTCGAGTCGACATTGGATTGTATCATTAGTATCGCGACCCGCTTATGCTAAAGCAACGTCATGGTGAAGATCGCATGCGCGTAGCATGCCTGTCTTTAAAGCTCGGTGCTACTTGCCCTGAAGCATCCGGCCCAGAGTAAGGTAAAATACCGATAGGACGCATTCACACCGAGCGTTCTCGGTATCTGCCGGACCGTTGATCGGTAAAGATACCCCAGAGGGAGGATTTCGTGACTCAGCGATTCATTTGTATCCACGGCCACTTTTATCAGCCGCCCAGGGAAAATCCTTGGCTGGATTTCGTGGAGATCCAAGACTCGGCCGAGCCCTACCATGATTGGAATGAGCGCATTGGCGCTGAGTGTTACGAAGCCAACGGAGCGTCCCCCATTTTGGACGACCAGTCCAGGTTAGTCGAAGTGATGAACAACTATAGCCGGATGAGCTTTAATTTCGGCCCAACGCTGATGTCCTGGCTGGAACGCCACCGTCCAGACGTCTACCGGACCATTCAACGGGGCGACCGCGAAAGTTTGGTACGCTACCAAGGGCATGGCTCCGCCTTGATGCAACCATACAATCATCTCATCATGCCTTTGGCCACCCGTCGCGACAAAGAAACGCAACTCCTATGGGGGATTACCGATTTTCGTCATCGATTTGGACGCGAGCCGGAAGGCATGTGGCTTCCGGAAGCCGCGGTCGACCTAGAAACCTTGACTCTGGCGGCCCATCTCAATATTCGATTTACCGTGCTGTCTCCGTATCAAGCCCGTCGCGTGCGCCTGCCGGATGGTTCGTGGCTCGACGTTCCTAACGGCTCAATAGACCCCTTGCAGCCGTACTGGATCGCCCTCGAGGGCACGCGCATGGCCGTGTTTTTTTATGACCGTCCGACTTCGCAGGCGGTTGCCTTTGAGGGGCTCTTAAACAATGGCGAAGCGTTTAAACACCGTCTGCTCGACGGATTTCGCCTCGACCGTAAAGACCCGCAATTGGTCAGCATCGCGACCGATGGAGAAACCTACGGCCACCACCATCGCTTTGGTGACATGGCTTTGTCGTACGTGCTACAAAGTCTCGACGCCGACCCCGACGTGCATCTGACCAATTATGCGCAGTACTTGGCCATGTTTCCCCCCACCATGGAAGTCGAAATTCAATCCAATAGTTCTTGGAGCTGCCCCCATGGCGTCGACCGCTGGCGATCGGACTGCGGGTGCAATTCAGGGACCCACCCGGGATGGAATCAGGCCTGGCGGGCCCCATTGCGTCAAGCCATGGACCACTTGGCGGCGACCGTGATGCCGTTATTCGAAACTACGATGGAAAGCCTATCCATCGATCCCTGGGCGATTCGCAACGATTACATCCAATTAATCTTAGATCGCTCCCCCGAACGCTGGTATTGGTTGTACCAACGTCATATCGGTGGAGTGGTTCCGGAACATGACCGCGTTCGGATTGCCAAACTGTTGGAACTCGCGCGCCATGCCATGCTCATGTATACCAGTTGCGGCTGGTTCTTCGACGAAATTTCGGGCCTCGAGTCGGCCCAAGTCCTGCGTTACGCCGGCCGCGTCATTCAGTTAGCGGAGGAACTCTTCGATGGGCCGTTTGCCCAGAGTTTTCTCGCTGCACTGGCCCATGCTCCGAGCAACGTCAGGGACTACGCCGACGGTGCCGATGTCTATCGTCAACTCGTGCAAGGCAGCATGATCGATTTGGAGCGGATGACCGTGCAGCACGCCATTCGTGATCTGTTCCGTCTCAACCCCCCCACCGGGGAACTATACTGCTATCGCTTTAGCGAAGAATCTCGGGAGTGGTATAGTGCCGGTTCGGTGAGTGCGGTCATCGGCCAAGCCATGGTGACGTCCGAGGTCACTGGCGAAAGTCACCGTTATAGTTATGGCGCTTTGCATCTCGGGGACCACAACCTGCGGGCCGGCGTGGTTCCACGCCTGAGCGAAGAACGATTCATAATCTTATTGGCGGACGTTGGCCAGGGGTTTGACCGGGGCGACCTGACCGCGGTCATTCAAATCCTGGAGCACACCTTCCCCAACTCGCCGAGTCCTTTGGCCCTATTGACTCAAGATGATCATCGAGCCGTTCTCCAGCAAATATTAAAACGGGGGCTCATGGATGCAGAAATGGCCTATCGTCAGATTTACGATCACCATGCGCTGTGGATCACCTATCTCCGTCATTCGGGCACTCCCGTGCCCGGCCAACTGGCCAACGCCGCCCGGTGGGTGCTGGCCCAATCCTTGGAGTATGCCTTGGCGGCAAACCCCTTGGACCTGGACCAGGTCCGGTCGATTTTAGCCGAATCGCATCGGGTAGAACCCGACTTGGGCGACACCACCCGCCTGTCCCATAGCCTGGAACACACCCTCATCCGTCTGGGCCAAGACTTGCTCCGAAACCCTCGCGACTTAACCGCGCTTCGCCATCTAGCCACGGGCATTAAGATTAGTCGGATCGTGCCCTTCGCGGTCGACCTGCGTCGACTGCAAACCGAAGTGTTCAGAGTCGGTCAGTTGATGGAAGATGATTTTTTGTTTTTAAAAGGTCTCAGTGGCGAGGAACACTGGGCAAAATCCTGGAATGAAGAGTATCATGAAGTGGTAGAATGGCTGAACGTTCGACCCCTTCGGGTGCATGGCTAGACCAGAGGCTCGGGGGCACCGAGCAAAATGAAGGATTGCTTGACGGAACCGCCTTTAATTGCGTAGAAGATAATGGTATTATTGGCTTCCAATCTTTTCCGAAAACATCGCGTGGTGACATTGATCGCATTGTGATGGGGGGATCCCAAATGATTGGAATTGGATTAGTCGCCGGATCGGGTACCCGTGCTCGACCATTGACATTAAAAACCGCGAATTATTTGCGTTCCAAGGCTGCCATCCGATTTTTAGGCCGTCCGATTATTGAGTGGCAGATCGATGCGATGAAGGCGGATGGCATCCATGACTTCGTCATGGTGGCCCGCGGTCGAGAAAACCGCTTTCAAGTCAAAACCCTGATTGGCTATGGAGAAGGCCGTGGCGTCTCGGTGCGATATTCGCCGCCCATTTTAGACCATCTCGACCGAGGCTCCGCCGATGCCACCATCCGTTCCGCCGAATACTTTGACCTCGAAGGGGAACTCTTCATTTTTCCGGTCGATAGCCTCATTGACCTCGATATGGCTACCCTAGCTAGGGTTCATCGCCATCGACGGGCCGCCATGACCATTATCACCACCGAAGTGGTGGGAGCGAAAGTCGCCAACACCTACGGCGTGTTAATTCTAGATGAGCGTGGACGGGTGCAGGATTTTCTCGAAAAGCCATCCCCTGCGGCACTCAAAGACCGTTTTGGACCTAACTGGGCCGCGCTCCCGCTGACCACCAACGCGGGGTTCTATCTCACCCGTGCGGAGGTTCTGCGTGAACAAGCCTTGCACATGGAAATTTCTCACATGCGCAGCCATCAGTTGGACTTTGGTCACGACTTGTTGCCGTGGTTAGTCCGACAAAACCTTCCGGTGCAAGCCTTTCCCGCGCGCTGGGTCGGGGACCTCGGCAGTCTCCCTCAGTACTTAGAGAGCATGGTCGACTTGCTCTCTGGGGTGGCCACCCCCCCTGGCTTTGACCTCGGTCCGGATCGACATCCTCCATTGCACCACTTTGGCGTCGCCAGACCCAACGGGAGTGCCTCTCCGTGGACGACGGTGCGACTCGGCCGATATGTCCACGTGGGCCCAGATTGCCACTTTCGGAACGTCTCCATCGGGGATGAATGCCTCATTGGACGAGGGGTCACGTTAGAGGACGTCCATCTGGATGATGGGGTGATCATCGGCGACGCAGCGGTCATTCGCTCTAGCGTGGTGGGGTTAATGGCGACCATCCATTCGTCGAGCGATCACCCAACGTATATTGAAAAGGTCTCAGGCATTGGCGATGAAGCGGTCATCGAATCCGGCGCACACTTGGAGAACGTCTTGGTGTATCCGCGGACCACCGTCAAACCCAATGTGCACATCATCGGACCCGCCGTGATTCAACCCGGGTCGACCTCGCTCCGCGCGCTAGACCGACGGATCCAAGTTCAGGCCCGTCTTCTAGGCAGAGCCCTGAAGGGAGGCGGTTCACTGCATGTCCCGAGCAGGATCCACAAGGTACGTTCTGCTAGCGTTTGAAGGGCCGGATCTTTATAGTCGCGTAGGCGGACTAGCCTCCCGGGTCAACGGATTGGCTCCGGCTTTAGCACAGCGGGGGTATGAAACCACCTTAGACTTTGTCGGCGATCCGACCTCGCCTGAAGAAGAACAATGGGAGGGAGTCACTCTCCATCGACTGCTCCAGCCCCTATCCGAACACTATCCGAAGCATGCTTACGACGGAGAAGAAGAAAAAATTCGAGCCCTCGAGATCACGTGGCCGAAACGGATGCTGGATCAGTTTTTGATACCGGCCAAGGCCGAAGACGGCCATGTGGTCATCTTGGCGGAGGACTGGCAAACCGTTCCTGCGGTGATTGCCCTGTCCGACCTCGCTTGGGCCCAAGGTCTCAGGAACCACATGACCTTACTCTGGAATGCTAACAATCCCTTTGGCTTTCATCGCATCGATTGGCCACGGTTAAACTTCGTGGCCAATCTCACCACCGTCAGCCGATGGATGAAACATCTGATGTGGCCGTTAGGCGTGAATCCCGTGGTCATGCCCAACGGACTGGCTGACGAGGCCTTTCGAATGATTTCGCCACGGCGAAGCCTTGCCCTGAAAAAAGCGCTCCCCTGTGACTTGCTTCTTGTTAAGATCGGACGCTACGATCCCGACAAACGTTGGGAGATGGCTATCCGATCGTTAGCCGCTGCTCGGGCCATCGGAATGAACGCCCGCCTCATCGCTCGAGGTGGACACGAGAGTTATCGCGAAGGGTTGCAATCTTTGGCCAAAGAACTGGGCCTGACTTGGGCAGTTGTCGCCTATGACAGTGCTTGGCCTGAGAGTCTTGAAACCGTCACCGAGACCATCATCGAAGTGGAAAACTTTCTGCCAGTGGACGAAGTGCAAGTCCTGTACCAAACCGCCGATGCGGTGTTGGCCAATTCCGGCCGCGAACCCTTTGGCTTGGTGGGTCTGGAGGTCATGGCCGCCGGGGGCCTTGCGGTCATCGGCACCACGGGAGAAGACTACGGACGGGCTTATGGCAACGCCGTAGTCTCAGAGACGGACGACCCCCAGGAAATTGTCCACCATCTGCGTGCGATAGCAGAGACCGGATACCAAGAGCGCATCCGCCGCGAAGGCCAGCGCACGGCGGAAAACTACCGTTGGTCCACTCTCATGCCGATGTTTGAATCCTATGTCGATTATTTTAGGCAAGGGACCAAATAGACGACACCCCAACTGGGGTGTCGTCTCTCTCTGCGAACCCTTCGAGTCCGCCCCGGTGATCGACAGCTCAAAGGGGACTTCAGATCCAGATGAAGACGACTTCCCATCCTCTGAAACGAAAAGTCCCTCCAACTAGCCTTACCAATGGATTAGCTCTCGATTAGGCGGCGAAGCACGCCGACCCCCACGGATTCGCGGATGACTTCTTCCAAAAGATCTAGCCCGGCATCGACGGGATCGCTCTCAACGGCGGCCGTCATCCCTAATCGCAGAAGAAAGGCTTGGCGAAATTCCTGGCGGTCAAAGATGCCGTGAAGATAGGTGCCAATGACCCGGCCAGAAGTCGAGATATAGCCATCAGGCCCATCGGCCAGCATCAAAAAAGGGGTTGTACCCGGGGCCAACCGGGTTTCCCCGGCGTGAATCTCATATCCACTGACCCGCACTCGTGGCCATTGTCCCGCCTGCACCCATCCGTTGGCCTGATGCGTTTCCTTGGTCTTACCAATCACGGTCACCGCCGGGATGAGTCCAAGCCCCTGAGCTTCGAGCACATCGCCTTCCACGGCCCAGGGATCGCACACGCTGTGCCCCAACATCTGAAATCCACCACAAATACCAAATACCACCGTGCCCTGCCGCTCCCATTCTTGAATGACATGGCCCCATCCCTGGGCACGAAGCCAGAGCAAATCTGAAATAGTCGCCTTAGATCCGGGAATGAAGACCACGTCGGGCCGCTCCAGCCCCGGCGTGGTCTTCCAGGCCAAGGAAATGCCGGGTTCCCTCTCCAACGGCAAGAGGTCGGTAAAATTACTGAGGTGGGGCACCCGCACGACCAATATCTTTACTCCCGCGCCGTTGCGCCAGTGCTTGGGCTTGGATTCCAAGGCCGCCCCGTCTTCCTCGGGCAAGGCGAATTCCCTGTAGGGGATGACCCCTAATACCGGTTTTTTGGTCGTGTGCTCTAATATCTCTCGGCCATGATCGAAAAGTCGCGGGTCTCCACGAAACTTATTAACCAAGACGCCAGCTACCCGCCTTCGATCTGCAGCCGACAACAGGGCCAAGGTGCCATACAATGCGGCAAAGACGCCGCCTCGATCAATGTCAGCGACCAAGAGGACTGACGCATCCGCATAACGCGCGATGCGAAAATTCGCCAAGTCGCCGGCCATGAGATTTAACTCTACCGGACTACCGGCACCTTCGATGACAATCACATCAAATTGCGCAGCGAGGCGGTCAAACGACTCCGTCGCATAGCCAAACAATTGGCTTCGGTCAGCTAAAGCACCGCCATGCGGCGGAGGGTCTTGGGGTTTTCCCTGGATAATCCATTGGGTCCGATGATTGGCTTGGGGCTTAATTAAAATCGGATTCATGTCCACCGTGGGTTCAATCCCCGCCGCCCAGGCTTGCAGGGCTTGCGCATATCCAATTTCGCCACCAGACCGGACTGCATAAGCATTCAGCGCCATGTTTTGCGCCTTGAAGGGAGCGACCCGAATCCCTTCTCGGCTAAGCGTACGACAAATTCCCGCAACCAGGATGGTTTTTCCCACATTCGAGCTGGTTCCCAGTATTGCCAAATGTTTCATCGAATAGTGCGGGAATCCTCGGCCCGCCCCATTCCCGCTTCTCCTTTCTCCGGTGCTCTCTTCGTGAGCACATCTCCATAGCCATCCACCCGTTGATTGAAGGTGCAGAAGCGATGAGAGATGCCTTCGATCCATCCTCGCCCGGATTGAATATTGAAATTGCCACGGGTCCGTACCGTTACGGGGCCCCTATACGTGCCCATTTTCCTTTCTGTAGGGACCACGGCCTTCACGAGATCCCCGGTCTCAACCCCTTGCACGGCCTTCTGCGGCATCAGATAGCCCCGAGGAAACCCATAGCGAATGAGACGCGTCCGCTGGTAGTTGCCACCCCCGGTCACCTTGATGGAGAGGACGGGCTTTGTCCCACGATCTATTATGGCATCGACCGCTCCCACCCAGGCGACATCGCGGCCATGTTCTTTGGGGATGCCGAGCCTCCGGCGATTACACTGGGTGCCACCTCCGCTAGCTACTGCGATGGGTAACTCCGTCACCTGAAGTTGGTGATAGAACGCCCAGAGGGTGCTGTTTACGGCCGCCGCAGCCTCAAATGGGGCTTGGACCAGCGCCTGGATTTGCCGCACCCGTTCTGATTGATGCTCCCCAAATTCGGCCAACGACTGGTTGCCTTGGCGTCGATTACCCGGGACACACGCCACGATGAGGTGACTCACGCGATTACTCCCCCCTTTACTCTTCGGTTAGGTATGCTCGACCTCTAGCGTCTATACTGCGCGCGGGTGAAACTT
This sequence comes from Clostridiales bacterium, assembly GCA_027365485.1. Classification (GTDB taxonomy): domain Bacteria; phylum Bacillota; class Sulfobacillia; order Sulfobacillales; family Sulfobacillaceae; genus JAMCVM01. The sequence continues at coordinate 15,255 of DAHXNH010000251.1, forward strand.
GACGATTTGACGCCAAGGCTGTGGGCGTCTCAACACCTTGCTGCATAATGGTTTCCCCACACAATGGCGTGCTCCCACAAACAAAAACTATGACCCGCGCGCAGTATAGCGGTACCATCTTGGCATCACCACAGGCACATGGTCGTCCCCACTTTTTCAACAGATATTCCGGCCTAAGAACGTCCCCGGCTGCGCCTCGAGACTACCAATTTCAGGATTCTGCAGCGGCTGTATATCGAAGGGTACGAGTTCCTGAGACAATGCGGTCACGGGGGGAAGCGGATCCACCATTTTATCCACGCCCGGGTGGCATCGACACGCCATGGGAAGGATGGCGCAAGCCACCCTTAGAGTCGGGTGCGATGGTCGAACCGGACAGCGCCGGGGACATCGGCGGGCCCGGCGCCTTAAGGCCTCGCGAATGGCCTGGCCCCGATGCTTCCGTTCCCGAAACAACAACACGGTCGCTGACCGCGAGACTTCGCCGCCCTCGCTATCCACGGTTTTCCCGTCTCGCATGAGCACCATGACCGACGTTTTGCTCCCCGGAGCCAGCCTCAACCGTACAGACCATAACCCCGAATCCTCCACCCGGCGGATCCTTCAGACGGATCGTGAAGGGCACCATCGGATGGACCACCGCCCGTTCCAGCAACCGTCGTGTGCGCTTTTGCGGGCACGGCATGAGAGGCTTCTCTGGTCGACCGAGCACCCCTACGGCCATGGTGCTCTCCTTGGTCCTTACGGACCCTGGCGACGTGCTCTTTCGAGCACCTTCCCTCGGGAAGGTCTGCCATCGGCTCTCCCCTCACGGAGACGGCGGGAAGCTTCGGCGCTTTGCCTTTCGCCTGCACGATCCTCGCCTTACAAAGCGGCGAACTGACGAGCTTTGCAGCGAGGCCTCGGAGGAAACATTCGCCGGTGCGTCTTGACCCCCTATAACAAACAGAGCGGGTTGGGTACCGCTTTCCCTGGTCAACCTAGCCCGAATTCCCAAGGGCTCCGCCCTTTAGGGCGGGGTAGTTGACGGCGACATCTCCTAGTTCTTGGCGAAGTCCGACGATTCGATCATAAGCCCCGGGCTCTATGCCTCCGATGCTCGGCTTTGCCCAAATAGATGCGCGTAAACTCGAGAGGCCACTGTCGACCAGGCAATCTCCTCCATAGGGTCCCCATGGATGCAGGTTCAGCCATCAAGCGCCAATCACGACCCTGTTCCAATCAAAGATGGTTCACTTCAGGCATTGCATCATGCATCAGCCGCCGCCTCGCCCCGAACCGAGGCCCCCCACTATTTTGAGCCCGCGTTTAGGTTTCTTTGAAAAAGCCATCCCATGACCCCGGCCAAAAGCACTTGCAGAATCGCCATCGATATCCAGAGATGGGCCCTCCCCAAATTCCGTCCTCCGGGCAATAAAATGATGATGCCTACGATCACCGAAGCTACCGGCCCCATCCACATCGCCACGCCTTTGGACATGTATCCGTAGGGCTTGCCGTCCAATCCAAAGCGGGTCGCCACTTTATCTCCTAGACGGCGAGCAAACGCCGCACTGACTGCTATTTCGGCAAGAACCCCCGCCCCTAACACATAGACTGCTGATTGCATGATCGATCCTCCTCTTGACGATATCCCGATTCCTTGTTTGCTTCCTTCCCTCTACCTGGGTCAAATTCCTGCCTGTTCAAAGGATTCCCGTTCGGGCAACCAAACGAACTGCCAAAAGATTCTCGGACGCTATACCCCACGGCACCAACCTTCAAGCTGACTTCCATCGTCGTAAAAACCCACGGAGGCCTGCGCACTGCCAGCCCTCACGGGCAAGTGAGCTTATGGCTCCAATCGGCGCAAATCTCTCGGAAACAGCGCAGCCTCGCGAATGTTAGAAAATCCACCGAGTTGCGCGACCAGACGGTCTACCCTTTTGCCAAATCCGCCATCTGGAGGCAGGCCGTTGCGAAAGGCGATGAAATATAAAATAGGATTGAAAATCGTCGGGATTTAATCCCCGAGACTCCATCGCCTCGACGGAGTCATCGTATCGATAAAGACGCTCTCCACCACAAAGGCCCGTTGTCAACCCCCCTTCACGTGACTGCCTACCGCACTGGTCGCTGCTTGGCTGGCATAATCGCCGACCCAACGGCAGTCAATCGTCGGCAGCGGGATCCCGATGGGGGAAAACGGCTGTCGTCGCCGCATCCAATCGTCGGTGCAACGCTAGTCTTAATACTGGTCCCCCCGGGCCAGAACCGGAGGCAACCATGCCGAGCGCTAAAAGACCCCTGGGGTAAGCAGACTTTCACCGCGTTACTCGCTGGATTCGCGCCAAGAGCTAGCGTGCCAACGGCAAGAGCAGAATGACGATGGTCACCGTGACGATGCTAAACATGGTGGAAGAAAACACCGCCTGCGAAGCAAAATCTGGCTCGTTATCAAACTCAACGGCGAGAATCATGCTGCTCAGCGACGTAGGCACGGCTCCCGAAAGCACCAACGCTTCGGCCGTAATCCCGTGGATGCCGAGTAGACGAACCGTGCCAAATGCCAGCAAGGGTCCCGCGCAGAGGCGCAGAATGTTCGATAAGGCGACATCCGAAGCTTTGATTTTCCACTGCATTTGCCCGAGTTGCATACCCAAAGTGATCAAGGCAAATGCCAAAAACCCATCCGTGATATACGACATGGGCAGGTAAATCGGTCCCGGGATAGGCACATGATTAAATCGCATGATGAGCGCTAACGGGATGGCGTACAGCGCAGGCAGCCCGCGAATGGTCCGAAAGATTTGGCGCCGCGTCTGTTTATGCCGATTCACACTATAAACCCCATAGGTATTGGGGATGAGATTTTGCATCATCATAATGACAATTTGGATGGATTGAGCAAATGGATTGCCAGCAAAGACGAGATGATTCACCGAGATCCCATAATTGGCACTGTTATAAAAGATGACGCTGTTACGCATTGCACTCTTCATCCCGCCCTGGTACCGCCGAATCCGAGCGACCATTTCGACCAAAAGGTTGAGGGCGATAAAAAAGATGACAAAAAACAACAAAACTCGGAGAAAGACGCTGCCGGGAACGGTCGACTGATAGAGTTTGACAAAGACGAGCACCGGTGAAAATAAATAAAAGAGCAACTTTGACATGGTCTTCACGTCAAGCCAAAAGATTCTTTGCAACAAGATTCCAAGCCCAATCATGATGGCCAGTGGCGCAATGTTTTGGCTAAGAATACGAACGAAGTCGGCCACAAGGGTTTCCTTTCTCCCCAGTTCAATTCGCTCACGCACGCGCGAATCCACCATCTGGGGCCCGATAGTTGGTCACCTCTGAAAAAATGCAGGCACAGCAACCATGCCACGCCCACCATAGCCAGAAGTGGTCGAACGTGCAAGTCCTGCAGGTAACGAAATCGGCTGGTCGAATCCAACGCACCCAGACAATCCTTGACACCGCTCTTCATGTTTGCGTTACTGAGGTCATCAGAACTTGACCGCATTCAGCGATGGGGAGATAAGGAGACAATGTAATGGATTTCAACCAAGGACCGTTCTACACCGGATCCTTTCCGATTAGCCTTAACTTCTATAGTCTAGATGCCAATCTTAAAGCGTGGTTGAAAGGCCTCGATGATGCGCCAAAGCTCGATACCCTGTCCGCCATCCGCCTGGCTCAGGCCGCTGGATTCGACGGAGTCGATGTCACCACCTATTATATCCCGGGATATGAAGCCTCTTCTCTTCCGCAAATAGCCGACGCCGAGGTCATCGAGTCTGTCCATGCGATTCGCCGACTGGCCGAAGATCTTCATTTGGCCATTAGCGGTACGGGCGTGGGCAACGACTTTGTCCATCTGGACGAACAGGTCCGCTTATCCCATATCATCCGCACCAAATACTGGACGCGAATGGCCAAAGAAATGGGGGCGCCGGTGCTTCGAGTCTTCTCGGGCCCCATTCCCGCTGATCTTGATGCCATCGGTTGGGAGCAAGTGGTCGGGACACGACTGGTTCCCGCGTTACAAGAGATTGCGGAATATGCCGCATCCTATGGTGTGGCCATCGGCCTTCAAAATCATGGCGACATGTTGTCCACCGCCGACCAAATTATTCACACCATTCAATGGGCCGATTGTCCAAACCTAGGTATCATTAACGATACGGGATCTTTTCGTCCATTTCGAGGCTCTCCGGTCAACTACGATTGGTACCACGATATCGCCAAAGCTTTGCCCTATTCGATCGGGTTTCAGGTGAAAGAACATCCTGACGGACCCGCGTCCGAGGAGTGGCTCGACCTACCCCGCTTCTTTGGTATTTTGCGACAAAGTGCCTACCGCGGCTATCTTCCCATCGAACTTTTATGGCGACAGGGCGAAGCGGACCATCCAGGACAACGGGTAGCGCCTCCCTTTGAAGATATTGCTCGATTTCTGAGCCGGGTCCGACGAGCCATGAACGAGAGTGCGAACATGTAGAAGGTCCATGTTTCTGAAACCGAACGACTTATTATTGGCAGTCGTCCGGCTCAAAGATGGCTGCTGCACATTGCGTCAGGCTCCAATTTTTGCTGTATCAAGCGCAGTGCTATGGCCTACCGTTGATCTGGCTTCATCCACTGACGTGGTCTCCTCAGAAGGTCAGGTCTTGGACAAGGGTATGGAAGGCGGACGTGCTCCGGGTCAATCGATCACAGCCAAGCACCGCTACGGCATTTAGGTCGCGGACGTGTTTTCAGGGATCCTTTCATGGGTGCGAGACACGCCTCGCGAGCTACGATCGATGAACGCGTCGTGGTTTGTCGATCGTCTCAAGGTTATCGGCCAATTGCGGGCCGGGTTTGGGTCCAAGCTATTCGCCTGGATATCCCCAATGAGTTGGACAACCATTGGGAGAGCTTCTCCCTCTAGCCAACCAACGACAGTCCTCCGTGTTTCAGGGAACGTTTCGGACCAACGGGAGTTTGGATAAAAATCCAAGGTTAAGAAAAACGGAGCACCCCTCGTTGAACGAGGCGCGCTTCGCATTCATTTTGTGGTCAGTGACTTGAGTGAATGCGGTTAGGACCCGCGAAAAAATAATTTGAACGAATTCTTAGTATCTGCGAGTGTTCAACAGCAGTGTACCAGGAAGTATGTGTCATTTTACGTTAATTATGAGTGCGTATCAAATAATTCGGCCCTGGATCGCGAAAGAAGCGAGCCTTCGGCGAGCCCCCTGCAAACCCGGAGACTGGATGGTCGCGCTATGGAGGGACGTGCCGCCGAGGGCGGTTTCGCTAGGTGCTCTCCGCCGCCGGCGGAGTGGGTCGAA
>DAHXNH010000252.1 GCA_027365485.1 Clostridiales bacterium
AGGAGTTTGGATGTTTTGGCTAACTCCTTTTGTCTATGGTTTGGCTAAGTCAGTGGTCATCAGTTCTAGCCTAATTCCGAGGGTGCACTGGTGGTCGGGGAACTCGCCCAATGGTATTCTCAGCATTCGCCGATTGGCGTAGGCAGTGGGTTTTTTGGGTGCGTCAATCAGCGAATCCCAGCCCTTTGGGCTGATCTCGACTTTACGTCTAGCCCTGACCCGTGGGCTATCTGATGGCACGAAAGTTATTGGAAGTGGTGACAAAACCAGTTAGCGCCAACAGTTTGGAGCAGACGATAGCGATCAACTAGAAGACCCGGAGCAGAAATACCCAGACGTCTGTCTGGGTATTTCTGCGTAGCCGTGCGGATGGCTCGGACGATTCATGTGAGTGGACAAGCCCCACAGGCCTCTATCGTTCCGCGTTTTTCGCCGTAGCCTCTCGGAATTGTTTCCACAAGATCTCACGACAAGCGAGAAAGCGAACCGTCCAAAGCGGCACGCATTAATCATTTTGGGCTCTCCGCTATTTTGTATGAGTAGCCTCATCCCAACCTGAGACGTGGCAGGAATAGCTTGCCGACCGTCAGACAGATGACACGAATGAACTGGTGCACATTCCGGTGGCCACGTTCCCGAACTCTGGCCGCTTGGGCCAAGCTATTGATGCCTGCCCGGATCGCATTCGTCCGAGGACTCTGAGCATACGGGAGGACGCCGGCCTAGCGGGCCTTGATCGTTTTGACGGCCTGACGAATGGGATCGAGGTAGTTATGGGTAGACCAAGTGTACCCATAGCGTAAGAAGGCTTCGGGGGCTGGTCCCAATAATCCTTTAAATCGTTTCTCACAGCACGTCTTCCGCACGTCGATTTGTGCAAACGCCGCGTTCTTCACCGACCGCATGGTCAGTGCTTCGCGCACAAACGCTTGCGCCCCCAAGGCAGTAAACACCGCCTTGGGCCCGGCCGAGGCTATCATCGGAAAAGTCTTCGGCGGTGCGCTCTTCCCCTAGGAGGAGCGGAACATCGGTACTGGCCAAACGGTCCTCGACCCGATACAACGGGGAATGTCCCATCAGGATATCGAGGACCATGGCAAAAAACCGTTCGCCCGGGGACACCTTGGTCCGAACCGGGTCCCAGGTGAGCATCCGATTGACGAGGGCGATCAGTCCGATCTCATCGGCCATCTGCCGGACCAAAGGGCCCACGCCCACTACCCAATGCGTAAGGTTGTTCAGTGTCGGTTTCAGCATAGGGAAGGTAATCCACATCGGCGCGGAAACTCATTTGAGTTAATATTCCGGCTAATTCAGAGCGAGTGTCCCCGCCAGGCTGCCGCGATGGTGATGGCTCCCCCATTTTGTCCTGGCTCTGACGGATTCCCGGTCAATGGGTTCATGCCATGCCCGGACCGCGACCTGGGGACGGCACGCAAGTTAGCCGACGTGATGACCGATCGCATTAGCGCCAACACTTGCCCATCCTCGGGCGTCATCGCCAGGAGGATACCTGGCTCGTGCACGCTGCTGCCAAACATTGAATAGATGACATCGTTTGGCGCAGCCAGAAGCAATACAGCCATAAATAAATCTGCTATTCCGCAAAACCCCACGCGGAAGACCTGATGTACCGCTGAGTAGTTACCCTAATTCCGAGGTTGCACTGGCGGTCGAGGAACTCTCCCAATGGTATTCCCAGCATTCGCTGACTGGCCTAGGCAGTGGGTTTGCTGGTGAGCTTTACAGCGATGAGCTATACGGCCAGTGCTGGCAGTACTGGTGGTGCGTCAATCAGACCCGGATCTGGCGAGGGCCCCAGGCCGAGTCCAGGTCGAATCCCAGCCCCTTGGGCTGATCTCTGCTTGACGTCTGGCCCTGATAAGTGAGGTACCTGATGGCACCAAAGTTAGTGGAAGTGATGACAAAACCAGTGAGCGCCAACAGTCAACCAAGGCAAACCGGGGATCGGCAATGCCGACTTGGTACCCAGGCTAAGAGTCATGGGACGGTGATGCCTCCCCGAAAACCATCCTTAGCCGCCACCGAGAACCTTGCCGAGCGTCTCAGTCACCACCACGGGGGAAGCTCCGGCCATCGTCATGGTCGCCGTAATCGGCAGAGAGTCATCGACCGATGTCCCCCGGAGGTGGAAGATTACGTCCGCAGTACCGTTCACCGGAACCGGCCCCACGCTGATTTGGGGATCGGCGGCACCCGAGGTAGCGGCCGTCCACCCCGAAGGTAACGTCAACGTGACTTTCCCGCTAACGGCTCGGTTGGAAATATTGGTAACCCCAACCACCACCTCAGGACTCAACGATCCGTACCCAGGCTGAGACTGCAAGGCGAGGGATACGGGAACCAGGTCGGCCTCCGTCGACGCATTCAGAATGGCCTGCACTTGATATGACTGGTAGCCGGGGAATACGAGGTACACCGGGCTCGCGCTTAACGGCACCACCAATTGCGAGCCGGTCGGGTTAATCGGGTTGTTCATCCAATCGTACGCAGACACCGTCGTCACGCTGGCCGGTAGCGCAAGGTTACCGGCGCCCTTAGCACTGGTGAGGGCGACGGTCGTGCCAGAGGGACTACTAAATGCCTCAGCAATGACCGACGGGCCCATCTGCAAGCGCCCTTCGGGTTGGTATCCGGCCAAGCGATCATCTAACGCGGCTAGTGCTGGATAGCTGACCTTGGGCGTTAGGTTATTGTTCTCTTCGCCATAGCCGGATCCCAGATATATTTGGCTGAATAAAAAGATCCGGCTTGCCCCGGCACCCAGCCCCTCGAGCACGGTATTCACCCAGTCTTGCGCTTGGGCTACTTCGCTCACTTGGGTTGTGGACCATCCCGCCTCGGTAATCCACAAACTGCCTCCAATCGACTTGGCCATTGATAGACCTTGCGTCACGCTGCTGGCAATGCTGAACGACGTGTTCGTGGGAGGCTTGGTTCCCGGATAGTAGTGGAGCGACAAGCCCGAATATAAATTGGCTCCTTGAGTCTCCAGATTGGAGGCATCGTCATCATAGGCCAAGATCGTCGCATTGGGCTCAATCGCACGGATCGCGGTGGCTGCAGCATCCGCGAGTTCAGCATACTGTGCCGCCGTCCCGCCCCAGAAGCTCGGCGTCACGGGTTCGTTCCAAATTTCCCAACTGGAAATTCCGTAGTTCTGCCAACCCTTCTCGGCCGCGAGCGTGCCCCCCGGGCGATATCGCTCAACCACTTGCTGGACATAGGCGACATAGTTGTTCAGCGCGGTGGTAAAACTAGCGGAAGCATTTGCCGAAAACGGGTTGAGCCCTTCGGGCCAGCCGGTTAACAATCCCAGGACATTGATCCCATGACTGCGTGCCGCTTCGACCAGGGCATCGCTCGTGTCCCACTGCGCACCCTGCGCACTGGGAAACAATTCGGAAGCATTCAAATTCAGGCGATACCAGCCAACGCCTTGATTCTCGAGGAGTTGAAACTCTTCGTTAAACTCGATGGAAGCACCGGGACTCTTGTCCAGCGCCAAGTTTCCGTTCATTCCCACCAAGTTATTGGTCGACGAGGACGATCCGGAACTCGAAGGCGGGTCGGCAATTTCTGCCAGGCTTTGAGTCGGTAGCGTTTCCACCGGAAGCCCGCCCGAATCCGTCAACGCGGTAGACATGGTGTAGTAGCCGAGGGCCGGCAGGGAAATCGGAATCGGCACGGTGGTCGCGCCATTCGGGGGAACGGAGACCGGAGTCGTCTGGGTGTCCACAGGTTGTCCCTCGATGTTGTACACCGTGGAAACCACGTCATAATCAGCACCTTGACCCGAACTATTGGTTAGCGTTGCCTGGTAGCCTGGTTGGGTTCCGCTTACGAACACTCCCCCGGCCTGATTAGGCGTAACCGCCAGTGCGGGGGGATCAACCCCCACCTGAAACGATGTAAAGGCGGCATCGGCACCCGCCACGTAAATCCCCGCTGCCGTTCCCGTCCCTGCGGCGTTTGGTGGGAAGTTTCCCGTCACTGTCCATGCACTGGGCTCAGATTGGCCGCTGGCCCACACCTTACCGTTCACCGTTGTACCATCTACTTGTAATTCCATGTCATAGGTCTGACCAATCGTCATCGAAAACTTGGTCTGGCTGACCCAACTGGTATTTTCATCCAGTAACGAGACTTCGCCGTCGCGCAGAATGAGGGCCCATTTCTGCGGATTGGCGGTCCCAGTTCCATGTACGAAAACTCCGACCCTCCACTTGCCACTCGCATCCGTGTTGCTAATCGAGAATTGGGAGAGTATGGTCTCATTGGTCATATTGGTCGGCTCGTAGGCGAATTGCTTGTCGAGCGGGGCGGTCGAGGTGACGTTGTCCACCGCAAGCGATCCATTGGCAACACTCCAATTGCCGTCCACCGCGACTAACGGTGACAGCGTATTGCCTTGAAAATTATCCGTGATCACCGTCGGAGTCGTCGAGGTAATCGGCACTGTCGAAAACGCAAAGGCCGGAACTCCCACGGTCAAAGCTGGTAGGAAAAGACAGAAAGCCATCAGCCAATAAATCGGTTGAAATCGGTGTTGCCCAGTAAATGCGCGCACGGAAACTCCTTTCCAAACAATCGAGCCAATACCAAATCAAGCATCCATGGTGAGAATCGAATCGACTACACGTAGTTCGTCGCGGGAAAGGAGAAAACTATTAGGAAGACTACCATACCTTGTCTACCGTTCTCTACTTTTCGCCAAATTCTTCAGAAACTCCTCAGCGCATATTCAACTGGCATCCCCTCGCTGCCACTATCCCAAACACCGCTGGACCTCGGAGCCCTTAAGGCCATTAGAGCGGCTAGATCCCGTCTTGGCCGATCCCACGGACTCTCGGCCAATCATCCATAGCTTCGAGCATTCTGAAATAAATTCGTGGGGTCATCGATCCTCACATTTCATTCAAGCGCTGCGAATAATTGTAGAGACTAGGGTCGACGCCGATCGACCGCTATCGGCAAAACCGCCTTGTCTAGGTTATCATAATGGCTCACATCGGCGTCGCATCATTCAGGAACAGGTTCGCTGGTTTCGACGCCCATCTATAGGGAGTGTGATAATGTCGTGGCACGATCGTTCGGCCGACTAGTACTCAAAGGCACCGCCGCCGGGGCTCTGTTGATATCGACCTTGCTGCCCCGGGTCTCCGTCGCTTGGGCCGCGAACCCCATCCGCTTGGTAGCCAACGCAACCGCGTCCAGCATCACCGCCGTCGTACAAGGTGCTACCGGCACCCCCGTTTACCAATTCCGCCGAGGGAATCAGATTCTGGCACGCTACTCGTCCCACAATGTTTTCGCTCTGTCTAATCTTTCTGCCGGCACCTATACGATTACCGTGCGTTCGTTAGGGCAAGGACAGTTCCGGCAGCACCAGTGGACCAAATACCGGTCGACTACCGTCCGGGTCACGGTCCAACCCAGTGATGATTTGGTCGTCACCGGCCCGGCCAACGACACTGCCACCAACGGCAGCGCCACGATTGACGCGAGCGTCACGCACGGCGTCGGCACCCCATACTTTCAATTCACCGTCAACGGGTCCGCCGCTCAATCGTGGTCGGTCAATAGCGCGTTGAATCTAAATCAATTGGCTGCGGGCAGCTACACCATCGAAGTTGCGTCGCTTGGCCCAGCGCAATACAGCAAGCATGAGTGGAGTCTCGCCAAGCACCAAACCCTGACGATTACCGTTCCCCAAAGCGTGAACCTGCCGACATCGGTGTCAGGGAGTGTGTCTCCCGCTGATCTCACTCCCGGTGGCTCGGCCGCAACGCTACTAACGACGACCGAGACGCCGACCGTGGCCTACGTCGAAGCTTTCGGCAAAAATAACCTTCCCACGTCACTAACGACGAACGGGGTCGCCTCCGTCACCTACCAATTGAGCGCCGGCAATGGGACCACGCTCACGGCGATTAATGGCGTCGGTCTTTCTAGCCCTGCCCAGACGGTTTCGGCCGTGGTCTACGCTAACGGCACCGTGGTTGCCAATAACCAGTCGATGGGTACCGTTGATCCCGGTACCGCGCTCTTACCGTTCTCCGTGGAAGCCACCGACCTGGGCCAAAGTGCCGTGACGGTTACAGCCAATGGTCAGACCGCGACCTTGAATCTCCAAGTTGCCGCCGTAGCTCCAGCCTCAGCGTTGGTCAATCCCACCAGCATTGTTCCGGCCACGGGGCTGAACCAAGGATCGGTGACGGAAACCATCACGGTCAAAGGGTCCGACGGGAGCGTAGCGCCCTATGCGACGGTCACGTTGGACGGTAGTACCCCAGGAGCGGCTCCGGGTGGCTATCAAGGCGGGGGAGAAAACGATGCGGTGTGGGTAAGCGCAGTCAATGGGACCGAACTGACGCACACCGTCGGCAGCACCGTCGTACCCGACGCATTCCCGTTGGTCGACGGTGCCACTAACCTGTCGAATCTCGGCTATCAGTATCCGACCGCCAATAGCCAGGTCTCCTTCCAGAATGGATCGATGACGGCGACGGCCAACGTTGATGGCCAGATTACCCTCACCATTAACGGGGGCGGGGTGAGCTTTTGGGCCACGGCAAACGGTCTAACGGCCTCTTCGACCAACGCTCCTGTCACCGAATCGAGCCAAAACTTGAGCGCCGGCACTTACGGGCTCGGGATTTGGTACCAAAACACCTTGTTGGGCTCAGCGACCGTAGGCAACGGCACCATCGCCCACACCGGCATCGCGCCGACGGCACTCTCCCTTGCGGTCGGTAGCGTCGCACCTCTGGTGTTCACTTTCAACGATGGTGCCGGCCACCCGATCATTGGGGCCGGGGTCAGCTTGTCTTCCGCTGGTCTCACTAGCGCTTCGTTCGGAGTGTCTTCCGTGGTCAGCAACGATACCCAACCCCTCTCTCAACTGACCGGTCTGGTGACCAACGCGCAGGGACAAGTCACCGTTTATGTCACGGATGACACGGCAGGTAACCAAGGCACCGTGACCGCGTCTGTCGACGGCATCGATTTAACCAGCGGAACAGTCACCGTGCGTGCCTCGGGATAGGGTCTAGGCATCGACGGCGAATCTCATTCTCTGTTAGTACGGCGGTAACCGAGATCGCATTCTCCCCTTCCAGAGGATCGCTATCGCCGCAGAGCATTAGACCGACTACGACGTACGGCGGATGTGTGGATACTCGCCCCTTTCTAGAAACCTCTACCCTGGCCCCGGATTCATCGAAGCCCAGACCAGAGCCTGCAACCATTCCTGTTTGAGCGCCACTTCGAAGGGTTCCAAGCGTTCCGCCAGTCGGTGTCATGGGCCTTGACGAATTCCGGCGGCAGTTAGAATACAAGGCGGCGCAGCGGGAAAAGACGGTCATCGTGGTGATCCGTTGGTATCCGAGCAGTAAGATCTGCTCCGAGCGTGGATACAAAATGCCGCTTTCGGTGCGGGAGTGGACGTGCCCAGCCTGTCACATCCACCACGACCGCGCCATCAACGCGGCGATCAATTTACAAAAAGTGGCCGAGACGAACTGGACGGCGAGTCCTGGGAATTCGATGGACCGCTGTCCATCCGTGTCTGCCTCCATGTCCTGAGCGTTGCTAAGGAGACGGCAGACCTGCTCGGTGACTCGCTTGGGGAGCGTCCTCCGGTGGATGACCCTTGGAAAGCCCCGACGGGGGCCGACCGGTCCTTGAGACCCTAAGACGAGCTATACAGCGAGTCCTGGGGCGCCGTGGCGCGATGAACCAGGAAGGTGGCAACAGACTTGATCAGTAATGATCAGAAATGGACAAGGCCACCAGAACGGGCCACGAACAGTTTACATTCACTAAAATGGGGAAACTGTATCAGACAAGCCGTCCTATCCAGAACGGCTCTCTTTCGTCATCACAATACCGTAGTTCCTATGTCTCGGCATCGATATAAAGCGTACACAAACGGGACGACCATCTTTATCACCGATTTCTACCGGGGCATTCGCCCCTAAAGCAAACCATTTACTGCATTAAGCATGCGGGAACTTGCACACCCGTGGTTCGCAAATTTCCGAAAGCGAAATCGCAATAGCTACTTCGCAAGTTTCCAGAGCAAGTAGTAAGGATTGTTACGCCCGTCAGCAGGATCTTCATGGAGCTTGCTTGTATAGCGGTACAAGTCCGCCAGGCCAGCCACCCCAAGCGAGCACAATACATGCGCCCAGAGCGCGCTTACGAACACCGCATAAAGTCCCAACCCTTTTCGAACATGCGAGAGGGGCGGCACAGGGCCAACCATCAATGACCAATTTGGGGAACTAGTGTCTCTCGGGTTCGCCGCCGGTCAAAATCGCGTCAATGGCGATTAATTCTTCTTTGGTGAATGGCAGGTGGCGTAAGGTCTCGACATTTTCCTCAATCTGGCTCACACGACTGGCCCCAATTAATGCGGAAGTGACGCGCCTGTCTCTAAGCACCCAGGCTAATGCCATTTGCGCCAAAGTCTGATCTCTCTTCTTCGCTAAATCGTTCAGCGCCCGAATCTGCTGCAGCCGCGTGGGCGTCACATCGGACAGGGTAAGTGCCCCTGAAGGTCGGACGGCTCGTGAATCCTCAGGAATTCCGTCAAGGTAGCGGCTGGTTAATAGCCCTTGAGCCAGGGGGCAAAAGGCGATGACCCCAAATCCTTCGCGTTCGGCAACATCCAACAGTTGGGGCTCGATCCAACGATCAAACATCGAATAACTGGCCTGGTGAATCAGAAGCGGTCGACCAACCTGTGCGAGATGTGTGCTAGCACTTTGCGCTAAGGCGGCTGGATAGTTGGATATGCCGACATAGAGTGCTTTTCCCTGACGGACGATAAGGTCGAGGGCCTCCATCGTCTCTTCCAACGGAGTGTCTGGATCCGGCCGATGATGATAGAAAATATCCACGTAGTCTAAACCCATCCGTTTTAGACTCTGATCAAGACTGGCGACCAAATATTTTTTTGAGCCCCAATCGCCATACGGCCCGGGCCACATACCGAACCCCGCTTTCGTCGAGACCACTAATTCATCGCGATATCCCGCTAAATCTTGGGCCAAAATACGTCCAAAATTTTCTTCGGCGGCACCGGCGGGGGGGCCGTAGTTGTTAGCCAAATCGAAGTGCGTGATACCCAGATCAAACGCCGTATGGATCATCTCTCGCATCGTATTCATTTGGTCAACGCCCCCAAAGTTGTGCCAGAGACCTAAAGACAACTGAGGCAGTTTCAAGCCCGATCGTCCACATCGAAGGTAGGACATGGATCGGTAGCGATCTTCGTGAGTTCGATATAATGACATGCGATATCATCCTTTCCGTGTACCTAGCG
>DAHXNH010000419.1 GCA_027365485.1 Clostridiales bacterium
AGGATTATCCTCGAGACGCCATCGTCTCAGAACCGGTCGCGCTCAATGAAAGTCGACCTGCCCGTCCGATTGCGGACCGGGACCAACGCTCTAGGCTTCGTGCATGAGCCTCGACCTCAAGAGACATCCTAGCCATCATGAACGATGGAGAACTGATGACCCATCTCGTCACCGAACTTAAGGCATTAGACACTCAGCTTTCGAGTTGGCTTGAAAGCGCTGCTCAAAGTCCGGTCGTTCGCGCGGACTCCTACGTTGACGACCTCGACACCGCTTGGGCCCTGTTGAAAGAAGGCATGGGTCGCAATGGGGATGTCCTGCTGCGAAAGATTCAAGTGCCCGCCTGTGGCCAGGAACTGGTGTTGATCGCCAGCGTGGATGGTCTCGCGGATACTCAGATGATCGACCAAGATATCATTCGGCCTCTCTTAGCCACCGACCTGCCTCCCGATCGTTGGGACCAAGGCGCTATGACTCCCATTCACATCAGTATCAGTCGCACCTGGTTCGATATTTTACAGAAGTTAGCCGCCGGCAACACCCTCGTATTCGCGCCGGGGGTGGCCCATGTCTGGATTGTCGATACCGTAAAGTATCCTCAGCGGGCCATCGAACGCCCGCAAACCGAACTGGCGGCACGAGGGTCCGAAGAGGCTTTTAACGAAGTGTTGTTGACTCAAAGAACGCAAATCCGCCGTCGCGTCCGGTCCCCCGCGCTCATGTTTCACGATGTCAGCATTGGCCGTCTGCAACACATCACGGTGTCCGTGGCTTATCTGGAGAACCTCGCCAATCCTTCGCTGGTAGCGACCACGATTGACCGGCTGAACGCCGTGCACGTGGACGGCATCACGGAAATCACAGCCATCGCTGGATTAATTCGCGATCATCCGCGCTCGATTTTTCCTACGATTCGTCAGACCGAGCGCGTCGATCTGGCCGTGTGGTGTTTATTTGAAGGCGCCGTGGTCATTCTGATGGATGGCGATCCCTTTGTGCTGGTGGCTCCAGCTCCCCTCGTCGATTTCTATCGCACGGCCATGGACTACTCGAGCAGTTGGGTCGACACCAGTTTTGTCCGGATGATCCGATTGATAGGCTGGTTGATGGGCATGTATTTGCCCGCCCTCTATATTGCGCTGGCTGAAATCAATCCCAGCATCTTACCCAGTTCGCTATTCGTCATTATCCAGGGCAGCAACGCGGGTTTGGCCTTTAGCCCGGTGGTCCAGGTCATCCTCATGATCGTGGTCATCGAGACTTTGCGCGAAGCCGCCTTTCGCCTGCCCAAGGCACTCAGCACCGCCATCAGCACCGTGGGGGCCATCGTCGTTGGCACCGCCGTGGTCAAAGCCGGGTTCGTCGACCCGCAAATCATCGTCATCATGACTCTGACCGCTCTCAGCCTGTTTTCGACACCCGTCTATGAATTAACCGCCACCTGGCGCGTGATTGGATTTTTGCTCACCCTGGCCGGCGCTATCTTGGGGATCTTTGGCATCGTCATCGTCACGGTGGCCGTCATGGCCGTCTTAGTCGATATGCGCACTTTTGGCAGTCCGTATTTCGCACCCTGGGCACCGTTTCGGCGCCCTGATTGGTCCGACGCCATCTGGCGCCTACCTTGGACCAATCTTCAGCGACGCTGGACCGCGGCTCGACCCCAAAATCAAACCTGGCAAACTGCCGAGGCGCCAGACCTGCAGGCTCATCTCAACCAAGCTCAGGACTCCCCCAAATGAGAAGTTCCCTGAGAGCCTTAGGCGGGGTCCTGGCCGCTATGTTAGCATTGGGCCTCAGCGGCTGCTGGGATCAGTTCTCGTTAGATCAGCGGCAAACAGCCTTGGCTATCAGTGCCGAACCGGGTCCTCGGGGAACCATCCAATGGCGCGCCTATTTCCCTAATCCCACGGTCAACGTCAGCAGTCTCAGTCAAATTTCGCCCCATGATCAGTTTTTTCAGTACCAAGTGGAGGCATCGACGCTAGCCGCCGCGCTTCAAGCGATTCAAGACAAGCTGGCCAACGATTTGTATACCGAACAATTGCAAGTGCTCATCGTGTCTCCTCGATTTTCTACCCAACAGGTGACCAGTCTGATTGGTGCCTACAACCGCCAGGCGATGCTGCCCAAATCCGCCTACGTCTTAGCCAGTGCAACTTCCGCATCAGCCTTTCCAATCCAGATCCAGCAGCCTCCGCCTACGATCTTCTTTGACAACTATTTCAACTGCCGAACGTGCCATCCCCTATATTTGGCGATGCGGGCATGGCGATTTTGGGACCGGATAGTCACCCCAGGGGTATCCCCGGTCTTACCCTATAGCACGTCTGCTCTGACCGTCCGTCGCCTCTTGGTCTATCCCGCGCATGGTCTCCCGGTGATCTTCGGACCCAAAGCCAGCGAAGGTTGGGCGCTTTTGACCAACCATGTCGTCAACGAGTCGTTGACCCTCAACACCCAGGGCGGCCTCATCGGTCTGGACCACATCAGAAGCCATGCCATGACCCGGGTCGTGGGCGGTCGAGACGGGCTTCGGGTCAGCGTCCGAATTCAAGTGCGGGCCTGTCTGAATCAATGGCCTCCGTCGCAAATTCCGACTTTAGCTGGCAACCAAGCCATCGCCCGCAAGGTCTCTTTCCACTTGGCCACCCTCGCCAACCGGGCGATCGCCCAGGCCGAACAAAGCCACACCGACCCTTTTGGCTGGCAGCGATCCTATCTCTTTCGCCATCCGCGAATGCTTCCCCCAACACGCGTCGGAATCAACGCCCATCTTTCACCGGTGCAGGCCAAAGTCACGGTCACTACGCAGATCACGAGCCAGGGGGTGTCGGAATGAACCAAATCGTCGAGCCGATTTCACGCTGGCAATATTTTTGGATGGTGGCCATTTCCACAGTGGCGGGAGGGATCTATCTTTGGCCGCAATACTTAATCCAACATATGGGCCCCAACGGAGTGTTCGCGCTCCTAACCAGCGTCGGCCTGGCCACAGCGCTGCTAATGCTTCAGGCGGCCATAGGCCACCGCCTCAACCAAGCCACCGTTCTTAGCGGAATCCGGCGTCTACTGCCCGTTTTAGGCATTGGCCTGATTTTCCCAATCAGCGCCATCATCTGCCTGTTTACCGATCTGCTCTTGCTCGTCTTGTACGGGCAGATGATGCACAATTTCTTCTATCCCCTTACTCCGATCGTGGTCATCGACGGCTTGATTGCCGCCAGCGCGGGCTGGGTCGCCATCCGCACCCTCAGTGCGGTCGCCCGTTCGGTGCAGTTCTGGTTCCCCATCATCTTACTGCTCACCCTGGTCGTCGTCACCTTCAGCATCCACAATATGACTCATCTGGCGGCCCTCCTCCCTTCGTCGGATTTTACCCTCCGTCCATGGA
The DNA here is from genome assembly GCA_027365485.1 of Clostridiales bacterium. Lineage (GTDB taxonomy): Bacteria > Bacillota > Sulfobacillia > Sulfobacillales > Sulfobacillaceae > JAMCVM01. The sequence continues at coordinate 3,395 of DAHXNH010000419.1, forward strand.
TTCAAGGGACGATTAGCACCTGGTTTCTCTTTAGCAACGGCAGTGTTGTCATCACCCTAACCCCGCACGTGCGCTCGACGCATCCCCGTCAAGCCTATACCACAGTGGCAGCCGCCATGGCCATGCAAGCCAGTGTCTTGTTGATCTTCTATGTCGTCTGCCTGGCCACCTTGAGAGCGCCCGCCGTCAGCCGGTTGTCGTGGCCGGTGATTTATATCTTCTCTTTAATCTCCGCCCAAGCCTTCTTTTTCAAAGGTATTGGGGTCTTGGTGCTGATCACCTGGACCTCGGCCATCGTTTTGTATCTAGCTTTCCATCTCTTCTGTCTGTCGTTTAACCTTTTGGACCAAATGGCTGAGCCAGCGGCCATGCTCACGCGTGTCTCGCTAGGGTTTGGCTTCGTGGCGGCCTTGACCTTGGGTACGCTCTTTGTACCTTCCGAACTGATGGCGAGCGCACTCGTGTTTCACTGGGTCAATCCGCTCAGTTTTAGCTGGGCGGCCATCTCGGATCCCGGTGTTTGGCTCATCGCCCGCTATCGCCATGCTCGGATGGTCTCCCGATGAAGGCGGTTTTGCTCGCCATCATGGGCACCTTAACCACCCTTGCCTTGATTTTGGGAGTCGGCGTCTTCTTTGCCCGCCGTTTGGCTCGAAAGCTGGAAGCGTCCGCCGGCCATTCTCCCCAATATACTTTGTGGGAGCTTTTGTTCACGCTAAGAGCCCGTCATTTGGCCTCTATATTGCTGACGGTGCAACGGGCCGAGAGGGGCAAACTGGCCGAACACCCCATGGGCTCGGCACCCAGCGTGGACTGGCTTCAGGTGATCGGCATTGACCCAGCCACCTTCAAGCCTCCCCCCCGTCCCGAGCACTCGCCGGTAGATCTTACTACGGTGCTAGGAGCCGGCCATCCGCATTCGATCTCCCTTTCCATGCCCGTCATCGTCGCTCCGATGGGCTATGGCGTGGCGCTCAGCGCCGAAACGAAAGTCGCCTTGGCCCAGGCCTCGAGTTTGGCAGGCATTGCCATTAGCAGCGGCGAAGGTCTCTATCTGCCGGAAGAGCGGTCCTATGCTCAACGCTGGATCTTGCAGCAAAGTCGCGGATTTTGGGCGCACGACCCAAGTATTTTAGCTTTAGCCGACGTCATTGAGGTTCAGTGGGGTCAGGGGTCCGAGGGGGCGATGGGATTAACCAAGCCGAAATCCGAGTTGCCCCGACGGTTCATCGATGCCGTCGGCGGTTCGGCCGTGATCCATGCCGTCCCCGAGGGCCGTCTTGACGTCTGGATCCGGGAACTCAAGATCGAGCGCGCGGATTGTCCGATCGCAGTGAAACTTCCGGCCAGTCAGCATCTAGAATCTGATCTCGCCTATCTGCTGACGCTTCCTATCGAGATCATTACCCTGGACGGTTCCGGGGCGGGAAGTGCCGGCAGCGCCGCCGTCATTTCCGATCACTTTGGCATTACCACCGCCTTGGCCATCCATCGCGCCCATACTTGGTTAGTCGCCCGAGGGGTGCGCTCGCAGATCACGTTGGTCGCATCCGGGGGGATCCGTGGGGCGGCGGACATTGCTCGTTTAATCGGGCTAGGGGCCGATGCCGCAGCCATTGGGTCCTCTCTCCTATTCGCAGCTCTTCATGACCAAATTGGTCAGCACCTGCCGACTCCTCCAACCGCGCTCGCCTTTGCTCAGTCGCGAGCGAATTCGGGGCACACGCTAGACGTTTCGCAGGCCGCTAATCACGCCACTAACTGGCTCGAAGCGACGCGGGCAGAATTAGCTGCCATTCTCCAAGTCGCCGGGGTTCGCACGCTTTCTGAGTTTCGTCAGCAACGGCCGCTCATTGCCCGTACCAAAGAGGCCGCCCGAGTCTTTCAATTGCCCTTTGACGGTGAGCATTCAAAAGATACGGGCCTCGAGCATAAATTGCACGCCCTGATCGCATCCTATAGTGAGATGAATGACATCTTAGCCGACATCGAAGCCCGGTTTTCCATTCAGAGTCTCAGGGGTTCACGGGGACGGAGTCTTAGAAAATCGCCCCGGCCAGGGTGATGGATCGGTCGATAGCGGCAGGCTAGGCATTGTGAAGGGGAGACGATAGCGAGCGATGGAAAATAAAGCGCGATCGGATGTTCAAATGACAACATTAGGGGACGTGCCCGCCGACACCTTTAACTGGATGGCCAGCCGCTATCTCACACAAACCCAGCGCGTAACCTGGAACGGTTATTCCCGCTGGATCAACCAGACGGCTCGGCTCATTGCCGACTGGCACCCCGACTCGGTGGTCGACCTAGGGTGCGGCCCGGGGTATTTGCTTAGCCGACTCCAATCTATGCTGCCCGACGCCCGCCTGTTAGGGGTCGACTATGCCAGCGAGATGCTTGCCCAGGTGCCGCCATCAGTGACTGCCAAACTGGCGACCATCGCCGACTGGTCAACCTCAGGCCACGAACGATTCGACGTCGGAGTCCTAACCTTTTCCTTGCGCGACCAAGGCGACGTCGCCGCCACCCTCACTCGTCTTTATGACCGTCTCCGCCCCGGAGGCCACTTGGTCCTATTAGAAACCCATACCCCGGCGGACTGGCGCAAATGGGGCTTCGAAGCCTATGTGCACCATGCACTGCCCTGGTGGGCCGAGCGGGTGGGCACGCGGGACTGGGCAGGACAGCCTGATGAGTCCCCGTATCGATGGTTGTCCCGCTCTCACCGCCTCTGGGACCAATTCCTGCCCACGTTTCCTCGGCTCCTGTACCGTATCGGCTATCGCGACCTTACGGTCCACACTCAGGCTTCGGACGTGGTCCTGCTCTGGTCCGCTACCGTCGTCGACCTGCCTCACTGAGCAGGCGTCGGTTGTGGACAGACATCAAGGCATGATCGGCAAGGCCCCGGCTCGGGCGACGTAAGCCCGTTGAAAGATTTGTTTGGCCCAAAAGGGTGATCGTCCGTGATAGACGATTTGCCGATGGCCACCGTAAAACACATCCGATAGGGCAAAAAACGCTTGGCCGGGGCCGGTTTCCAAAGCCCAAACTAAATACGGGTGATAAGGCGCCACGGCGCGTTTCTTTGCTTGCCGCCCGGCCGCCCAATGATGGACGGCCACGCGGGCTTGGACCATCGCAGAATGTCCCATTTTGGGCCAGGGATGACTGACCACATCGCCTACTGCATAGACTTCGGGCCAATCCGGGTGTTGCATAAACTGGTCGGTGGGCACCCAACCATAGCCGTCATCTAACTTTGAATTCCGAAGCCAGCGAGACCCCCCCGCAGGCGGAATCCATACCGCCCGATCGTACGCAATGCGCCTATCATGCAGTTGGATGTGCCCGTCGCCGACTTCGACGAACTGGGCCCCAGTCACCACCGTAATGCCCCGTTGGGCCATCATCTCCTCAATGCGCTCGCGAATGACGGGCCCTCCGTCTTCAGCCAAGTGGGCTGCCGGGGAGATTACCGTGATCTCAACTCTGTCCCGCAATTGGCGTCGTCTGAGTTCCTGATCCCAGAGTAGAGCGGATTCCAACAGCGGGCATTCACAGCCCACCTGAATGCTAGGCGACCACGATGGATTGCCGTCAATGGGCCCGACCGCAAACACAAACGCTCCTTCGGGTTGGGTTCGATTCAACCAGGCGGTGCGATTGGCTAAATAGCCTTCACAGATCCCTTGATGGCAAAATTCAAGACCGGCAATCGCAGTCCATAGCGGGGTGCTGCCGGTGGCAATGAAGAGCACATCGTAGGCGACTGGATCATGGGCGGCGGTGTACACCCATCGGCGGTTGGGATCAACGCTGACGATGGTATCATGGATGAAATCCAGACGAAGTTTCTTCCAAAAGGCCGGCAAGGCAATCGTGACCGAGGACACCAAACGGTCGGGGGATTGGTCCATGGCATGGACCAATCCCGGCCGAAAAATCATTTCCTGCCATTGATCAATCACGGTAATCGACAATAAATTCGGCGAAAACAATCGCCGAAGCCAAGTGATGACCGCCATCCCGCCAAAACGCGAGCCCAGCACCACTGCGCGAACCGGTGGCATTTTAGCCCTCCCCTGGCATTACCAACCCTATAACCGAGTAGGATGTCCGAGTTGGCCGGAAACATGCCGAAGACCGCCCGGTTAAGGCCAACGGGTTTAGGCTTGATTAGCACATGGACGGATCTCGAGAAGGAACCTTCCACAGCATCCGCGCATAGTCTAGGAAAAGACTTCAAGATCACATCTTTCCATCGGGCGGTCGAATGGGGCACATGATAATGTCAAGACCTCTTGCCTTTCACAAATTTGCAGTGAAAGCAGGCGATCATCTTGGTCGAGCCTATCATTTTTGCCCTCATTGTTGTCGCGGCGGGTATTAGCGGCGGTGCCATTTTTTGCCAGAACCAGCCTTATCCACCCTCAAACCCACTTTAACTGGTTTCTCTTGCACTTTGCCGTCGGGGCTCTTGGGATTATTGCCGTCGTCATTTTGGCTGTGTTAGGCGACTTGACCGCCGCCGCCACCGCTGTCATTGCCAGCGTGGTGGCCTATAGTCTGGGAATTACCGCTCAAAATGCCGCCAACACCTCCAATACCAGCAGCATGGCAAGGACGACAGATCCTACTAAGTCCCAAGATTAAACGAGCGACCGCGCTGTCCAAAGGGGTCGCTTAAAAAGACGCCTTATCTCATCTGAAGTTCCGCGGCGACGGCAAAAAAGCGACCCGGGCGCACTCCATCCGCGGACATGACGGTGCCCGCGGGCACCCGCTGGTCTTCCTCAATGCGGCAGTGTGATCCAATGACGGCTCCGGGTTCGATGCGGGCATAAGCTCCGATGACCACCTCTTCGCCAATGACCGCCCCGATGACCTGGGCTCCCTTATGAATCACCGTTCCCGATCGAATAATGGATTCTTTGACCACGGCGTTTTGGGCAATCCTCACTCTGGCGCTGAGCAACGTACGAGGGCCGATGGTAACTCCTTCAGCCACCTCCGCAGTATCCGCGATCCAGCTTGGCCTTCCCACCGGGACGCGATGCGCTAGCTTAGCACTAGTCGGGATCCCAATGCGCCCTGCACTCACCTTGCCCTGCATGAGGTCATTAATGCCACCATGATACTGTGACAACGTCCCTAAATCTGACCAATACCCGTAGTCCCGAACCCCAAAGACTCGCTTTCCCTGTTCGAGCCATCTTGGGAACAAATCCAGTCCGAAATCATAGGTTTGTTGTGGCAAAAGACCATGGAAGACCTGCGGTTTCAGGTAATAGATGCCGGTATTGACCCACGCCGGCTGGTTCGCATTGAGCGGCTTTTCCTCGAAATGCGTCACCCATCCCTCAGCATCTGTTACCACCTTGCCAAATCCTCGAGGATCTGACGCCTGAGCCAGCAATATGCCCACTTCCGCATGAGCCGCACGACACTTGGCCACAAACCCTCGAACGTCGAGATCAAAGAGGCCATCGCCACTCAGGACCAAAAATGGTTCCGAAGACGGTTCTTCTCCTTGGGCCGTGATGACCGCCCCGGCCGTTCCCAGAGGAGACGGTTCGGCCCACACCGTAATCGGCATTTTCGATGAAGCCCACCGGGTTAAATAGGCAAATCGTGCCGCCATCGGCCCGGCTAAAATCGTCGCAGAATCGATGCCCTCGCTTTCCACCTTTTGCAACAGCGTTTCGATCATGGGGCGATGAATCAGGGGGAGGAGTGGCTTAGGGTCGTCTTCGGTCAAAGGAAAGAGTCGTGTTCCCCGCCCGCCTGAAAGAATCCATGCATGCATCCTTTTGCCTCCTCAGTCTGGAAATCATGTGACGCGGCCCGAAATTCAATTAGTAGTCGAGCTTACCAACGCCTGCCCACCATCATCGGACTGAGGGCATTGGCGACACTTACATTGTTCCTGTAAATTGATCCTAGTCCTTGATCGCGTCTTCTCACACGGGCGATCAGGTCCCTCTTTATCATTCCGATCGGTCCTGTCTGCATGGACCGTTCAGCCACCAATCTCCTGAAGCAGGCCATTGCCGATTTATGCATGGGTCGGGCGACCCAAAGCAGACGAATGCGGAGCCAACGATGCCGAGGGGAGCCCTCGATAAAGCCCGCCAATTCTGAGACCGAGAATTCGTCCGCGTCGGTTAAGCTCAGCGTGTCCCTTTCTCTTTAAACTGATCCTCGTCTACATCACCAGAGCGAGAACCGTGGGTCCTCGGACACGTGGAATATGGGCGGCATACTTAGCCAATGGCATTCACTGCGATCTGCCTCGAGCCTCGTTCTTAGTCAGACTTTGACCGGATTCGCCGAAGAGAATCATCCGTGCTTTTGATGCGAACTTGGTGAGATTGTCGAATCGACTCGGTTCATAAGAATTGCTGTGATGCGTAGGGAAGAAGATGGCGCCAAGACTATTCGCGGATTAGGTGATGCCTGTCTACCGTTTACGCTTGAACGCTACCACTTGCACATTTGCTGGTGGATTTTCAAGACACGTTAGCCCATCCGCACCAGAATTTGGGCGTCTGGCTGTCATGGTTTCCATTGGATTGTGATCATTAACATGCATCCGCCATACGTTTCGCATCAAAAGTGCGGATGAGCCTTCGAAGGCGACGGAATTCTTCAAGAAAGAGCCCCGTAGCCTGTTTTCAGAGCGCACGGGGCACGAAATTGTTTCAGTTCTCGGGAAGTTCCTTTTGAGCCTCTCCTGCAATGGCGATGGTCCGTGGCTTGGCCTTCTCGTTCTTCGGAATGGTCAGCGACAGCACCCCGTCGTGCAATTCGGCGCTGATTTCCTCCACACGTGCGTCTTTCGGCAAGGTCCAGGTGTGCTCCCAAGCCCCGCTCGGCCGTTCCCGCCGAAGCAACGTCCGCCCTTCTGGCGCCGCCACCTTTCGCTCGCCCCGCACTCGCACTTGCCGATCCATCGTTTGAATCGTGAGATCCTCCCGGACCATCCCAGGAACGTCCAGATCCAGGTAATATGCGCGTGCATCCATCGACCAGTCCATCGCCGGCGTCGCTACCGTCTTCGGGTTGATGACGGATCGGACCAGACTCTCAAACGGATCGGCGAAAAA
>DAHXNH010000423.1 GCA_027365485.1 Clostridiales bacterium
AGTGGGTTTTCTGGGTGCGTCAATCAGCGAATCCCAGCCCTTTGGGCTGATCTCGACTTTACGTCTGGCTCTGATCAGTGGGATATCTGATGGCACGAGAGTTAGTGGAAGTGATGACAAAACCAGTTAGCGCCAACACCAAGGACAATGTGACTTCCCGCGTTCGGGGTTCTCAGTGGGGATGCCCGCTGAATCGCTCTTTTCAACGAAAGTAGGTCGTAGAATTGACGCACTCATCCATCAAACCACGGCAGTCCGGTTGGGGCCGGATCGTATTGCTGAGTAGCCTCCTTCCCCTCGTCGCTGGAGGCATGGTGGCCGCAAAGGCTCCTTCGGCTTCATCTGGGCGACAGGGTGCCAACTCCTCGGCGAAATTCCCCGCGTATGTGGCGGATGCCATGGCTGTGGCCGAAAAACACACCAAAGTCCCAGTGCTGGGGCCGTTGTGGCTTCCTACGCACGCCGCTGCCGGGTCGGCGGTCGGTCCAAAAGACGGGACGTTCTCGGCCACCGTCCAATCCTCGAAGACCCAGTACACCATGCAGTTCTGGTATGAACCCCATGCCCTGCCGGTCAACAATCCGGACGTGGGGCAGGATTCCACTGACCCGGGCAGTGGACCGCTGGTTATCATATCAGGAGAGCGCACATCCACCCGGTCAGCCGCCAAGGACGCGGTGCTCGAAAACGGACTGGACAACGGCGGCATCCCGAAAGACGCCAAAAAGATGGCCATCACGTCCAAAATATCGGGCGAGGTGTGGACCGAACGGGCGAAAGGCTACGTATTTCCCACCATCGCCTGGCACGAACAGGGCTGGCTCTTGATGACGAGCCCCCCTCTGCCATCTTCCACCATTCGTCAAGCCGAAGCGGCGGCGGTGGCGTCCGCCCGGAGGTTGATATCCAAAGTGAGGGCACCGATGCCGGGGCAGGCCGGCACGGTGTTGATCGAGCAGGCCGGGGACGGGGAACATACCGATGCGATGTGGCAACGCGGGAAGCTGGTCTACTCGGTCTTCGCCAACTACGGGCTGTCGCCCGCCACCACCGTTGTTGGGTCGTTGTATCCTGCATCGTAACGACCCTCTGCGTCGGGGAGGGTCACTCGACCGCGGAAGGAATCGCTCCAAACACCACTCAAGGCTTAATGCGTTAACGCCCCCTTTAGTGCACTAAGGAAGGCAAAACGGTTCTCAATACCGGCATGGCTTGCAGATAATCATTGGGATATCCGCCGAACGAGCCCTGCCTAACAAACTCAAATCCGGCCTTGAGGTAGATCGAAATCGCCCGATGACTCCATGTTTGGGTATGCAGAAAGATAGCTCGGTCGCCCTCCAACCACAGCGACCGTTTGAGGGATTCGGCGACCAAGGCCTTCCCCAGACCGAGTCCCTGGGCGTCAGGGCGGACCGCCAACCAATGGACGGAGGGATCCCGCCGCTCTTCGGTCGTGTTCCACCAACTCGTAATGGTGCCCACCGCGCCACCGTCGGCGTCGCGCACGAACACACAGCGCCGGGCCAGCTCATCGTTATACGGCAGATATGTGTTTTGAAAGTACGTGAGAGCCTCACCTTCCGTCATGAATTCTCCCACTGCGGTCTCGATGCTAGCCCACTGGACTTCGTCCCCGGTAACAAACCCCGCGATGGAGAACCCGGATGGCAGCCCATGCATTGCGATGGGCAACCCCGCACGACGTTTCATGATGACATCAAAATACGGCAAGGTTTTATCGAGCATAAATCAATCGCCACCTGTCGCCCGCAGAGCTTTCGAACTCGTTCCACCCCGCCCGCTTCGGGGACGGCATTAATCGCCGTGTAATTGTCGTAAGAGACCGTAGATATCTCCCAAGACCCACACCTCCGAGATCTTCCCGTCATTAAAACGGAACAAGGCTGCGCCCGCATACTCAATCGCTTTATGTGTGGGTTTGACCCCGAAAATTTCGCCTTGGTGCGTCCCCCGGTAGGTCAACCGGACAAAGGATTGGTCTCCTTCCGTGACCACGTCCTCGACATAATTCTTGAAGTCAGGAAACGCATTGTGTATGTAGTTCACATATTGACCGAATTCGCCGTAGCCCACGGCTGACTGGCCCAAGGAGCCCCGGAACCGAATATCTTCGGCCAACAATTCGGGGAAGAGACTTTTGTCGAAGTGATTCCACATCTCGTTGTAGAATCGCCCAATGAGCTGGACATTGTGGTTCGTCGACATGTTTTCAACCCCTCGTCACGATTCTTGGTTCCATCTTACGGCATATTCCAAGTCAAGGAGTAGCCACGGCTTACGGCGCTCTCGCCCCCGTTAGCTGAACAACTGACCGTTCTAATTAGTTAGATAGGTCTTGACTAGAAATATCGTCGATCGCTTGAACAGCGAGTTCCAACGCTTTGATTCTTCTTTCTAAAAGCGTCCTTTGAGGACTTCCTGCCTTTAATTTAGCAAAGCTATTTTCGATTGATGGGTATAAGCCAGTTAGAACAATACGAGCTTCGGCCAAATCTTCCTGTGAGTAATCATGTGCTTTTTGATTCCAAGCATTCTCTAACATGGCTAAGCCGATGTAACTGGCTTTGAGTCGATTCTTTATCAAGGTAGTATTTGCATCCTTCTGAGTCATCGTAGCTAAGCCGTTTTCAAGCTTTCGAATTGTTGATTGGATGGACTTAATTGACTCCAATTTATCTACATCCGATACCAATTCCATGTAACCCGTCCTCTCTTCGACTCTTTAGCATTTCTGCCCGTTTGTTCAAGAACGATCTGTCGCTCTTGCCCCCATTAGTCCCGCAAGGCGAGCGAGTTAAGGGGGGTATCAAAACTGAACGGCAAATGTTGGAAATCGATGAAGCCCGGTGCTGTGACCAATCAAGTGACGAGCCTTGAGAAACGCCACGACGCCTTTGACTTCGTCCAAGACATTCGCATCCAAGCCCAACTGATGATGCGCGCCATAGACGCGTGTCACATCGGGCACATGGGCGATAGTGTCCAGCGATTCGACCAAGTCTTCCGGACTCGTCGACGGATAGAAGGCGTCGATTGTCCCCGCATAGAGAAGGTCCCCGGTAAACAGATATCCGCTGGCCGCATCGTGGATGCAAATGTGTCCGGGGGAATGACCCGGCGTGTGCAAAATCCGCAATCGGCGGTGGCCCAAATCGATGACCTCGCCGCCATGGAGAATCTCCGTGGGTGCCCCTTGGAACGGTCGGTAGATACCGGGATCAAAGGTTGCCGGTATCGGTGGCGTGATGTCCCGGCCCACGTCCTGCCGAATCCGTTCAATCGGCAGTCCTTGGATGCCGTGCGCGAGCCAGTCGGCGTCCCCCTCATGAACGTAAATCGTGTCAAATTCCCCATGACTCCCAATGTGGTCCCCATGGACGTAAGTGGTCAGCACAAGAATCGGTAAGCGAGTCAACTGATCGGTAATGCGCCGGATATGGTCAATGCCAAGGCCGGTGTCGATCAACACCGCACGCTCGGTGCCCATTAGCAAGTACGAGTGCGCATGCTCCCAGTGTCGATATTCACTGATGGCAACAGTGCTGGCGTCGATCGGTTCCACCGTGAACCACGGGTCTCTAATTTCCATTGCATCACCTCCCCTGAGCACCGTGCCAAGGTCGGGCGAACCGCGGCGGCCGGGTCAAATTGACCAGCCCCCCTTAAGTCAGCGCTTGTATGCTTCGCCCCGGGGCAACACAGCCTGGATAAGCATGATTTGTATATCGGTATGAACAAGGCGAAACAGAACTCTCCACTCACCCACGCGCAAGCGATACGCGCCATCCGCGTTGGTCAGACGCTTCACGTCGCCACGGCCCGTCTCGGCGAATGCCTCAATGGCTCGTGTAATCCGCACGATCAGAGGGTTGTCCAACCGCCGGATGTCCTTTACAGCCCCTTGAGCCCATTTAATCTCGTACCTCAAAGACCCAGTTCTCTTTTCAGTTCGTCCATCGAGGTCGTTCGCCCTGTCCTAAAGTCCTCATCCGCCCGAGCAGTGCGTTCTCTCTCCTCATCCGTTAGCGGTTCGTCATCAAGCGGGGCGTTTTCAAGCGCCCAACGAACAGGATCCTTCCCTACGTCTCGGATGAATTCGAGGTATCTGCGCGCAGCCTTCAGCTCATTTTCAGGGAGTTCATCCACCAAACGCCGCAGTTCTTCCCGCTCCACGTTCACAAATAAGCCCTCCTTTCATGCATAGACGCCAGACCCCCCCGACAACTGAACAAGGCAATTATAACGCGGGCAGCTTGCTTTTTGAAAACAGGAACGCTGCACGCTTCGCGTTGCGAATAGCGTACTAACCGGCCCGAATGTGCATTAAGGACCCTCAAACCCCGGGCAGTAGTTCAACCGTATTTTGCACAATACAGAGGATTATTCCGAACGCCCAATCCACCAGGTTTTGCACAAAACGGGCTGAGTCACTCGAGATGAGGCAGGAGCCCATCCAACCTTAGATTGCAAATAGCCCATTTTTCAGGAGACGGGTGGTGCATAAAAGTTCCCTCCGCAATGAAAAAAATTGGGTATTCGTATTTCGTAATGGATATGACGCGTTTGTCAAACGCAGGTCAAAGCGTATTGCCTGATGGATGGCTACACCCATAGCGAGGAAGTCTACGGTGATTGAAGGGTAGCTGATGGCGGTGAGGTACACTGTAAACGGCTAGTGGTTTGTGGATTAATGGGGCGTATGTGCATCAGTGACTAAGGCATATACGCCCCCGTGAATGCCACAAAGATATGGCTATTATTAGGTCACCTTATGACAACACGGGAGCGCAAAACCGCAAAGCATTACTCCGATACCGACCTCTCTCGCAAAGAAGATTTTAGCCCCATAGGAATGGCCGGCTTCGGGTTTCTCTATCTACTGCCACCCTTAAATTACGTGTTTCGCTCGGATCTTCTGGGAGAGGATATTCATTTTTGGCTAGACCATCCCACCCTGCCCCTACATTGGCCAAACACATCCAGGAATCAAATCGCGGACACTCGAGGCTAAACTCCTAGACCCGTGCGATCACGTATTGGCAGTCCAGTCGGTAGTGGAACGATTGGCCATCCTCGCGAAAGTTTATGCTTCCGCAAAATTCGGTGTGCCAACGATCTGGTGAGCGCTGACACTAAACCGACAAGTCGGATATAACGGAGAGGGCAGGACGCATTTGCGCACCCTGCTCCTCGTCCTGTTCAGGGTGTTACCGCTTTTCGCCTAGTAGCCCTTAAGTCGAGTTGCAAGACCAGCACAAACCGTTCAAATCAATACGATATAGCCGACCGAGGAGTTTGTGCAGTGCTCACAAATTCGTATTCTGAAAGTAAAGCTTCGCGGTCCCGCCCACCAACTGTGAACTTCGTATTCCGTCACCAACTGGACCACGTCAGAGTATCTGGCCACGGTCGGGTCAGCGGTGAGCAGGCGAAACGGTCCGGCTAGAGCTTGAGCAACGAGTAGCCGGTCGAACGGATCATTATGAAGGGGCGGCAAGCTCGCTACCATACCCGCGTCCTCGGCACTCACGGGCAACTCCGAAAATTCGCTGGCCTCGATGCCCTTAACGAGGTCGGAAATCTTGGCATCAAGTTTCCCTAGACCGATTTTGATGGCAGCTTCCCAAACTGAGGCTACACTAACAAGAACCAGGTCGGCCTCCGAAATCTGCTCGGAAATCTCCTGCGTAATGCGCGGAGAATCGGCCAGGTACCATAAGTAGATATGCGTATCGAGCAATAGCGTCACGCATCGGCCCCTTCAAAACTCCTTGGCACGTCCTCCGGTAACGGTGCATCGAAATCATCGGAAATACGGATGTGTCTACGTAAAAAGCCCGGTGCGCGAGTTGGTCGCGACGTCATTACCGGGACCAGCCGTGCAATGGGCTTGCCTGCCTTGGCAATCGTTATTTCCTCGCCTCGACTCACCTCATCAAGAAGCCGAGAAAGGTGGGTTTTTGCCTCATGAATATTTACCGACTTCATCCAAGTCACCTCGACTTACCAAACTTAGTCTGGTTTAGTCTCTATTAGGATTATTGTCAACGGCCCCTGCCGGCGTGCCAAGGCCCCGTCAAAGTCCCGCAAACCCCTGTGGTTTCGCCATTTTTGAAGGGAGTGGACATTTGCCGATCGATCGGTTATAGTGAACCTCTATCAGCAAAATCACGGACGGAATGATGGACTTTCGGTTTCTGTAGCCATGGCTCGTTCGGATGGAGGCGCTTTTGCGTTATGGTCGATTTAGATGCATTGAACTGGGCTGGGCCTTCCGGTCTCCGGGACCGACTTGCGGTCTTGATTGACCCTCGCCAGAGGCGAGGCAGCCGTTTTCCCTTAGAGGAAATTCTACTATTGGCGATGGCAGCCGTATTGGCGGGCAAGCGGTCGTATATCGCCATAAGCGACTGGATTCATGATCTGAGCCCCGAGTACCGCGAACGCTTCGGCTGTCGACCCTGGGGGTC
>DAHXNH010000003.1 GCA_027365485.1 Clostridiales bacterium
GTGAACTCTTGCTGAGCTAGGGCCTGGCTGGGCCGTCCTGGAGACGGTTCAGCGGCTGGCTGGTGCCGGCGATACCAGCGGATGGTATGCGGGGACACCTTGACCCCAAATTGCTGCGCAATTTGGGCCGCCATCTCCGAACATGCATCCCCAGATGAGTCAGGTGGAACCCTACCAATGGAGGACATAGAGTAAAATTGGTGGCTACAGCTCTCCGAAAAGGCCGTAATGCGCCCGAAAGTGGCGAGAAGTGCGGCGCGTTTCCTGCTACCTGACTTATCTGGGGATGCATGTTCCGTTATGGCCTCCCGCAAATGGCGCAACTCCGTGAAAACAGATCCCCAGCGGAGAGGGTCTGTGAGCGTTCAAAGCAGGGATGGCGTGGCTTACCACGCCGGTTAGCCCTCAAAAACGCGCGAGGTGAGGGTGAGGTTTTATTGGATTGGGTGCCGACTAGGTGGCCTCGGGGTGAGGTTCCTGGGCGGGGTCGAAATCATCGTAATACCAGGAGAGCGCGAAGAGCGCGTTGAGTAATTCCAGCCCTGCGCGTCCATACCCCCGTCGACGGACCATTTTGATTTTATTGTTGGTCCCCTCCATGGGTCCATTGCGAATGGCCGGATAGCGTAGGCAATTTTTCACTGCCTCTAAATCCTTTGGTAGTCCGGAGGCGAACACCACAATCGGTTCGGATGCGTCGTGCTGATAGGTTGCAATGAATTGGTCGAGACCCGCCTCCTCGCTGGTATCCAGCATAGTTGTAAAGGTAGCTAGGCACGTCCGTAGCCGAGCCACGCTCGGGAGCAGTTCTTCCAGGTGAGCATATCGCTCGGCGCTAAAGGCCTTGCTGGGCCCCGGAACCTTGGGGCGCGTATCGAAAATGATAGCGGCGGTGGCGTCATCGTATGTGGTCGTATTGACCCAGGGGGCGGGCACGGACGCCGTCTCTGGTTCCGTCAGAACCGAACTTGCGACTGAGACCAGGCCCGTTCGGGCCTGCAGGACCTTCGCCCGCTCTTGCGCGACTTCCTGGAATAGGCGTCGATAGATGGAGCCCCGAACAATCCGGATCAGACCAATCCTGGGCGGCCGAGCCTCTGCGTTTTCTTCGGGACGATCTTCGGACGGGTCGCCCGAAGCCAGGGCCTGTTCGCGCGTCTCTTTGAGCAAATATTGGTACACGGCGTTGGCACTCCCGGAATAACCTTCCTTAAGTATCGCTGCATGTATGCTTCGGTGCCCCTCCCCTTGAGAGGCGAGGCGCAGGACGGTTTCGCGATAGGGCGCGACAATGGATTCCGACGCAGGTCGTGCCTCTAGCGCTAGCGTTTTTAGCGGGCTCGTGGAGGAAGGCGTGTGGAGATGGCTCGTCCAGGCATCGATTTTGCTTTCGACCTTCTCGAGGGTCTTTGGGGCCTCCTTGCGATACCGACGCAATGTCGCCCGCGTGATACCGAGACGGTCGGCCAGGCCCGCCGTTCGCAGGTCGCTGTCCGCGAGCTCGAGCAGGTTCAACGTCGTCCGATATTTTTGTGCTTGGCGCGCGGTGAGGGCAAAGCCCTCCGTCGGCTCCACGAAGGTGTAGACGGAACAATCTGTCTGGTCACAGACATATCGCATGCTGGTGACCGTGTGATACACGGCCTTCCCATCCAACGGAAAATCTTGCACCGTATGGTCGGTATACCGCTTGGCGGAGTGCCGACCATACGGTGTGGCAGACCGGGCACGTGGCCTGGTCCGACCGCGACCGCCATTGAAAGTACCAGCATTTTTCACCGCGTTCAACCTCCGTCAATCCCAAGTAACTCGGTATCGACAACCCATATCAAAACTTCGCTAGCACCTCCATGAGGCGGGTGATGCTATCGAATCGACCGTCCAGTTTCGTAGCCTCGGTTCTAAAAAAGTCTTGCAATTGTTGGCTTAATCGTACGGAGTCCATAGCAATCCCTATCCCCTTGATGACATTTCTCTTCAGGATAGTCCATCGCGTCGAGCATGTTCAACGTATGATTTCGGTAATATTTGCATCGAACCGCCGTCGGGACAAATGACTCTGTTTTTACTTTATGGTTACTGGGTCAATTCTTAATAACAGAAAGTGCATAAGAGCCATCGATCGGTTATAGTGAACCTCTATCAGCAAAATTGAAGACGAGACGGTGGACTTTCGGTGTCTGTAGCCATGTCTCGTTCGGATGGAGGCGCTTTTGCGTTATGGTCGATTTAGATGCACTGAACTGAGCTGGGCCTTCCGGTCTCCGGGACCGACTTGCGGTCTTGATTGACCCTCGCCAGAGGCGAGGAATCCGTTTTCCCTTAGAGGAAATTCTCCTATTGGCGATGGTAGCCGTGTTGACGGGCAAGCGATCGTATATCGCCATAAGCGACTGGATCCATGATCTGAGCCCCGAGTACCGCGAACGATTCGGCTGTCGACCCCGGGGATCCACGTTTAAGGTCCCCAGTGAACCGACCCTCCGCCGGACGTTGCAGAGCATCGATCGCGGGGCCTTTGACGCGGTTCTCAATGCGTGGTTGACCGAAGAATCTCGTCGACACGACGACGCTATTGCCGGGGTGGCAAAGCCTTACGAGGACCCGGGCACGGCCGCCGAAAGCGGCCGGTGCAATTGCTCGCTGCGTTGGGGCATGAGACCGGGCAAGTACTCGGACAAGTCGATGTCGACATCAAAACGAACGAAATCCCGAAAATTAAAGATTTGCTCGATCCCTTAGACATTACGGACAAGGTCGTCACCACGGATGCTCTCCACACCCAAGTCGAGACGTCCCGGTATCTCGTCGAAGACAAACACGCCCACGACATCATGGAAGTCAAAAAGAACCAACCCAGCTTATACGAAGCTATCGAGGCGGTGCCCTTGGAAGACTATTCCCGGCCGATGGTCACCCTCAATAAAGGGCATAACCGCATCGAACAACGGGTCGTGCGCACGTCGACCGTGCTCAATACTTACCTGGACTGGCCCTATGTGGGCCAGATCTTTCGAATTGACCGCCACGTGACCGACCTTGTGGGCGAACACCCTCGCGATGAAGTCGCCTTCGGCGTGACCGATTTGCGGCCGAAATCGGCTTCGAGCCAGCGAATCGGGAAGCTCGTGCGAGGGCACTGGCGCATTGAAACCCGGTTGCATTATGTTCAAGACGTGGCCTTTGACGAAGACCGAAGCCAGATCCGGACCGGGTCCGGTCAGCAAGTCATGGCGACACTCCGCAATATCGCCATCGGGTTAATCCGACGCATGAAATTACCCAATATCCAACGCACGCTCGAGCATCTTGGACGTCGGCCGGACCAAGTGTGTGCCTTACTCTTGAGCTAGCTCCTTCGTCGACTTCATCCATCGTGGCCTTCATTGTCCCGGCATCGCGGCGGGCACTTTGCCATGCTCTCCACACATAGACCACCGGACCTCACTACCACTAGGGCCCGAACACCCCTCCATTCCGACGCCAGGGCCACATAGTCGCAATTGAAAGATAATTACTTTGACGGGCCTTGGCCCTACCTGTGGCGATGCGTTCGGCAACGGACGTGACGGGGTTCGGAGATCCTGCGCTTGATCGGGAGTCGGACTTCGACGGGAAAGTCACGCCTCTCAGAGACGAAGCGAGACCCGCTGGCTATAGGCTGGCGGCTTCGGGGCAGGAAGAATCTTGTGATCACCAACGATCACAAGATTTATAGCAGGTCAACCAGCTATCACCACTACCTCCGCGACAGGGGAATTCGAATCAACGTCCATTGAACACGATCCTCACCAATCGGTGGTATGATGGCCCAAAAGACAGATTGCTCTAGGAATCTCGATAAGCAACCAAGGAGGTAGAAGATGGGTTATCAGGCGAGTTCACCGCTTTTTAATCTGCCGATGTTAGGCACAGGCCGCAGTCGCTCGGTCAGTCCTGAAAACTTCACCGGGGAGAAGGGCGGTGGAGGAAGAGCTACGGAAGGCACCGGGACACAGGCCGCACGCGATCTAGGCCAAGGCTGGAAGGTATCTCCTTCGATTGTAATTCAGCCCGAGGAGACCACCGTCCTGGCGGATATTGCCGGTAGCGGAGTGATCCAACATTTTTGGATCACCACCCATACCCAACACTGGCGCTCTCTAATTTTGGAAATGTTTTGGGACCAAGAATCTATCCCGTCAGTCCGCGTGCCGCTAGGCGATTTCTTTTGCCATGGCTGGTCCGAACCCGCCGGCATGCAGTCCCTGATGGTGGCGGTCAACCCGCGCGGAGGCTTTAACAGCTACTGGCCCATGCCATTTCGCGACGGCGCCCGCATCGTCTTATCGAATGTCGGTCCTAAGGACGCGGTGGTTTATTACCAGATCGATTATTGTGCAGATACGGTTGCACCGGAGGCCGCCTATTTTCATGCCCAGTGGCGAAGAAGTCATCCGCTAGCAACCATGCAGTCCCATGTCATTGCGGACGAAATCCGCGGACAAGGTCATTGGGTTGGAACCTACTTGGCCTGGCAAACCAATCACACCGGGTGGTGGGGCGAAGGCGAAGTGAAATTTTATCTCGACGGGGATGACGAGTTCCCCACTATCTGCGGCACCGGGACCGAGGACTACTTTGGCGGAGCCTGGGATTTTGAGCAGCCCATCGGCCACTACCAAGCCTTTAGCGCTCCGTTTTCAGGGTTTCATCAAGTCATTCAACCCGATGGTCTCTATCAGAGTCAAACTCGATTCGGCATGTACCGTTGGCACGTGGCCGATAGGATCCAATTTCAACAAGATCTCAAGGTCACCATTCAAGCATTAGGCTGGCGAAAGGATGGTCGCTATTTGCCCTTGCAAGACGATATTGCATCCGTCGCCTACTGGTACCAATCCGAACCCCACCATCCATTAGCTGTGTTATCTCCCGATGAGTTAGACAATACTTAGACGAAAGCCTCTCATGAACCGCTATGGAGGCTGCTTGAGCCTCGCGGGGTTTACGGCAAAATTGCTCTCTTCTTGGTAAAACCACCGACCCTCCGACGAAGACTGACCGTTGCCAGGGTGTGCCACCCAGCGAGCACCGCATTCTTCGGAGAGTCGGTGGTTCCCCTGCCATTCACCTCCCACGAACATTTATGCCCTTTACTATATCCGGCAATGCCCTTGATCGTTCCCTAGCCGGCGGCAGTCGACCACCGGGATTTTTCTCGCTCGGCCATCCAAGCACAAACCCGCCACAGATCCGCCACGGGTTGTCCAGTATGAGGCAGCGTGGGCATGTACCCAGGGGGACCAAATTCAGGATCAAAGGTCAGATCGTCTTGCCCGGCTGCGGTCCGATAGGCGCGAATTTGATCCCACCAGACTTCGTGCCGAGCCAAGGCCTCTGCCCATTCCGGGGCAGCCGGATCTGGCACTTGCGGCCCTTCGGGATGCCCCACCCGGCCATGAATGTGAATGGTCCGGGAAAGGGTCAGATCGACCGCCTCGCTGTGGTCTTCTAAATACGACTCGCAGACGTTCACCCAATGGCTAAGATCTGCCGTCACCTTGAGGGCCGGAAATTGATTCAACAGCGCTGCGGTCGTCCATGGTGTGAACATCGCCCGGCTGCGATGCGTTTCATGGCCAATAGCCACCCCCCACCGCTGCTCAATGTCCAGTGCCGCTTCATAGAAACGACACTGCTCATCAAAACTCATGACATCCCGGGCGGTATGGGCATCGAGTAGGAGAGGTTTCCAGGGCACGGAATCCTCGACCTGGCGCTGAAACGACTCAATGTGTTCCATGACATCGTGGGCCCCACCCGTTGAAAACACCTGGCCAACCCACAATAAGCGCTTCGCCTCGAGTGTTGCGAAAAATGCGTCCGGTTCAGTGAGGGCCGTAATCGGCACCTCCACCGCATCATAGCCAGCGCGAGCAATTGCTTCGATTTGATCCGGCCACGGCTCTGTCATTCCCCACGTCGATTTCACCATTAATACGCGCATAGCCTCGCACCCTTTCCTCTGAGTATGATTCGGTCTGCATCAGGGCCACCCCATCCCGCATCCGGATGGATGAGGCCCTTAGGATCCTCTTCTCACATCGATCGCATTTCTCATCGAAGCACTGGCTCCTTCTTCATCGCCTAGTCCGAAGCAACGTGCACCCTGTTCGGAAACGCTTCTATGACTTGGTGCGCAGGTACTCCAGTTCGTAGGGGGACTCTCTCAATCGGGTCGGCCCGTTGCGAACGTCAAAACACATCGGAAACGCTTCCGGGTAATGGCTATAGATCATCAAACGCCGGGGATGATTCGTCCCGTTGCTTCGCGAATTATGGACAAGCAAACTATGAAACAGCATCACCGAACCTGCGGGTGCTAAAATGTCGATACCGCCGTGGGGGTCCAAAAGGCCCTCCTTGACCTCCCAACCGATGGGTCCCTGCACATGTTCCAAGTGAGTCCGATGCGTCCCCGGCCACACATGCAAGGGCCCATTGTCCGGCGTCGAGTCATCCATGGAAATCGCGGACGAAATAATCGCTTGGGGATAATTCTGAGCTGCGTAGTAGGCCCAATCGTTGTGCATCGGAAAACGATCCGTGCCCTGACGAATTTCCAAGCCCTCGAACCGTTCCCACAAGGGTTGCTTGTAGTTGAGTTTTTCTTCCATCAACCGCGGCTCATCGCGCATAATCTGGCGCATCGGGGCCAACAGCCGAGGATCCTCCGACACCTGGGTCAGGTATAATGAAAGATCGTTAATCGGTTGGATTTTTCGCACCTGCTGCCGTCCTTCGGTCTCGATCCAATCTAACCGCCCACTTTTGCGATGATTCGCCCGTGACGAGTTCAGAATCAGTTCAAGAATAAAGTCGGCCTCCTGCCGCATGTGATCCACCTCATTGCTCTCAAACACCGCAGGCAAAATCACATAGCCTTCGTTCTCAAACTGCTCTAATTCAGCCGTCGTCAAGGCTCCTATAGTCATAGCAGTTCCTCCATTTCTCACGCGTCATGCTAATCTTACGGGGTTGCGGAGTTCTGCCCCATTATGGCATTTCTGCCATCAACCGTGAATATCCCTAGGCACACATTTTCTGAATTGTTGTGAGATGTCTACCCAGTTGTTGAGCCGCGTAGCACCGGATCTCCGCGCTGCGCCAAAATGTCATCCTCCCCCCCTTAAAAACCCGCGTTGCTTTGGTAGTAAAGATATTGAAGCCATCAGGGGGGCCAAAATCACTGTTTGGATAGTTCAAGTTACCAGCCAGAGTCCCTATGCGTGCAATTTTCGAACCTTCGAGGTCCAAAAGCCGATGAAATGGGACCGCGATTAGCCCTGGCTGAAGCGAAGAGCCGTGACGCACGGGGCCTTCCTTCAGCTTATTTCAGTGTCACAGGCTGAATCACAATTGACAGGTCGTCTTCCTTGCGAGATCATCTACGTTTCGCACCTTGGGAAATGTTCGAAAATGCCAATGGTTCGCCTCGATATATATCCCACATTTGGCTCCACATTTTTCCAGTCATTGGGTTAAAAGGGTTTCGGGCATCGGTACGGAAAGATTAGTGACTACAACCAGGATTGCATCGCCTCTAGGGGGGTGGGAGCGTCGCATTAGCGGTGAGGGATTCGCAAGCCAGCGCCTGAAGATAGGCGCGTTGCTGGGGTGACGATTCGGTGAGCGTTAACCAGGTTTGGTTGGTCGATTGGATTTTCAAGCGATTGATCTGGCCGGACGCCAAGGCGTCCAGGACCGTCGTGGGAAACTCAGCCATGGACTGATGTTGCAGACGTTCTTCCACGGCGTTATCGATCCTATAGGCCAGGACCTAGGCCATCCCATGCGCTCGAATGCGTTGACTGCGACTGAGACAAAACGGCCGCAAGGCCAGCGGCGACTGGATTCCGTGACAGGGTTCTTCGACGCTATTTTTGCGGCGATACCAGGCGATGACCGCTTCTGTCGACATTTGGGAGGTCGTGGCATGGGTCTGGAAGCAGGTCCCCCCGAACCCGCGTTGGGCCGCATGACGAGCCGCCGAGTCCACTCGAAGCGAGACCTGCCAGGACTTCGCGGGCGTCCGCCGGGGAGCCTGAGGTTCCACCCAGCACGGAGTACACTCGATCTGGACGATCCCGGTTAGATGTTTGCGCCGTAGTTGATCACGGGGTCACGTTCCAAGGGAGCCAGTGGGCGGGCCCGGCGCGCTGCGCCCGTTCAGCGTTTTTTTCTTGCACCCGGTGTAGCACTTGACGACCTCCCAGCTTGTCTGAATTTCTGGGTCCACTATAGGTTGGGTGGGCTCGAGGACAGGAACTAACGCACGAGTGGGCACCGTTTCGTGACAAACTGTCGGCAGTCAGCTAGCAGCACGCGCAAAGCAAACACGTGATCGTGAATTATTGCGGTGGTGTGCTGAATTGGGCAGGTTGTTTTTACAAAAAGGCCGGGTTGATCGAGTGTGTACGTTAGAACAGCAGCTTCCGCATTGTTGACTGATCCGATAAACTGGTCTTAAGACTAGTCGACAGGGAGTTAAAGGATGAGACAACTGGGATCGTATGAGGTCAAGACCCATCTAGCGAAATTACTCGAAGCTGTCGAACAGGGTGATACCATCATCGTCACACGCCGGGGGAGACCCATAGCCAAAATCGAGCCGTATCGTCCACTGCCGATGTCTGTAGACTCTATCGAGCAAGAGTTCGAACGCCTGCGCCTATCGCTGAAGCCGGGAGGGAGCCTTCGGGAATTAATCGAAGAGGGGCGGCGTTTTTGATGGCCTTCGTCCTCGACGCTTCCGTGGCACTGGCCTGGTGCTTCCCCGACGAATCAAGCAATCACGCGGTATCTATCTTTCATCGCTTCAAGGAAGAAACCGCCATCGTCCCGTCCATTTGGCCTCCCGAGGTGGCCAACGCGCTCGTCGTCGCGATGCGGCGTGGTCGCCTCAACGAAGAGCAGTTTTCGCTGGTAGCGCGGCTTCTCTGGTAGCGCGGCTTCTAAAGGAGTTGCCTATTGAGATAGACTCATCGTTAGTGGTTCGCGCGCTTGACGGCGTAGTGAGCATGGCTGTAAACCACGCGTTAAGCGTTTACGACGCTTCTTACTTGGAACTGGCCCAACTGCTGAAATGCCCGATAGCCACCGCCGATGCGAAGTTGGCCAAGGCAGCCAAGACGTGTGCTATTGAGTTAATTTAAACCGGGTTTTCGCACCATCGAACCTAGCGGTGTATCCAAGGGTTTGCTACCCAGATGGAAGCCATGCCAAGGTATGAATTTTCACCTCCAGGAGCAAACAGGCGAGGCGCTCGACCCAAGTCACCTCATCGGTCCCCACGACTCGGCGCACCTGCTGCTGGTTTCGAAAGCCTCACCGATTGGCGCTTGACACCACGCCTCACAATGCCTGATGCTAAGGTCAAGGGAGCCATGATATTTATGACCAACGATAAAGGCCCGGATACCGAGGAGCTTCTTGCGATTTTACGCGCAAATCGCGACTTAGGACCCGAGTATGATCAGCCTACGGCCGAGCAAATTCAGCAGTGGTATGCGGCCCACAACGATTCCTCCTCAGAGATCAGGACGGACTTCCTCGGAGATGCCCTCGATTGGCATGAACGTCGACACCTGGCCCGCGAGCAACGACGAATTTTTCGAGAAACGCGACGGAGTTCCCGACCGCATTCTGTGATCCCCGCCGTCATCGCGCTTTCCATTCCCCTCATGGCCCTGGCGGATCACTACGCTCGTGGCATGGGGGTTTTAGCCGTGCTGATCTTTGATTTTATCAGCGTGCTTTCCTTGATCCGGCATTCCGATCGCTAAGCACTCCAGATATTGTATCCATAGATTACCGCGCCACCCCGAGCTCAAAGGTTTCATCAGGTGAATGGGAGGTTGCTGAGGCAGCGTCTTGGGGCGAGCATGCCGACCGCCCTCCAGTCGGTGATGGCTACCTTCCATGTTAGCCTGACCTACCCCACGAACTCAGGGAGCTCTTAAGATTGTCAGGGCACATTAAGACTCCACTGAAACCGTTACCATCTATCTTCGCGCGGAGGGATCGTCGTGGATGCCCTCTGGGTACCGAAGAATCCTCGCAGCCACTGGCACCGGAGTTCGGCACCCCACCAGGCCCTGTGGATTATCGACGTACGCTAGCGGTATCTTCATGCGTCCGTTACGGTATGCTGGAAACGGGCACGGGCCGATGACCGCGTCGGTCCTATTGGAAAACGGGTTGGAGACCAGGCCGTGTGACGCGAGAATGATACGCGGCCTGTTGAACGGGAGGGTCACCCATGATACCTTATGCGCTGTCGGACATCCGGCACAAAATGTTACACGCCTGGGACGAGATCCATCGGGTGCACGCCCGGACGCAAATGAAATGCTTTGGCGGGTTCTTCGGGCCTGGGCGGGAGCTTTCACGCCCGCTGCGATTCTGGGGCCCCGAAGATATGGCTCGACCACCCCAAACGCTGGAGGCGTGGTGGGTGGCTCCGAATCATTGGCGCCCCGATTACCAGGAGTAGGGGCGTCCACGGATTAGCTACAGGATGATCCGCGATCGGTGGGCATGGTGGCAGGACGACACCGTGCAGGCCACCGGCACGATTGCGCGGGCGCGCGAGCAACATCTGACCGAAACGGAACTGTTGACGTATGGACGCCCCTACTTGCCCCCGGCGGAGAATGCCCACTTATGGTTGTGGCTGAATCCGGGCATTTGGGCAGCATCCTTTGGGTTGGTCGCGGATAATCTCGATGTTCCCCTCTTCGACGACCTCTACGAAGATGAGCAGGCGGTCCATGTCTTAGCAGGCCATGGCCTGACGTCTTCGGTGTTTCCGGGGGATAATGAGGCCCTCGACCACTGGGACATCAACACCTGGGATCGCGATCAAGATCTGACGGACTTCGCCAACTTTCATCAACTCTGGATGGATATGGGCACGGGATTTTGTCGGCCTATGACCGCGGAAGGGTCCAATGGTCGCCAATGGGATATTATCGTCGATACCCTGGAACTCAACGGTCCCTTAGACGAAACGCATCCGGTGTTTGATCTGCCCATTCTTTAATCAACTACTCAAGACACACACAACTGCCCGTTAATACCATAAGCGGGGCGACTGCTGAACGCGTTTCTTAGGGCACGAACGCCCCCGTTAAGGTCGTAACTGGTATCGCCTCGCTCGGATCTTGGAACACAAACGACTTTATCATCCTGTCCCCCCAGAAGTGTGATTGAAGAGCACCTCCTACGATAGGAAGGCAATATCTACAACACGCGATTTTGAATCCGACGGCGATCTAATAGCATTAGAAAGAGCTGGGGTCTCATGCATGGCGCGTGGGTCGTGTGGTCTTTATGGAGTGCCTTCCTCTGCTCCCTTAGCCTCACATGGTATGGGTTTCGTGGGTGACAAACCTCTCGTTGGTGGGCGTTTTTGCTCGCGTCCGCGCTTAGCGGCTATTTTTACGATAGGCGCGATTCCCATCGCGCTTCTCGTCGGCGTATTGCCCCTGTTACAACTAAGCTGGGCGTTCTCTGCAAGATTTCGGCATAGACATTGGCAGAGCTCCGCCTTTGGAATGGGCACCTTCGCGCTATGGGTCGCCCTAACATTAACTCCCGTAATTTAGCCACGCTGATGAAAGCCATCATCCGTATGCGGAATCCTTTCACCTGTGCTCATTTAGATTTAAAAAAGATTGCCAAGTTCGATGACCAATCTCTGAATCGCCAGCCTTATTTAAGAGACCCCTTTCCCCTCCGTTTCACGACTGGGGGGCAGGATAACACAAACTCTCGATATGGTGCAGGGGGCACCTCATTTTTTCAATGTATTTGACTTCCGTTCAGCTTTAGTTTGGACGAACCCAATTGGTCTACCTAAATAGCTACCCTGTTTGAGTAGCTTGCTTACGGTGCAATCACTCACACGATACTCTTGGGTGCGCAATTCGCTCGTCAGGTTGCGCAAACTCTTGGACGACCAAGAGTAACGGGCGTTCGGGATCGCGCCGAATGGCGGCGGCGACCAGGGCCAGCAAGGGGGGGGATGAGGGTCGGGATCGTGTGGGACAATGGACCGGCGGTCGGCTCCAGGCCGATGGATGCGTGTGGACGCTGTCAGAGCCTCTGGATGTTGGACCTTGCGGATGCCTGCGCTGACGGTATTCGGAGCCAGGCCAGTCATCTGGCTGACCGCGGCGATGCCGCCGTAGCCCAGTTCCACGGCGGTCGCCCTCGCCCACGTGCGCTTCACTTTTTCATTGCGGACGGGAGCTATCCTGTCGTATGGCTGCCGTAAGCATCGCGTCATTGGCTGTCCGAGAATCATCCTTAGAGCCTCCCCCAGAATAGGGATGAAGAGCTCTTCGCCATGATTATCCCCCGACCCTTTACTGGACAGAGAATCGCTCAATGGCGATGATTGCCATCAACGAGATGGCGGGAAATCGATCGTAAACGGGCCGATTTTCAAGACAATCCGAGTGGAGAAACCGCCATCTTTCTCTAGTGACTCGTTCATGTTAATTTTCCGTGAGTTCTAAGAGCCTTTAAGTTTTCGCTAACTTGCTAGGAGCGAACGCCAGACCGTATTTTCCACAAGGCGCGCCGGCCGATTTGACGCACGACCCACCGCCAGACAAAGAACATGGGTGCGGCAATGCCCAGCAACAGCAACAGTCGATTCACGCCGACGAGATTCGATCCGTTCACCGCTTCATAGACCCACGCCGTGATCAGAGCTAGTCCGGCATAGACGCCATTCCAAAGCACAGGAAAGTAAAACGCATCAAAAAATCTCTCCCAAAGTACCTTCTGAAACAGGCGTTGGCCCAACCAGCCCATAGCCCCCAGCCACACCCCGAACCACAAGGCAATCAGCCATTGGTCGAATCGGCTAAAGGCGACCACTTTCGGCGTGCTTTGGACGTACAAACTCAGGTGGTTACTGATGATGCTTGCCGGCGACAATGCTGCCATCAGGTTTTGCACGGCCACTTCCAAGCGGTTCGCGGAACCACCGATTACCATTTCAATCACTGATTGCAACAAGGTGGGCCATGCGACCATCACCACCACCCCAATGGCGGCATAAATCACGTTACCGATGGCCGACACCACCATCATCGCAGTCGCGGCGATGACCAAGTGTACCAGGATCAGATAGGCCATGGCATCCACGATGGTAACTGACACTCCGCTTTGGCCGACCGCAAGCCAGGCTCCCTCCATCGCAATCCCGGTGAGCACGTAGGCGCCAATGATCGTGGCACTGACATAGAAAGCCTTGGCCCACCACACATGGCGTCGCTCCACGGCCCCTTCCAGCACATAGGCGAGTCTTCCTTGCGAAAAATCGTACCAAAACACGACCAATCCAAGCCCTCCTGCAATCACCGTAGAGGCGGCAATGGTGGTATTCCCATAACCTCCAATTAACTGAATAATCAAGGTGCGGACAGGACCCACTTCGAAATCGTTGTACAATTGAATAAACCATGGTGCTACCAGCATGGCACAGGCTAAGATATACCAGCTTCGATTGATCCGCCACTCACGGTAGCGAACCGCCGGCAGGATCCATCCATTTAAGTTAAAGCGTCCCCGCATGGAATGTTTCACGCTTATATCCCTCCGCTTCTAACAATCGACGAACCACCTCGGCCAGATCCATGTCGACCACGTCGACATAAAGCGCCCCCGCGCTTCGAAATTGTTCGACCAGCCCATCCGGGGTTCCCCGTGCGACTCCCGCAGCCATGCGCCCGCTCCACTCGGGTGAAACCTCACGTAGACTATCTTTTACTCTAGGTGTCGCGCCTTCCGGGAAAAAGCCCTGAACCCGAGTGAACGTTTTCTTTACCGTATCCACAGGGCCATCGATGAGCATCTGGCCTCGGTGGAGTAAAGCCACCTGATCGCACAATCGCTCGACGTCTTCAATCAGGTGGCTGATAAAGATCACGGTGGTGTGATCTTCGCTCACGACATCTAAAATCAATTGCAATACTTGTCGTTTCACCACCAGGTCGAGTCCGTTAGTCGGTTCATCCAAAATTAACAGTTTTGGACTAGCAGATAACGCCAGGGCGATTTGCAGCTGCGTTTTGGTTCCGTACGATAGTTCACCGATGCGCTGACTCGGTTCCAGTTCAAACGCCTTTAACAACTTTTGAAATCGGGCCGCATTCCACTGCTCATACATCAACTCTTCGTAGCGCGCCCATTCTGCGATGCGAAAGCCTGGGCCCAAGCGGCTGTCTGCTCCGACATAGTACATCTGCTGACGGGCTCGCCCGCTTTCTAGCGTAAGCGGCACCCCGCCCACCGCCACCAATCCCGAATCCGGCCACAATATCCCTAGGATCAGGCGGCACAGCGTCGTTTTGCCCGACCCGTTGGACCCAATCAATCCGTAGATGGATCCCTCCGGAATAGCCCAGTCAATCCGTGTCAACACCTTTTGACCTCGAAAGGTCTTGTCCAAATTTTCCACGGTCACCAAGGATGAGGTCATTGGTCATTCCGCCCTTTCGCACGTTCCCACTCACTCACCACGCTATGAAACAGTTCCCGCAATTCGTCCACAGTCATCTGCATATGGTGCGCCTCCACCAAGAGTTGCTGTATCGCCTCAACCATCAGTCCGATCCGCTGAGCACGGTCGGGCACCGATTCCAGGTCGGCAATATATGTTCCCCTGCCTTGGATCACGGTTATGACGCGTTGGCGTTCTAGCTCTCGATAAGCCTTCGCAATCGTGTTGGGGTTCAAAGTCATTTCGACCGCTAAATCACGTACGGATGGCAATCGGTCACCCGCTTGCACGACCCCTTGAGCGACCCCTTGCCGAATCCCTTGGATGACTTGCTGGTAGATCGGTACGGACGACTGAGGATTCACTCGAAACCACATACCGTACCTCCTTGAGCAATAGTAATAACCGTACTGTTAGTAATAATACACTAAGGATTCGTTTAGGTCGTCGAATCCTTCAAAAAAATTCATCGGTGGGTTTAGCGGGCCCATGGATCGGTGATCCTCGGCAGGAAAAATCGCCCCCGGTTCCGACGACTTCGGAGGCGACGACGAGAAACGTTCGTCGGGCTAACTCACCGAAAAAGCCGGCATCCTACTAGGAGCCTGTCCGTTAATTCCAGTTTCCTCCCGGGTCAACACAGCGTATACGTTTCCAACAAATAATAACCATAGATGTTGTGGAAGAGGCTGACAAGACGCCAATAGATGGACAAACTCCTAGGTTTCACTCCCCTGGTCCTCTCGATTAGCTAGTTAGGGCCTCATTCACAGCCATCACCGGAGCCCAAAGCCGGTAAGGTATGCAACAGGGGCTCACCGCCACATTCTGGCAGTGAGCCCCTGGGCTGATTCGAAAACAGAGGAGCCAGGGCATAAGGAGTAGGCCCCGAACCCTTAAGGCTGAGTGATGTGGGCTTTGAGTGCGGATGCCACCGTCGATTGAACGGCAGCTGAGCCTCCCAAGATCCACACGCCATGAATCGCTCGCTGGTGTCCGAGATAGGTCGACGTCGCTAGCGAGAGACTACCGGGACTGGTCAAAAGGATGGGAAGACCATCCAGTGCGGCCAAAGGCGCTCCGGTGAATGCATCCACAAACGAACTCGCTCCTTGGCCATTGGACGTGATAATGACTCCCGATGGCGCCGAATTTTGGTCAGGCGCAAACGCTACAGCTGTTTGCTCTCGGTTCTCGGCGCTGATTCGCGTCACCGAGGCGTTTTGGTCCAAAGACTGTATCCCGTGCACCAACGCAGGCGACACCACTGTAGGTCCTCCCACGATGACCACGTGGGCGAACTGCGCTCGACTCAACCACAGCTGAGTCGCCTTCGGCAACTCACTTTGCCCATCGGTCACCAGCACCACCGGAGCGCCCGATTGGTAGATGAGCGGGACGGCCCCGACCACGTCTTGCAAGGTCACCCCATTGGCCACATACACCGTCGCCTGGGGACCGGCCGCCCCGTGGACCAGAACGTCATTGACCGCTTGACTCGTTACAAACTGATTCGCTCCAGGGAACACGGTCACCCCAAGGCCTGCGGATTTCAGAGTGGTGATAATCGCAGGGCCTACTGCCTGGGACCCTCCGACAATGTCCACCGTCTTCGCGCCTAACTGATGAATGGTCTCCAGATCGCCAGCGCTTAGAGTCTTGGCCGTCGTCAATAACAGGGGAGCGTTAAGCCTTCCCGCCAGCCCTTCTGCTGACAGAACATCCGAACTGGGCGTACCTTGGCCGGCGTTGACCAACACCACCGTCGATGCACCATTCGGAAAGGCGATTTTAGCGGCGAGGATAGCGGTGTCTATGCGGGTATTGCCGCCAATGCGCTGAATCATGTTCTCCGTGGTCGCCGGTACGAGGGCAAAGGTACTCCAGTGCCGGGTGGTAAAACTGAGTGTGTCTTTTGACTCACGCACCGAAGGCACTGGAATCCACGAGTGCACCATCGGATTCCAATAAACGACCCCTTCCCCTTTAAACGTCTTAGTCGGCCACGTCACCGTCACCGTGCTTAACTGACTGACATAGGCTTGGGTGCCGCCCTGAGCAGTGAATCCCGCAATTCCAAACGAGAGCAAACTGCCCTCAGGCGCCGAAGGCGTTGTCGGAGACAGCACGACATGGGTCGTCATGCCCTGGGGAGTGGCCTGAGCGGGAATACTGACCTGAATCGATGGGCCGATGGGCGCGAGCGTGGTGACGGTTTCGGAACGGGAAAAGGCCCCCCGGTGGCCCTGATCGTCTGCTGCCACCGTTACGGCATAGGTGGTGTTTGGCATTTCTCCGGTCACCGTCCAACTGGGTGCCTTCGACGATCCGACGGTCTTGCCATTAATGGCTATCTGATAGCTGGTTGCTCCATAGACTGCATCCCAGGTTTGCTTCCAGCCGGTCGTGGTGATGGCTGTGGCCTTAAGCCCAGTGGGCGTCCCCAAATTTACGGTCAGGTCCGCAGGCACACTCGTCTGCCCGGTGGCATCGGTGACCGCGACCGTCGTGGAACCCAAGCGGAGATTGGCGGGTAACGTCGTCACAATGGACGTCGAGGTCCAAGTAATGAGCGCGGAGCCGCTTTGATCTATCGACTGTCCCGACTGATTAAAAACGACGGTGCCCGGTACTGTCCCGAAGTTCGAGCCGGTAACAGTCACGGTGTCACCAAGTTGATCGGTGGTGGGCATCACACTCGCGATTTGCGGCGAAGGAGGGGCCGAAATACTCAGCGCTAGGGTGGTCTGCAATTGATTGCCGCCAGCGTCTTTCGCTGTCACTGTGGCCGTATAGCTGCCATCCGTGGTCGGCGTGCCCGACAAGATACCACCGGCACTTAACCCCAGGCCCGGCGGCAATCCGGTCGCGCTCCACTGGATTCCTCCGGCGAAGTCAAACGCCTCCAAGGTCGTAGCCGGATACGGAGTCTCTGCCACGGTCGATGGTGGAGTCACCGACTGCACAACGGCCAGGTAAGGCATTCCTCCGTTCACCGAAGGTGCTATGGCCCAAGGGCCGCCTTGGGCCAGAAATGACCATCCGGCAAACGTGATCTGATTCTCCAAGGCCCCAGTCGCCTCCCCGGTCGTCGTCCCTCCGGTGGGCAAGGTATCCTCGCCAAAAGCTACAGTATTGCCTGACGAGGTATTAAAGTACGATTGTTGTACCGTCCCTCCGGCAAAATACCCGACCAGTCCTCCGCTGTCTAACGATCCGGTGGCTAATCCAGTCGCGTAGGTATCCGTAATGGTTCCGTACGACTGGCCCACCAGACCCCCATTTTCATTAGTGCTCGAGACCGTTCCGGTGGCATATGCCTCCTCAATCGTGCCGCCTGGCTGGTAACCGACGAGTCCCCCCGCATAATAAGTCGCTCCATTGCCGGTCACCGAACCGGTGGCATAACTTTGGCTGACCGTTCCTCCGGATTCGTCCCCAATCAGCCCTCCTAAGGACCCGCCTTGGGAAGTGGAAGTGGACCCGGTCAAGGAGACGCTACCGGTAGACCCGGTATCTTGGATGGTCCCGTTGGAGCCTCCAACTAATCCGCCCACCGACGAGTAACTACTTGCCGTGACCGTCGCAGCCGATTCGCTATCGACCACCACCGCCGAAGTCCCAATACTGCCCGCCAGTCCTCCGGCGCTGGCTTGGGTACCGCCGGTCACCGTACCATTGCCTTGGACATTGGTGAATTGACCGGAGGTCAGGACCCCGGCTAACAGACCCAGGTTGGCTTGGGGAGCGGTATCCTCTACCTGACCGGACACACTCAAATTTTCCACGGTCCCAGAAACCGCCCCGAAGAGACCCGCTTGGCCGGTCCCAACCGACACTTGGAGTCCAGTAATCGCATAGCCTTGGCCATTAAAAACTCCAGCAAATGGGGTTGCCCCATTGCCACCCAAGGGCGTCCAAGGGGATCCCGCCAGATCGACGGATTGGGTTAATTCAATGTGATCGTTGAGATACGCGGTGGGGTTTCGATCCAGGTACACCAATTGCGCGGCGGTAGAAATCGCTATCCAAGCCACTCCATCGATGGTCGTCGCAGGCAAAGGAGGATTAGCGGCGTTGACCAATGCTCCTCCCCATCCAACCATACTGAACAGGGCCACAGCGCCGCCTAGCCCACTGGCTAGAAATCGCTGCCGGATGCCCATTGACTGCTTATTTAGCACACCGTTTCTTCCCTTCTTAATTGACGGTTCACTGTTCAATAATCAGAATCATCGATCCCAGATTCAGCCTACCATAAAAAGCATTCTGTGTGCTCGACACGGTTTAACACACCCCGCGCAGGCAACCTGCGTCGGTTTTGCCACTCTATTGCGTCCTTGGTCGATTTCCGAGAGGCAAGGGTTAACCTTACAGTCGTGGTTGAGGCTGCGAAGTCCTGCTGCGAAAACCGAAAATCATCTTTCAGGCTCCCAACCACGCGGGGTTCAGGGTTCTCAATCTGACTTCTTGAGACTTCAGCACCAGGTCCCTAAACTTGGCCGCACGTAGGCGGCATGCGCCTTCACTGTAATGGGGAGGAGTTGGCCCGCTCCGTGGCAACTCCTCCATGAAGGCTGACGCCCCACCTCCCCCCAATGACTCCTTGCCTTCATGACCCCAAGTGGAGCGCTATCTCCGATGCCGTGCGCAAGGTCGGACCCCCCTTAAAGATAGGTCGAATCGGCGAGCCCTCTCATTCAACCGCCCTCAGAGCGCCTTCAAGCATCAGGCCCGTCATCGGTGAAGGACGCGTCTATCTCTGGCGCACGGTCCGCATCTCCTCCTTCACGAGAAATATCGACCCCGGCCTCAGGCCATACCCCCGCTCATCCTCCAGCGAGTCTTGGTTCGGTCAAGAGAGCACTTTCGCAGTGAAATGCCGATTCCAAAGCTGTTCGCTCATCATCACGGTCACAGCGTAGACTGCTCCCGTCGATGATTTGATGTAACCCGCCAGAGCATACTCCTCAGGGCTCTCGGTTTTCCAAAGCGACTGACTTAATAAGCGGGTCAGTGGCTCCTCCTCGGGATTGTTCCAGGCTTGGGTCAATAACGCACTGATTCCAGCGGGCGTGAGGTAATTCCCCATTGCCGCCCCAGTGGGCTCCACGAGATCGTTGGGCTCAGAACCCAGCACCCGAGCAATGTCGGGCCAAAGATTAAGACCCAACGCGTTGGCCACGTCCTCTGACGGCGCGATATTGGCGGTCGCCAACATGGCGTTCACCTGGTCCGCCAGAGTGGGACCTGGGGTGACAGCAATCACTTTGGCCATGGGCAGCGGTGTGCCGATGTCGGCGATGGTTCCCTTGACCGTTACCCCATAGGATCGCAAATCTTTGAGGAACACACTGGCCGCATAGAGACCCGGATCAGGCGGAGCAATGTCCAAAGTCACAGACGACCCTTTAGGCATGGAGCCCGTCAACACGTAAATGTGGCTGGCAAATTTGAGACGGGCGGTCACTGTATTCGCCCCACCGTCTGTCGTGGCTGTCAGGTTTTGCACGCGAATCGGAGTCAGCGAAGGCATCACCGTGACTCGAGCCGCTTGTCCTATCTTGCCAGCACTGATCACAATTTGTGCTTGGTCGTCGTTGGCTATCAGAGTTGACCAAGGCGGCGTCCAACCCTTGCCAAAGTCATTCCAGGCCATGCCACTCGGCCAGCGACTCGCATGAAAACCGGTGATTGCGTTGACATATTCGAGGTCGCCATCGACCGTGCTAATTCCGGACGCTCGCACCCGCTCCGCCATGGCCGCTAAGTTGGAGAACGTCAAAGCGGAGTCGTCGTGGCCATCGAGCACCAGGTTCCCGCTCAAGACGGCCGCGTGCACCGATCCGGTTTCGGCCACCGTCGCTGAATTTGGAGGGTTTGGATGATAGGCCAGAGCGGCATCGGCCAAAATCAGTCGCGGTAACAACCCCGAGTCCATTAAGATATTACCGTTGTCCTGCCATACGGTCTTACCGCTCTTCACGTTCACGATCGAAGCGCCGACGATGCTTCCCGGCGACACTGCAGGAAGTTGGTCTGAAACCTTTGACCATAAGAGAGTGCCCAGCCTCGTGGACGTCAAAGCGGATGGAGCGCCCGCAGCCGAGATTGTTGGAACGCCGGGCCAAAAGGCTGTGTCTGCCATCATCTGATCGACGGCTGAACCGCGATAGGCATTGTCACTCGTCGGAGTGCCGTCGTCCAAAATTGCGAAGGCTATCAAATTTCCGTTTTCCGCCTTGGCAAACCCGGCGTAGTTCCATTGATTACTAAGGTTTCCCGTCTTTACCCAAATGTCCGTATGAGTCGGCAGGTTGTACGACCAGGCTGGAGGGCATAAAATGCCACAATGATTGGGGTCGTTCAAGTGCATCAGGGAATTGCGAAACGTCTTATACCACGGTTGCCGAGAAACGTACGCCAGCAGCGACACCACTTCTTCAGCGCTGGTTTCATCGAGAGGTGAAAGGCCTGAACCGTCGACTTGCACGCGATCGCGCGAAATGCCGGCCTTAGCCGAAAACGCTTGCATAAAAGCCGACGCATGCGCCAGCGATCCGACACCGTGACTGGCCACTCCGAGTTCGCGATACAAATTCTCTGCCATCTGGTTAATCGAGTATTGGTTTTGAATTTGCAAATCGGCGGCTAAATTCGCCGAAGAATGCGTGGCTAGGGTAATCGCCGTGGGGGGAACTTGAGACGCCACCGAAGCTGACGATGCAAACCGCACGCCGTCCTCCGCCAGGGCCTGTTGGAATAACGCGGCGGCAAAGAGCGGAGGATCTCCAATCGACAGCACTGCCGCCGATGAAGTGGGCGTGGAACTCGCGCTAAGAGGAATGCTCCCGCTGACTACGATTTGATTCGTGCCGATACGGCGATTGATGACAATGGTGTCGGCGGTGGCTGCGGTTCCGGTAGTGGCTCGATTCACCACCTGAAAGTAAGACGGCATAGTCAATCCACCATTAAACGATAAATCCACCACCGGACGAGTGCCGACCTGTCCGCCCTGAGTCACGTTGACAAAGACTTCGCTGCGCTCGGCCATCAAGGCCGTGGTCCCGGCCGCATAGTTCTGGGAAAGAGCCCCATAAGGCCACCCGATGCCGTAGATCGGGGCTGTGAACAAAGAACTTACCCCTACCACCGAGGTTGCCCGTTTCACGACTTTCGCCACCTTGGCCGCTAACGCTTCCAGATTGGTGGCACCGTTGGCTTCAAGCCACGGATCGCCTCCCCCTTGGAGATAAATCGCACCACTGCCCCGGGCCAGAGTGGTTGGGGTAGCTTTGACGGTGGTTTGATAGGTAAAGTGTGGTCCCAAGAGCGACAGGGCAGCCGCCGAGGTGAATAATTTGGTCACCGACGCCGGCGTCTCTCGCTGTTGGGGATGAATGGCCGCCAAAACCTGGCCGGTGCTCAAATCGTAGGCATAAGCCGACACGCTGGAGTGAACCAATCCAGGATACCCCAGGAGATGGTCCCAGGCTGTATTCAAAGAATTTGGAGCTAACCCCGTGGATGCTTTTGGAATCGATTGCGCAAAACTGATACTGGTCAGAGATAAGAGCATGGCGACTGAGGTCACACTAATCCAAGCGGTCAGACGGCGACGCATAGAAAAAACCCTCCTCAATAGGTACCCTACGGCCGAAATTTAGTGCACGAGCATCCCGCCGTCAAACACCGAAGCCCCTCGTTTCATGGGCGATATGATCGGGCAATCTTTCATTCGGTCGTCCACGGGCGCTTTCGTTAGGGAAGTTTGACTGAATGAGGCAAGCAGATGGCGAGACCGGCCCCGTGCCTCAGCCCATGACCGATGAAGAGGGCCCCACCGCTTACTTGCAGAGCCGGTCCCATTTGGATCACCTGTCCCTGATTTTACGATCCAGAATGGATCGCTCGAAGCTCTTTCCGACCATGACTCTCGATAAAACGTGATAAATATCTGCGAAATGGCGATTGACCCTTTGGTCATCAATGCTGGACCTCTGGTGTCAGTTTACGCCCAAGAATGCACCCCCTGGGGAGACCATCCATGCCAAACTCTTTATTTCTCGAAACATTGCCTATATCCCTTTTCGCCCACGCTCTTTTTCTCATGGAAAACCTTGGACTTTTTGGTCCTGTTCGCAACCAAAAGACCTTGGATCTACCTTCCGCGATGACGATGGCGACCTTATCTCGGCGGATTGCCCGACATTCTAGCTTTGACATCGTTGTTAAGATATTACGCATTGAATAGAGGGGTTCAGGGTGTCTTGTCGAAGTTTGTAGAATAAAGATTATCAGTCAACCATTAGAGGGCCAAGCCTCTAGATCGCTGAGGCATTCTAGCCCACGGAAGAGGATCGCAGCAATGAGCACTTTTTATGACGATACTGCCCATGCGTCACAATCATTGGAGCAATCATTGCTTGACATGACTCCCGATGGCATCTTTTTGCTCGACCGGGAGGGAACAATGTTACATAGCAACGCCGCTTGCTCTAGGCTCTTCGAGTACAGTGCGGACGAGCTTAAGCAGCTTTCGTTTATTCACGTGGTTGCCAAGAGCCACCAAAGTTTGGCCCGGTCTATCTTCGAGCGGACGCTCGACGGGCGCCCGCAACAGGCAGAACTCCTGGTCGAAACCAAGTCCCATCGGGTCGTCACAGTCGGGGTGCAGACGATACCCTACCGAGTCGACGACAAGACTCTTGGAGTCGTCGGAATCGCTCAGGACTTGGATCGCATGCACTCTATGGAACAGACGTTGGGAGATAGCGAAAGCTTGCTTCGCTTAGTGATGCGTTTGGCCCATGTTGGACGTTGGGTGTGGAACGACGAACGCCAAGAAGTTGAAGCTTCTCCCGAACTCTTTGAACTCATGCGCTGGGACCCGGTCAAGGATGATTCGATGACCGTGGAAGCTTTCATCCAAAGCATCGCCCCCGACGATCAAGCCATTGTCGAAGCGGCGTTGGCCCGGGCAATTGCGCACCACACAGCGATGTCGGTTCAGTTTCGTTTGAACCATGGCCCAAGTACCCGCGTCTATCTAGCTATGGCCGAACCACGCTTCAATGCCATAGGCACCTTCATGGGCCTAATCGGAATGGTTCAGGATATCACCGAATTCAACCGCCTGTCGGAACGGCAACAACAGTTGGCAGCTGTATTTGAACATAGTCGTGATTTAGTAATCGTGGCCGACCTCGATGGCTTCGTGCGTTACGCGAATCGCACCTGCCGACTCACCTTGGGATTTGACGAATTGGAGGGGTTGAAGGATGTCCGGTTATCCGACCTCCGCCGAAATGCCGACCCGCACACCCTGAACCACCAATTGCAGGCGGCGATGGACCATGGTGCTTGGCGAGGAGACCTCTGGCTGAAGCATCGTGACGGTCACAGCATTCCCGTATCCACGGTCATTCAATGTCATCGCGACGATAGCGGGCGTCCTCGATTTTTTTCCGGTGTCGCGCGTGACGTGACCCATGAACGTGCTCTCGAAGAACATATTCGCTATCAAGCCGACCATGACACCTTGACGGGATTGCTAAATCGTCGGCGGTTTACCGAACTCCTAAATGCCTATCTTACGTCGTTGCCTGCCGATGGACATGCCACCGTGGGCTTTATCGATCTCAACGACTTCAAACACATTAATGACATTCACGGTCATTCGGTGGGGGACCGGCTCTTGGCCGAAGTTGCGTCCAGACTCTCGGCGCATTTCGACCAACCTCAAATTCTCGCCCGATGGGGGGGCGACGAATTTACCTTCTGGTTGCCAGACGCCAACACGAGCGAAGCGGTCGGTTGGCTCGACTGTTTGATACCGGACCTCGAACGCTCCTACTTGGTCAACGATACTCCGTTTGAATGTATTCCTGCCGTAGGGTTATCGGTATTCCCGGAAGACGGCCAGGATGTAGAGACCTTAGTGCGCAAAGCGGACGCAGCCATGTTCGAAGCGAAGCGCCGAGGGACCTCGTATGTCTTTCATACCCAAGCGATGACTGCCGAGGCGGATGAGCGCAAAGAGACCCGCGAAGCTATCCGAAACGGCATCCGCAGTCAAGAATTTGTGGCCTACTTTCAACCCATCGTGACAGCCGCTTCGCAGTCGCTGGAAGGCGCTGAGGCGCTCGCCCGCTGGAACCATCCTATCCGTGGCGTGCTTGCCCCATCGGAGTTCATGGCCGAAGCCGAGCGCTCGGCCCTCATTGTCCCCTTGGGCCTTCATATGCTCGAACTAGTTGGAATGGCGCTGGGCCAATGGCGGCAATCCGGTCTCACCGCTATCCGGATTGCGGTCAACTTCTCAGCACGCCAATTGGCCCAAGACGACCTTGCCGATACCGTGCACCATATTTGCCAACGATATGGCATCGATCCGCGCTGGGTGGAATGCGAAATTACCGAAACCGCCATCCTCGAGAACTACGACTTAGCTCGGCGCACTCTAGACAATCTCCGCATGCGTGGGTTTCGCATTGTCTTGGATGACTTTGGTACGGGATATTCCTCACTCAGCCATCTGCGCGATCTTCCCATCGATGGCATCAAACTGGACCGCTCGTTTGTCGACCAGCTACCCGACCATCCACGGGAGACTGCCATCGCCCGGTCTACCATTCGGTTGGCGCATGACCTCAACCTCACCGTAACCGCGGAGGGCGTAGAAACCGAAACCCAAGCCCAATTCCTCATCCGCGAAGGTTGTGACTTGCTTCAAGGATACGGGATCAGCCG
Source organism: Clostridiales bacterium (assembly GCA_027365485.1). GTDB lineage: Bacteria > Bacillota > Sulfobacillia > Sulfobacillales > Sulfobacillaceae > JAMCVM01. The sequence continues at coordinate 25,316 of DAHXNH010000003.1, forward strand.
TCCGCTGCCTCCCGACAAATTCATAAGCTGGCGCCAAACTTATCAACCCGGGGCTATTGGCTAAGTCGCGAGATCTGGTTCAACGACCAAAGGCTCTGAAAATCGAGATCTGGCTTCTGGGCGATCCGGTGCCAGCGCCTGCCGCCATCTTCGGTCTCGAAGATACGCGAACCCTCAACCGCCAAGCCTTTGAGTGAAGTCAGAAACACCAGATTGGTCAATGTCATGCTCTGGCTCTGGTCGATAAGTCGCCAAGAGGCGCCGCCATCCGTCGTCTGGTAAAGTCTGGTACCTACCGGCGTGACCGCTGAACGTCCGGAAATCGTTCGAACCGGCGCCAACACGTATCCGTCGTTGGCGGTGAGAAAATCAAATTGCTCCACCGTCGCCAACTTGGGCAAAGCCGTGTTCTCGCTCCAGGTCCGCCCACCGTTGGTGGATGTCATAAGGAAGTTTAAACCTCCAGCCCCAGCGCCGGTGGAGGCAACCAGCGTCCAGCCCCGCCGGGGGGTGGTAAACGTCACCCCAACCGGGCTAACTCCGGCTCCGCCTAATGGCCGAGCGGTCAGACGGCGAAAAGATTGACCCCCATTTTGAGTTTCTAGAACATCCCACTCGGGCCCTTCAATGTCTAAGATGAAGCCTTCTTGAGCATTGACAAAAAACGGCGCACTGGTCGCGGAAAGTGTTGCCAAATGAGACTGAAAGACCGGGATCCAATGCAGGCCTCCGTCCGTCGTCCGATAAATTTTCCAGGACACCTGTCCCGAACTTGGCAGATTGGTCATGCTACGCCAGCCATCCTCATCATTCAAAAAATCCAGGCCCACTAAATCCTTTGACCCAAAATACCGCGTCCAGGTTTGTCCACCGTTGCGCGTTTGGCCAAAATATAGGGCACCAGTTTGTGTCTGTCCGGACGTCCATCCATCGGTCGCCGACAGCATAGAGGGCACGTTGAATGCGGTAAATCCGCTCTCAAGTTTGGTCCAATTCAGCCCACCGTCGCGGCTTTCGTACAGCGACACCGAGGGAGGATTGTTCGTGCTACGATCCGCTGTCGAAATTGCCGTCGCCCAAATCGGCGGCTGGGTATGCCTCGTTTGGGCGGCTGGCCCAAACTGAGGCAGTACCCCGAGCGCTAAGGTGGCCCCCACTGCCGCTGTCAACAGAGCCAGCCACCGCCAACCCCGAACCACGGTACTTCTTGGGCTTTTTTGCATCTTGGACCTCCCTTTCGGCCGCAGGAAGCGATTCATCTCGGCCACGCCACCTGGAACCTTTTTTCTTCACGAAACATATGGGAAAAGGGTAGCACACTTGTGAAACCCCGAGAGGAGCGCTTATCTATATGGCATTGTTCGACTCCACCTTTGCTCCCTATGAGCCATTTGGCAGCAGAAACCTTAGCCTCGGCAGCCACGGCACCGACGTGGCCGTGCTCCAGGCGGTTTATGATCTGATGCTGAAGATGATGACCCCCCCTGGGGGCCCGATGGGGGATCCCATCTCCATCAGCGGCACCTTCGACGCTGATACCAAAACTGCGGTCGAGAACATTCAAAGCTATTTTGGCTTGGTCGTCGACGGAGTGGTCGGCGCCGAGACGTTTTTTGTCTTTGGCCAAGGGGTCGGGCCCCATCAAACTTACGGCGGACCCGTCTTCGGTAGCCGCGCCTTGTCCGAAGGGATGGCTGGCGGCGACGTCACCATTTTGCAAAACCGTCTCAACTGTTTCCAATACGCCACCATCCTGGATGGACCCGCCACGGGGACGTTTGACACTGCGACCGGGGCCGCCGTCGCCGCCTTTAAAGCCTCGGCATCCTCCAACGGTGACACCGGATTTCCCAACAACCAAATTGCCGGATTCGGCTATTACGATGCCAACTGGATCTATACCTTTGCTGGCGGTCGGGCGATTTTTTCTGGTCGCAACGGCTTTGACGTGGTCTTTATTCAAAGCATCTTAACGACGTTAGATTACTACACAGGCGATATCTCTGGCTACTACGACAACGCCACCGAATCCGCCGTCGAAGCGTTCCAGGCCGCACAAGGCATCAGCAACGACGGGGTGGTCGGTCCCGTCACTTTCTATTACCTCGGTCTCAAAAACCCCAAACCCGCCCCGGATCCTTTGGGGATAGCCTGGCCGCCCACCATCGTGACCGAATGCTCCGTAGCGTTAAGCTCTATCGTCAGCGATGTCAATGCTTCGTTTGGAGTAGCTTCTCTGGCCGCCAGTTCTTACCAAGCGGGCCAATGGCTCAATGTCGTCGGCGACAACCTTCCCAGTCCCGACATATTTGGCAGTAATTTCACCACCTACGCGTTTACCTTATCCGACGCCACCACCGGCGCGGTGAGTTCCGCCCAAGTCATGTTGGTAGTCCCTTCCGGCCCGGGGACATGGGCTGGCACCATGGAAAACGCTAGCGGCGATTTCACTCCCGGGCTGGTCAACGTCTATCCCAGTAATCCTACCGGTTCCCTGTTGGGCACGGCGATCTTAGAGGGAAATCTCGTCAATTGTAAGTAAGGTTTAGCCTCCGGCGGGGTACGTCCACCCCGCCCTTAAACAAAATTGAGCCCGGCCGTATCCGGCAAGGGCAAGTTTAGTCCGCTATCGGTAAAAAACCAAGCGCCCATCGAGGCCACGCTCACTGGCCCCGGCAATTGGGGCACCGCATTCGCAGTCTCCCCAGACCAACTCAAAACGAATTTGCCGTCATCCGATACGACCTTTAGTCCCTGACCCGTGCGTTCCCTCAGCACCGGATTGACTTCGTCCACCAGCCGCTTCACATTCAAAATTAAAAGCGTACCCTCATTGGCCTCGTCGTGTTCAGCGATCCCATGACTGGCAAGCATTCCACGAAGCGTCAGATCATCGGGTTGCAGCAACCACTCTGCTCTCTTGGCGCCAGCAGCCTGCCCAGCCCTGTTCGCCAAGGCCATCAACTGAGCGCGGTCGCCAGCCCATTCCACCAAATCGACCCGACTGCCATCACGACTCGGCGCCGCCACCACATAGGCCAACGCTCGTCCCGCGGATTCGGCGACAAAGACTCGGGTGGGGTGCGGACGGGCTCGATATCGCTCTGCTTTCGTCGCCTGCAAAAATGCCGCCATTTCTTCCGACGTCCGCAAGTATCGACAGGGCTCGCTGCGGTAAACCCGATGCAGTTCAGCCACGTCCTTGGCAAAATCCTCAACTTCTCGGATCAAAATGCCACGGCCAGGACCTTCACTGTGGACCGGCCAATCTACCCGAATCAAATGGCCAAAAGGCACGCAGCCCAAGCGCAGGTACAAATTACGTCCTCCCGAAACCAGCATCAGAGAGTGATCGGACCTGGCGTCTCGCATCATTGCTTCCAAAATTTGGGTAGCATACCCATAGCCGCGATGTTCGACCAACGTAGCTACCGAACCAATGGAAATAGCCGAAATGAGCGCTCCATTAGCCGCGAGCACACTTTTGTAGGTCGCCACCAAACTGACCGGACGGTCTTGGTCGTCAGCAACAAAATATAAGTTCTGCGCATTGGCAGCGTGAAAAAGCCTCGGGAACTCGTAAGGCATCCCCGTTCCTGGGGTCAAATTGGGTCGAAACACTCGATCCGAAAGCTCCCCTAAGATTTTCACGTCTTCGGGCCTGCCTCGTCGTACCTCGCTCGCCATCTTACCATCTCCCTATTCCGCTGATGCGGATGATGTCACCTGAGAATCCAGTCCTCTGATCATATCGTCTTAGCGTGCTTCCGTCTACGGAGAGAGCCGGCTTACCGGCATAGATCAAGGGCACTAACCGCACTCACATCCGAAAATCCAGGGTCAGCGTCCGCATCGCCGCAGTCAATGATCACCATTTTTCAGGTTTCCGCATATATAAAGAAACGGCGCAGCCCAAGAAGACTCAAGAGACCCATTCGTCCGCGCCTTATCATCATCCCGACCGTCACAAAAAACCTTGATCGGGCTAAGATTCGGCAGGAAAACTCTCGGCCCGACACGAATTTCATTTTAAGGATTCTGTTAGGTATTCTAAAATCCGGGGAGCGATCGAAAGCCCATCGAGGAACCTTGGCCAAACAAATCAGAGAAGGGATAAAGAGCATGTCCACGAACACGAACCTCGACCGCGCCATGCAGCGGTTGTTAGATGCCCAAGACGGCATCCCCAGCCAAGACGAGGTCGACCCGGAAGCCCTGTGGCTTCAAATCAAGTATTGCCTGGCACCAGTCGCTGACAGCTTGGTGCCGGACTTTCATAGGTACGCAAGCGGTTCCTGGGTTTTGGCGGTCTATTTAGCGGATGGCACTGGCTATGGATCGGATTGGCACCCAAACAACGACGCTTGGCACCATTTCTGGCAAGCGCAGAGGAAAAGCTTAATCGCTGAGTTCTATTTGCCCTACCGAAGCCCGATGCTCTTGGCCATACCAGGGACAAAACCTCTGCCGTCGACAGCCGAAATTCCCGAATCCGATGCCATCCGCTTGCTGGAACGAGCCGATTTCATCCTACGCCATGGGCAAGGGGCTCCCGTGAATGCCATGCCCAAAGGAAGCGGTCGCAAATAATGCGCAATAAAGTCATAGCGGGTCTTTTGGGCATATTGTTAGGAAGTTTCGGAGTCCATAAGTTCTATTTAGGAAAAACCGGCATGGGCATCTTGTATGCTTGCCTTTTTTGGACCGGTCTTCCCGGATTTATCGGCTTCATTGAAGGAATTTTTTACCTCGCCATGTCTGAAGAAGACTTCAATCGGCGATATAACCCCGGGGCTACCGTCGGCGGGATCCAATCGGCCATGAACGACTTGGTCCGCCTCAAAAGCTTAATGGATCAGGGTATCATTACCCCATCGGAATACGAAGAACGGCGTGAGCGCTTAATGCAGAAAATCTAGCTGGCCACCCAGGGGTTAACCTGACGAAACAAGCCTCCGTGGCTAAGCTGAAAATAAAGCGAGCCGTCCCTCCATCTAGTGCGGCCTGACTCAGCCGCCTCGACGACTTCAGCTTGAATGGCTCGGGCCGTCGATCGCATCGATCCCGGCAATAGGCGACGCAAACGGACATTATGGACCAACGACTATCATTCCCAGCCAAATTGCGCAAACCAAATTCCATTTCTATAGTTGCTCCACGCTTGTTTCACGTAGGGAATCATATTTGCCGGAAGCGCATCCCAGGCATACCAGCTTAAGTCGTCACATTTGTGCGGTTCCATATTGCGGATTTCACCCTGCCAAGTATTCGGTCTTAGAAAGAAATCAATGCGCTCGCTGTCTGATCGTCGGTGCATAACTCCAACGACCTCTATTTCGTCTGAAGGTATTTCGATGCCGCACTCTTCCTTCGCCTCGCGAATTGATCCCGCGATCACTGACTCCCCACCTTCTAAGTGCCCTGCTGGCACACTATAGCTCCCATCCTCGTAACCCGTGTTGAACCGTCGCAACAGGAGGATTTCTTGATCTCGCACTAAAAACAGGTGAACCGCACCGAGCAGCTTAAATCGCTCCATGGATACCATCCTCTCTTGTCGCTTACCCGATTGTCAGCATGACCTCAGAGTCTTTGCAGATTTCATTGACCGGTCCTTGGGGCGGAGTATCCCCCCGCCGCATGCTTTGCCGACCGAATATCCCAGGGGCGCATTGTCAAATATCAACCAAATGGCGCCAAGGCTCCCTATCAACCTTGGCCCACGAATCGTCAGCCGAAAGAAGCTTTTAGGCTGCTAAAAAGCCAAAAATAAAGCCCCCTGTGCACACTATCGGAACTCTGCCTACTGCCTGCATCGTGGTCTGAGACACGGATAGGATCTGGGCTTAGACTATCCTTTGATTGAAGTCCACAATGCGCCAGGTTTTATTCTCATATTCAACGACACTCAGACTAGCATTGGCCAAAACCGTCTTGCCGGTGCCGATCTCCCCACCAGACAGAAGGGAAAGCACCACATTGATGGTACCGCCATGAGCCACCACTACGACCGACTGTTGCGGATAATTCCGAGTCAGGTCCTTGAGCGCACGATCCACGCGAAGTCGCATGGCCTCCATGGGCTCAATATCCGATGCCTGACCGTTGACAAAGCGTTGCGCACGTTCCTCCGACGTCAGTCCTGAGCCTGACCCATAGTCTCGTTCCTGCAAATCGTTCATCCTTATCGGTCCCTCAATCCCCGTGATTCGGGCGATGATGACGGCCGTCTCCCAAGCCCGAGACAAAGGGCTAGCTGCGATCTTGTGCCACGTAGACAGGGCTAAATACTGTCCCACGGCCTCCGCTTGGGTTCGTCCGCGGGAGTTTAAGGGAATGTCCTCACGACCTTGCAGTCGTCGCTGGGCATTCCAGTCCGTCTCACCGTGACGAACCCAACACAGCGTGGTTCCCATATTCCTCTCCCATCCGAGCCGCTGCTTGGTCTCACAGCCAGGCTTTGGCGAATCGTCAAACCCTAAACGGTCATCCACGCGTTCAGTGAAGGGATCTGCCGGGTTCTTTGACCGATCCTCGCAACTCGTCATAGTCACCTAATCAAATGACTCGCGTCTTTATCGCACCTTGCTCGATGCCAAGCTAGTCATCTACTTTTGCTTGATCTACACTAACGGATACGAAGCGGAATTGGAATACGCTTGGGCGTGCAAGCGATTTGGCTCAAGCTCACTGAGGAGGGTCCGTAGTGAAGCTCGAAATGGAAGGGAAGTTCTATTTGGTGATGGGCGCGAGTCGCGGATTGGGTCAAGCCGTGGCTCAGGCCTTGTCCGACGAAGGCGCCATCGTCTTCTTAACATCGCGTAACGCCGAAATCGCAGCTAAAGCAGCCCAACCCTTGGGAGGGGTTGGCTTGTCCCTCGATACCAGCGATTCCAAGAGCATCGCCAAATTTTTATCCGAGTGGCATCGTCATCCGCTCGACGGCATCTTTGTCAATACCGGCGGGCCCCGCCCGGGAGACTTGGAAGACTTGGATATGGAGGCCTTTACGCTCGCCTATCAGCAACTGCTGGGGGGACCAGCGCAACTGGTGAAAAGCCTGAAACCTTCCCTGCGGGCTGGCGCCTCTGTCCTGTTTAACACCTCAGTGTCCATCCGCCGCCCGATTCCCTCCCTGCTGTTATCTAATGTCTTTCGCCCAGCCGTTTCGGCGTTGGCACAGTCGCTGGCTTTGACTTGGGCCGAGGATCATATTCGGGTGAACGCGATTGCTCCGGGCAGGATCGCCACCGAACGAATCCAAGAACTGGATCGGGCCCAAGCGGAAAGGACCCACACTTCGCTCAGCGACATTCACCAGGCTCATTTGGCGGCCATCCCCTTGCGGCGCACCGGAGATCCCGAAGAATTCGCGCGCCTAGCCGTTTTTTTACTCTCCCCCGCCGCTAGCTACATCACAGGTGAAACCATCGTCATTGGCGGCGGGGCATAACCTCGGAATAGGCAAATCCCCGTCGTATCCGAACATCTTTTACTTATGGGTGCTTTCCGAATCGAACAATGGCCTCGAATCGCTGTAGGGTCCACCCCTTTTCCATGGTTTTTGGCCCACGCCTCTTCCCGCCCAATGGTCACAACGCCCTAGCCTCGACTCCTCTCGCCGAAGGCCCAGTCGTCTCTGTCCGTGAACGGAGCTGGCCGCCGACGACATCAGCGCTTCCCTTGGCAAAAGGTTCACACAAGTCGGTGCAATCTCCTGTTTTTGTGATACATTGACCATGCTTTCACTTCCAAAATAAATCATGCTGCTTAGGTCGTAAGAAGGGATGAAAATCACATGGCCAGTCTAGAGTCTCGGCCCAAATTTTTGTCGTCGGGCCCCACCATTTTAACCTTAGAGTCCGACTTGGACGATGGCGCCAATTTTTGCCGGAGATGGTTTGTCATCACCCCAGAGAGGATTACTCTTTATGACGAAGAGGGTGAAGTCATTCGTCAGTTAGAGGTATCGCGTCTGAAAGCGGTGCGCCTGGCGCAGGACTTTGGCGGAGGACATCTCTTATTTAGCTATCAGTCAGAGCCCTTCGACGAAGCCTTTGTCCGCTTCAGTGCCCCTCTGGCCCCCCAATTCGCCTACGGCTTGAGCGTCCTCCAAGCCCTCATCGACCAGCAACCGATTCCCGAGATGTCGGTGCGCGACCGACCTCGTTCGTGCTCCCGGTGCGGTCGCACGCTTCCTGACGGTACCGATGTCTGTCCGCTCTGCGTCGATAAGAAAAAGGTGATGGGACGCCTATTAGGCTACATCCGACCTTATCGCGGCCCCGTCGTCTTTGCCATGGTCGTGTTGCTCATTGGCACGGGCGTTCAATTAATTCCGCCGTATGTCACCAAAATCATTATCGATCGGGTTCTGGAGCCTAAAGCCTTCTCCTCAGATCTTTTGAGTCTGGTCGCCCTGTTGTTTGCCATGAACGTCATTCAACTGGGGATGCAGGCAATTCGCGGCTATCTCGGGGTTTGGTTTGGCAGCCGGGTGATGGGCGACATCCGCCGCAATACGTATAACGCCTTGATGGCCTTGTCGCTCCGATACTTCGACCAACGCCAAGTCTCCCAATTTATTGGCCGTGTCAATAGCGATGCCGCATCCATGCAGCAATTTATGACCGACGGGATTGTGATGATTACCGGCCAGTCCTTACTGATTGTGTCCGTGTTAGCGGTCATGTTAGCCATGGACTGGCAGTTGGCCTTAATCACCTTCGTAACCATGCCCCTCATCGTCTTGGTCTCGGTAGTGGTATGGCCGTATGTGCGCCAACGGTGGTATCGTCAGTGGCGGTCGATGATGCGCCTCAATATTTTGGTGGGTGATTCCTTACAGGGCATTCGGGTGGTGAAAGCTTTTGGTCAAGAGCCCACTGAGCGGGAACGGTACCATGGTGCCAATCAGGACTTAGTCCTGCAAAATGTTCGCACCGACGGCATGTGGCAAGGCATCTTTCCCCTCTTTTCCTTCCTGTCGGGTATCGGCGGCCTGCTAATATGGTACTTCGGCGGTGAGCAGGTCCTGCACAACCGCATTTCCCTGGGAACCTTGGTGGCATTTACAGCCTATATTGCGATGCTTTTGGGTCCCTTGCAATGGTTCAGCCAATTGATTAACTGGGTAACGAATGCCATGGCCGCGGCCGACCGCATATTTGAGATTATTGATGCTCCGGTCGATGTAGACGATGTCGCCGATGCCGTGGCGATGCCTCATATTCATGGGCATATCCAATTTGACCAGGTCAGCTTTGGTTACGAGCGCCATCGACCGGCGGTCAAGGCCATCAATATGGACATCCAACCCGGGGAAATGATTGGTTTAGTCGGTCATTCCGGGGCTGGCAAGTCGACTTTAATTAATCTTTTGGCCCGATTTTACGATCCGGACGAGGGTACGATTTACCTTGACGGTGTGGATCTAAGACGGGTCCAACAATCCGATCTCCATCGTCAAGTCGGCGTGGTCTTACAAGAAACGTTTCTTTTTGATGGCACCGTGGCGGACAATATCCGGTACGCCAATCCCGACGCCACACTAGTCGATGTCATTCGA
>DAHXNH010000030.1 GCA_027365485.1 Clostridiales bacterium
TTCCAGCCCCGTTCCTAGGACGTCCGTAGGGATTCTCCCTGCGGACGTCCGGATCCCTAAACCTTCATTGTAGGCTCTGTAACATTAGATGTCCATAGGCGATTCGCCCCAAATGGAAGGTTAATATTTCAAGGCTCCTAACTGAATCGACAGTTGCCTCGGTGTCATAGAAGTGACTCCGTTGATGACTGCCACCACATTGGGATACTTAGCGATTAAATGTTTTTAGCTGGTCTAAATCAGCAATGTTATTTGGCGTGAAAAGATCGGGATGGGCTTTGCATTCAAAAAACGCGCTCCGTGCAAGACCGATACCATATACATCTATAGTTCGACAAACAGATTTTCCATTTTGATTAGGAGGGAGGCCAACCATCGCTGGTTCCGATAGAGAATATGCGAATCTGAGCTGTGCATGCAATCGGAGGCGTCATACTGCGGGAAGACAATTGCTTCTACCAGGACTTCGACCAGCCGGCCACGCATAGAGGCGTATTCGTCATCTGTCGTCGGAAGTTGCAATAATATCCGTAGATCGGTTTCAATGGTCGGTTTCAATGCGACGTCTGTAGGAGCTCAGGATACACGGAATCGCCGTTGAAACTTATCCCGTGTTGAGCCGATGTCGAGTGTTAAAGCAACGTCCGGAATGATTTGGGTATGTGCGGACAGCCACAGGCGCAAATCATCTATTTGCGTGGTCGCTTTCGCCACTATTGGGGCTGGCCTACGGGGTTGAAATTGAAAACCTTTGAACCATGCGCGATTATGCTTAGGCATCAGATGCCTCGTTGGAGTTTCTTAGCCGTTTCGACCACATTCACCCAGGGCAGAACGATTGGGGGCAATCCTAACTTATCGATGATTTCTGTGACGTGAACCCTTGCATACGGCCACAAAAGCACAACGGCCTGTTGCGAGAGAAATGTGGAAAAAGCATCTTCGTTTTCACCTGCGTTGTCTTTTGAGATGCGAAAATGCGCTACGAGACGAATTTCCACTGGAAACGGAAACTCTTCGTCGACATCGCCCGACACGCTGCCCGTTAAGACAGCCAATGGACCATCCTCATCTTTATTCAAACGAAGGCTTGTAGATAGGCGCGGATGATAAGCCCGACCCGGCACCACATTATGAATTCTCTCGGCAACAATCCTGCGAACGTAAACGCTATGCGGCTGAACCACATGTAGAACCGGCTCTTGGTCCACGGAATTCGAACACCTCAGTGTCGTCTAATTGATAATTCCATTGAAACGCATCGTCAAAAACAGAGAACTCTGCAGGCGTAGGTTCCCACCATGTTTCATCCGACTCGGCCGTCATTTCTTGATGCATCATTACCGACTGTGCTTGACCATAAATCCAGTCATTATACTGTGATCCGACATGCTCGACATCAGATACAAGCCGCGTGACCAAATACTCAATGTCCGGAACATCGCGAGTTTCGACGGCGTCTTTTAAAACGTTTCTCACATAAGAGATATTGTCAGCAATCACCAAGCGATCTGCAAATTGCTATTTACCCTGTCGTAAACTTCCGACATCCGTACGAACCGCACAATTAGTATTTGAATTTCGCGCCCTCCGTAACACTGTGGGATTCAGATGCAGACGATCGTGTCAGACGTTAAGTTCCCTCACTTTTCACGATTCCACTTGAGCGACTTAGGCAACCGTATTGCGACTTTGCGATGCGGTGGCCCAAGAAACAACTTCGAACCAGTCTTTGAGGGAGGCCTATGGGAGCGAACGTTGAAACGGCTGGAGACCCTGGGTCGGGAGCTTAACGTGACCCCCTTCTTTTTGAGACGCATAGATGACAAGCCTCTGAGAATTCTCACTTAGACTTTGCCTTTCGCAGAGAAAAATTATTTTGGAAGATTTCTGGAGACCTAAAAGGATTTAGCTAAGGCAACGCCTTGTATCTCGGCCCTAAACGGTGGAGTTTTGCGACGCATCTGGATAAACTGATTCAGTAGATTGACCAGATTCGGCTGCAGTAATGGGCCATGAAGGCAAGCTCAAGGCATTTTCCAGCGGCCACGGAGTGCCGTGGATAGCGCGTGTGGGCGCGCGTTGTCTGGCATTAATTCCAGGCACTGACGTTGCATCCCATGCCGAGGTGGGTGGAGACAAACACAAAGCCGAGGTCAGCCCGGGTCGCTGGAATTCGCTGCGGATCCCCTCCCGATAAGCCACTATACTGTGGTCTGAACCATCGAAGTGTTTTTCAAAGAAATGAAGCAACTCGGTCTTGGCCACTGTCAATCTCGGGTTGTGACACGAAGGTATTGGGAGTCATGTGGTTCGAATCCACCCACTCTGAATGGTGAGTGCGAGCCTGCCGTGGCATGGAGCCTTGGTAACGAGGCCTTGTGAAGCCCACGGAACAATGTAGCCGCGACCTGAAAAAAAGTGTATTCAGACCGGAGCTAGGCTGGAAGTGCATGGTGAGTCACTGCAAAGCTCAGATAAACCGCGTGATCGCGAACAAGCGAAACCACTTTGATACGCTTGAGCCAAAAGGCACGTAGCCGGACCCAACGCTCCACCGGCGTTCGGTCACCATTCCGACGGCTACCGCGGGAGATGGGCCACCTAAACACTTCACGAAAGGACTCTCAGTGCAACGTGGTAAGCCTCATGGGGTCTGCCTGCGGGCAGTAGGGCCGCCGCAAGGGGGTCACCATTCCTTAGGAGGTAACGGAACGGGTACCAAGCGAAGGCCCTCCCGTAATCGGAGGGATAGGAACTGCACGGCGATGCCGTGCCATGTTCCACCGCGAAAGCGGGCTGACTTACCCAAGGTCATTCGACGAGAACACGTTATCGCAGGACCATGAAAGGAGGACCGGTGATGAACTTTCCAACCGCCTTGAGCGAGCCCGCCGCGTCCCTTGGCGCGAGATTCGAGGCCTACCTGAACGAGGGGGACAGCGCGCCGGAGGCGAGTGTTCCCTCCGTGCTCGCCCATCCCTTCGTCTCGGGGATTGACTGGAATGCCGCAGAAGCCCATGTGGCCCGGTTGCAGCGTCAACTCGCCCACGCAGTCGAACACCAGAATCGCTCCGCGATTCGCCATTATAAGCATCTCCTTCGTCACAGTCATCACGCGAAATTGCTCGCCATCCGCCTC
>DAHXNH010000044.1 GCA_027365485.1 Clostridiales bacterium
TGGATCAAGGCGCGAAACAAACGAGCAAAGTCGATAGTACCCGGACCTGGCAGCGTTCGATCGGGCCCTGAGAGGTGGATACAACCGAGATGGCGCTCGGATGCCTCCACTTCATGGGCCATATCTTGGCGCTCGCGATCCATGTGATACGTATCCGCCATCGTCTTCACACCCGCCCGAGGACCGGCACCAAGAAATTGGGCCACTGCCGAAGGACTGTTAAAAAGATGGGTTTCTGTTTGATTGAGAGGTTCGATGGCCAGATACACGCCGGAGGTGGCGAGGATAGGTTCCAACTCGGTTAACAGGCAGTCGAGAACCACTTGCTCTGCCTGCCGAATATCTGAGATCGATCGCACCTGAATGCGCGCTGGCCCAAAAACCGGAACCAGGACTAACCCAAGGGCTCCCACGGTCCCCGCAGCACGAATTTTTTCGGTCAAAAGTTCCACCGCTTGAGCGCGTTGTTGAACGGTCTCTGACAGTAATGGAATCGGCAAGGCAGAATACACCATCGCCACGGGCATTTGGTAACGATCGACCAACGCACGAACCAAGTCCGTATGGACAATACTGTCCCGAAGGTCAATTCCATCAAACCCGGCACGCTGGCACAATGCGAACTTCTCTTCTAACGAGGTCGCTTCGGCAAATATCATTTCCGCTCCAGTCAGTAACACGTTGTCTTCTCCTCCCACATTCTCCCACATTCCATGGCTCGCATCTTGCCCCGGCCGGCTTCATAAGTGTTGACCGCCTAAATCCATCGGCAATCATGGCCTCGTCAGCGCAGCCTGTCGACTAACTAAGCTGAAAGATTTCTGAGAACCTGGTCTCACCAACCATTCCGAACCCCCGAGAAAGCAGAGAGCCGTGTCACTGGCCCCACTTTCTCGCGCCTCAACACCCCTTCACTGGGGCAAGCCAGTCAATCGTGTGCTAAGGACGTCTTCTGCCTCACTAACTCACTCGCTCCAGGATGATCCCCGCCGTCCGACTCTTCACTCAGTGCTGCCGTGAGCAGCTCTTCGGCATCACTCAGATGCAGTTCCATCACCGCTGCGCCTAAGTCGGGGTGCCTTTGAGCAATTGCCCCCACGATCTTTCGGTGGTATTCGACAGCGTGCTGACGCGCTCCACTCCGTCTTGAGGCTTTCCAACTCACTTTTTCAAAGACAGGACTCAAGGTCTCAAAAAGCACCGGGTATAGGGCATTATGGGTTGCCTCCTGAATCGCCCGGTGAAATGCGTGGTCGTTTTGAATAAACTGAGAAAGCGCCTCGGTGTGCGTTTCGCCAGACAGCACCTGCATTCGATCCAACAGCGCGCGAAGCGCTCGGACATCCTCATCCGTAGCGCGAATAGCGGCCAAACGGACGGCCGTAATTTCCAGTCCCCGCCGAACTTCAAAAATGTCGGTCACCCGCATAGTCGCTCCCAGCACTTCCAAGACGTTCTCGGAGAAATGCGCAGCATTCCTTCGCAAAAAACACCCAGCGCCGGGCCGAATGAGGATGCGCCCTTGACTTTCCCACACCTTCAGCATTTCTCGAATCTTACTGCGACTGACTCCCAGGTGCTGAGCCAGACGGCGTTCACTAGGCAAGCGGTCGCCTGCCTCCAGACCCTCCAGGGAAATTAGTTGCGCCAGTGCATCCCTAGACCCTGCGTCCGGTTCCGCCAAACTCCCGGCTTCGCTCGTCATCGCCTGGGCTCCTTAGCCCGGCCAAAAACCTCATCGAGCAACTTTTGTAAAAACTGCGCCGACTGCTTCAAATCATCCGGACCGTGCACGCCATCTTCAATCGAAATCCACCCGGAAAATTGGCGGTCGTGCAGAATTTTCATCACTGCGGGATAATCGATGAGTCCCTGGCCAATCACGCCATGCTCTAATGCTTCGGGATATCCTCGACCGCGAAAGGCGGTAATCTCATGCACGTCGAATCCCGTTTTAAGATGACGGTCACTAGCATGCATGGTCAATACCCGAGACTGAAAGCGTCCCAAGACTTCAATCGGGTCTTGGCCGGCAACCAGCGCATTAGAGGGATCATAATTCACCCCAAACCACGGGGAGTGAATGCGGTCGACAATCGCGCTAAAACGTTCGAGGCTCTGGGCGAATTCCGGATATTCCCATTGACCGTCCTTATAATGATTCTCTATCACCAGATGCACGCGATATTGCGCGGCGACGGGCAACAACTGCTCAATGGCTTGGATGACCCAACGAACGCCTTCGTCAGTACCCACCAAGGGACGGTTCTGGCCTGAGAGCACTCGACATGAGCGAAACCCGCTGGGGCTGGGAGAATCCGCCATACGCACCATCCATTCCTGCATCCAGCGGATTTGTTGCTGGCGATAGGTGGGATCCGGATGAGTAAAGTCTGGCGAGGTACAGAGCATAGGAATCGCCAATCCCTTCGCCGCAGCATAGGCATAGACATCATGAATCGTCTCATCGTCCGTGTTCGGATAGAAGTCGGGATACATCTCAATCCCATCAATGGGTAACTCTGCGGCTTCATCGATCCAAGAATATAGCGATCGCTCTCCCCGACACAGTTCATCAAAGTATCCTTTTGGAAATGCCGCTAAATGCGGGCGTGTCATATAATCCTCCTCCAATATTAAGAAGACGGTTACTTCGATCGGTCTTTGACCGCGCAGACAACGTCGGCCAAAATTCGCCGAAGCTGACTCCGTTCACTGGCTGGCGAAAAAGCATGATTATCGATGACCAACGGCGCTCCCACTACCACCAGTGGCGCTCCCAACCCCGGCAACTGCGGCAAGTCGTCCAGGGTCAGCCCGCCTACGGCTTGTACCGGAATCTTTACCGAATTTACGATATCGCCCAAAAAATCGAGGGGACTTCCTGGGTTCGCGTGCCGTTCGTCAAACCCGAGGTGAGCAATGATCACGTCAACGCCGGCCTGCTCGAGGTTCCGGGCGGCAACGGCGCGATCCTGCGCGGCTAATATGTCTCCCATGACTCCAATGCGGTACCGAACTCCCGCGTCGACAACCGCACGCACCGTCGCCGGATGGCTCACCGCCATCACCACGACAAACGTCGCGCCCGCCTGCGCCATCATTTCTGCTTCGAGATAGCCCCCATCCATCGTTTTCAAATCGGCAACGATAGGCACAGAGGGATAGCGCTGGCGGAGTTCGCGTACCGCGCGCACTCCTTCTCCCAAGATCAAAGGCGTCCCGACCTCCAACCAGTCCACTCCGGCCTCCATAGCCACCTCGGCCATCGGCAAGGCCTCCTCCAAGGTTGGCAAATCCAAAGAAATTTGCACCGCAGGCTGCCACAAATCGATTCCGTCAAGGCTCATAGCACCATCACCGCCTTGCCGATGCGGTGACTGCCCATATCCTCGAATGCCGTTTGCCAGGATTGCCAAGGATAGGCTTCGGCGATGACCGCCGGCGTCAATTTAGCCAAGGCCATTAGGGCCAAAACACGTTCCCAGGTCTCCCAATGATGACTAAACGATCCGCGCAACCGAACCGCCTTGGCCACCAGAGGATCCAGGCTAAACTGAAGTGCCTGCGGTCCCCATCCGATCTTGGTGATTTGCCCCCCTGGACGGACCAATTCCAACGCTAATTGCAGGGTACTCGACACCCCCGCGGCATCGATGACGACGTCGGCACCGATGCCGAATCCAGCCGTCTTAAGCGCGGTAAGCGCGCTGTCACTGTCCTCATAGACTGCATCCGCACCCAACTTTCGGGCTAAGGCCAATCTTGGCACATCCATGGCGGTGCCTATCACCGCCAACTGGCGCGGGCTATACAGGCTGGCCACTTGCACCGCCATGAGTCCCACGGGGCCAGGGCCAATGACCACCACGCTGTCGCCCGGGGTAATCTCAGTGTTCACGGTGAGTCCATGAAAGGCCACCGAGGTAGGCTCGGTCATTGCCGCCGAGACTTCATCCACCCCTTCGGGCACCCGGTGTAAAATTGCCGCTCGCGTCAATACATACTCGGCCATGCCACCATCGACTAAGGCCCCAAATCCCAAACGGTCAGGGCAAAGATTATATTGTCCCTGTCGACACAGTAAACAGGTGCCGCACACTTGATACGCGGTTTCACTCACTACGCGATCGCCGATGGACCATCCCTTAACCCCAGGACCGACTGCCACGATGCTCCCTGTCATCTCATGTCCCAAGGCCACAGGATAGCGCATGGGAAAGCTTTCGGTGCCGTGATAGACGTGTAAATCACTTCCACACACTCCCACGGCTTGGACCTTCAAAATTACCTGCCCCGGCCCCGGATCGCTTGGAGTCGGCACGTCGCCCCAACCGACTTGATGGGCACCGTGAGATGTCGCTACAATGGCTTTCATGACCTTGTCCTTGTCTCCTTTTTCAGATCTGAATCCAACCCCACCGGACTCCCGCTTCGCGCTGATTAGGTCTTACCAATATCACGCTATGATAATTTTGGTAGGACCTATTCGACCCCATTGTACCCCCCTCGTTGAATGTCAGTCAACTGAATTATTGTCGTAAATAGTGCTAAACCGATGATTGAAACGGTGGTCGTCAAGATGCCTCTTTCACGCTTCCGCGCCACTATTTACGGCACGGGGGGCCAGAACTCTTGACTCGCTTAGAAAACTTAACACCGGCCCCGCCGCCAATCCTCGTCGATGGCACCATCCCATGCGATTCGGCCTTCGCCAGACCCCACCCCCCCGCGATGTCTTTACCGCGCGCCCGCATCACCACCTGAAACTCGGGTTGTTAGCGTGCTGAGATCCAACTGCTCAGCTGGGACCGTTTAAGCCAAATCACCGAGAAGGCATCGGCCGTTCGTCGAGCCGCAACGTTGGAGCGACGAGCGTTAAAAGTGAGGGTCGGTAAAACAAGGTTGTTTTTAAGGTGTCTTTGCAGCCTGGCGACTCGCACACGCCCATGGCTACCGAGCCTGAATGACGGTGTATCAGCCAAAACATTTGATGTCGCAGCGCTGGTTGTGGCTTTTCCAGGTAGCAAGGGGAATCATAGCGCTCGGATTAGCCGTCGGTTTCGAACTGGGGGGATGATTCCCGCCGTATTCAGGCCTCGGGCTTCTGGGATTACGCTAGATAGATTGTCACCCCGAAAGGGATGGGCGATGAATACACC
>DAHXNH010000050.1 GCA_027365485.1 Clostridiales bacterium
CCTTCGGAGCCCGTGATTCTCGAGGCGTTCCGCGACTTGGATCTTCGGCGACAATCCAATGAGACCTTCGTGCTACCCTATCAGCGCCGCCTTCTTGAAGCCCTCGGTATGCCGATGGATCGAGGATTGGTGTGGGAGCCGTCCGGCTGACGGCTCCCATTAATTCATCAAATTCTCGTTTCCTGACTTGCGGAACTTGGGCTCTAAGCAGCGGCGCCCGAGGCTAGCCGAGCAGGGTGACGGGACTCACAACCACCTAGCGGAAACCCTGGTTTTGCACGCATACAACCCGAATGTCTTGCCAACCGCGCTAGCCAACGCACGGGACTACCATGGCAGTCATTTTAGCCAGACCGATGCCAAATGCAATGAGCGCCAACAGATAGCTAAGTATCACACTGGACCCGCTCGCGGTATCACACTGTTCCGCCAGGAAAGACGTCAGAACGGCAACCAAGCGACGGCGTCAAACGCACCAGGATTCCCCAACCGTGACGAGAAAGTAACGCCGTGTAGTCCTAGCCTCGTCGCCCAGAAATGGCTGAATCTCCTAAGCGATGGCAATCGGCCAGCTAGTTTCTAGGATAGAGAATTGCGCCGAGTCTCCTCGTCTCCGCGGATTTAGCGGGCAACACAAAGACTCGTGTCGGTGGACAGGATCCTCCACCCCCCCTTCTCTGTCCACCGCAGGTGGCCCCCGTGCGCTATGATTCTTCCGCGGCGTCTCCCACTAAAACCAGCGCAGGCGTCAATCCATCCAAGACCAAACGAAACTCCACTGCATCTTCTCTCCAAGTGGCATCAGCGCCAACGACGCCGAGGTCATGATCTGCCTTGAACCTCGCGCGAGGGACGGTGAAACGAATCTCTTGCGCTTCGTCGGTGAGGTTGAACACATTGATGACGCCGCCAACCCGCTCTGGCAGGGTATGCAGGTGAATGTGCTCGGCGATCCCAAAGAACATCCCGCGGGCAAAGTAGGCTTTCAGCCTTTGATAGCTGCCCATCTGCCGCGTGTAGGCTTGAAACCGTCGTTCTCCATCATATCCCTGTGGAGCATGCTCAGACGCCATGATGGCTTCATGCGTTTTGCCGCCAATCCCCAAATGCCTGACCGTGGATGCAGTCCACCAGAAGAAAAGGCACTGATCGTTGTCGGTCGCCATCGAAATGTGCAAATACAGCGGAATACTACATCCCAAATTGTAATAGTACAGAGACAGCGCCCGACCGGTTTTCAAATCCTCAATGCAGTTCCACATATACTCAAATCCCCAGTTTTCGTCATAGCTGCCGATGCCCTCGGGGCCTTGCCGAAAATAGGTAGGAACGTAGACTGCGGTTTCCCAGGGCCAGATTGGGTCGTGCACTTCAGTTAGCAAGCCCGGGCACCGCCGCCGTACTTCTGCGGCCAGGCGGTAGACCGCCAACGCGTGCATCAAGGGGGTGGATGGCGTCGGGTGGCTATGGTGGGTCGCGTAACAGGGCCCACGCCAGTCCATCTCATCAAACATAATAAAGCGGACGCCGTGCCGCGAAATGGCTAGGATCCGTTCCAATTTTTCCTGCCAGAATTCCTCGTGACAGAGACAGGGCTCAAAAAACGGGATCCAGAAAGGCTCTTCGGGCGTAAATTCTCGGGGATGCTCGACGAAGTAGGCTGACGGCCACTCTTCTTTATAGGTCCGCAATATGGTTCGATAGCCTAAGTCCAACCCGAATTGGTCCTTTAACGCGTGAATGAAATCGGGCACTGAGCCCAACCGAGCCACATCCCACTTGGTGGTACCTTCTGCCACTTCCCAACCAGGGTCGAGGTATAAGAGGTCACAACCGCTGGCGCGGGCTTTTTCTGCTTCCTTTAATAAGGCATCCTGGGTATAGAACTTTTGCAATTCTTCGGGGTTGGAATGGTACCAGCCCACATCGTAGAGTTCGTTCCAGTTCACGGGCGGATGGTAACTAGCTGGAACGGTGTGCCCCCTGGACTCGAGAAAGGCACGATAGGTATAAAAGGCCTCTTCTAGCCCGCCTTGAAAAGGAAGATACCAGGTTTCGCCAAATGCGAAACGCTGTCCCGGTTGGAGTATCCGTGCGTTCGATGGTTCGCCGTACAACGACCGGCCCACGCCGCCGAATCGTAACGCCCCGGTCTGGTCCACTTGGGTGAGCGCGGCAACCGAAAGTTCGATGTCGCGATTGTTATATTTGATGACTACCAGGCCCTGGCTCCCGTCGCACCAGGCCCACGCCTCGGACCACAGTCCGTCTGCGACCACCGGCGGCTCGTCCCGTGATTTATCGACGTTGACCGGGTTCGCCCCTTCGGCGGCCATAAGTTGGTGGCCGGTGTAATCCTGAACGCTTCCGTTGAGTTGCACCCGAAAGGGAATAGCCACCAATCGCCAATCCTTGCGGGACTCTAAGGTCGATACAAACCCCAGTTGGATATGATCAAGCGCGATGGGTTGAGAATGGTGATTTTCAAGCGACAATGACTCTACCATCGCACCCGCTTGCCAGCGGATGGTGTGGTGGACGCGGATCTGGGAATAGGGGAAAACAGCCTCGCCCTCCTCCTGCTCATCATTCCAATGCATGGTCCCTTGGGCCAACGCCTCGTTAAACGCGCTTTGGTCCACCGTCCCCGCGATGCGGTACTGATAGGGACGATCGGCAAACTCCATCGCCAAGTGCTCCGACCAAAGGCGACCACTGTTCATGTCGATCCGGATGCTGGACATTGAAAAACCTCCCTGATCACTGTGTAAGGCGACGCCAATGCCGCCCACCGACTGTCGATCTCTTATAATTTCACGGCTCCAGACGACATGCCTTCGACAAACTGTCGAGCACCGATAATAAATATCAAAATCAAGGGCACCATCGAAATCGCATAGCCCGCCATCAGGGGTCCGTAGGAACCGTAGGATGCATCGATGGCGTTCAAATCAGCCAGGCCCACGCCAATGGGCAACATGCTATGCGATGAAATCGTAACCAGCGGCCAAACGTAATCGTTCCATACCGCAATAAAAACGCTGATGCCCATCAGCATGAGCATGGGTCGCAGCAACGGGGCCACGACCAACCAAAATGTTTGCAGTTCGGCGGCTCCATCCATCCTTGCCGCTTCAAACAACTCGTGCGGAATTTGGCGGACAAACGTCCGAATTACAAAGACCCAAAATGGCTGCGCCGCGCTTACTGCAAACAAAATCACTACCCAATAGGTATTCAACAGGCCAAGATGCCACGCTAGAACAAACGATGGGATCAAGTTTAACACCCCAGGCAGTAGCATTTTGACGAAAATGACCCAAAATAGCATATCTCGTCCTGGAAACCTTAATTTGGCGAAGGCGTAACCTGCCAGAGACGCCGTCATGATAGCCAACGCGGCGCTGCCACTGGCCATGATGAGGCTGTTCTTTATAAACGGAGCCACTGCTTGCCAGGCCACCTGATAATTGTGAAGATAAAATGGTCCGCGCACGACAAGCAATTGGTATAGCACTTGCGTCAAGCTTTTTACCGAAACGGAAAGCATAAACAAGATGGGAAGGACGATAAAGAGACAAACCAGAATCAAAATTGCGTGCTTGGCAAACTCACGACGGGAAGCATGCATCCTCCGAACTTTTGCTCGCACTATCGCTCCGCGACCAATGTCAGTTTTCGCCATCACGCCTCACTCCTCACATAGCGCATCATAGCCACGGTCATCAGAATTGCCACAACAAACAAGAGCAGCCCAACCGCCGAGGCATATCCATAGTTACCTTGCGTCCCCCCAAATGCGGCTTGGTACATGTACAATCCAGGAACGGTGGAAGAATACCCGGGTCCCCCATCCGTTACCAATAACTGGACCCCATAACCGGTCAGTGTGCCAGAGAGGACCCCAACCAGGTTGAGCTTAAACTGGCCGCGCAGGAGTGGCCACTCAATGCGAAGTGCTCGCGCCCACGATCCCGCACCATCCAACGCCGCCGCTTCCCAGATAGCAGGGTCAATGCTCATCAGGCCGCCGAGATAGATCAGCGCTGCGGTCGTACTAATCCAGGGAAAGCCCATGCCCACAAGGCACCATTTCACTTCCGAAGGGCTGGCCAGCCAAAGTTGGCGGTATGCACTCAAGTGTAGGTCTGTCAGCAAGTGATTGAAGAGCCCAAACTGCGGATCGTACATAAACTCCCACACCAACAGCATGACCACCCAGGGTACTACCAGGGGGATCATGAAGAAAATCCGATAGATGTATTGAGCCCTTTGGCTTCTAAGGCGAAATAAAATGATGCACGCGGTCAGTGTAGGCACCATCAATACGATGTTGGCTGCCAGGAAGAATAAAACGTTGGCCATAGCGTGGCCAAACACCGGATCGGTTAGAATTTGACGAAAATTTTGCAGGCCCACAAACCGGTCAACATTGACTCCGTTCCAGTCGTAGAGCGATTGCTTCATCCCGTTGAGAATCGGATAATAGTCAAATATCAAGGTAAATCCCAAGGCCGGAAGGATAAACGCATACCCCACCAGCCACTCTCTGTGCACACCCCTGAGGCGCCATCGCTTCATTGCCACCGCTCCTTGTCTACAGGTCTGTGCGAGTCTAGAGCGACCAGGGCGACTCCCTCAGGAACCGCCCTGGATCCTCGAATCCACAATCAATGACCCCGTACACTCATTTTTTCATATACGGGAGGGCGTAGCGATCGTAAAACTGAAGGCGCAATTGAGCCAGGCTTAACGCCTGTTGCGCCGAAGCGATGACGACCTTCGCCGCGTGTTCTCGCTCATCTTGCTTCAGCGTCGCCATATCCACCTTAATTTGAGCAGGAAGTCCCGTCTTGGGGCTGAAGATGGTATTCTCAAACTCTGTGCGCAAATACGGCATGTCATCCGCAACCATGGTGGTCATGAACTGGTGAAGGCTGATTTGCCCGTTTAGATATTCCTGGGAGAGGGCCGCCATGGTGGCCGTGTTTTGCATCAACGGAGGGGCATTGGGCGATGCGGTGCTAGCAGGTGCGGCCAGCGTGTCGGCCGAATTGGGGAGCACAAACGGCTTATCCGCTGGCGGTAGGGGCACTCCCGACACTTCCGGCATCGAGTCGGCGACAGCGGAGAATGCGCGCTGAGCGCTCTTGCTGGTCGCATACTGTAGAAAATCAATCACTGCTCGCAGCTTGGCTGGGTCCTTTAACAACTTCGCGTTCACCGACCATCCCGAGGTGATCTGTCCCCCGCTTTTAACCCAGGCCTGGTCAGCATAGGGCGACGCGCTTTTCGGCACGACATAGACTGGCCAGCCCAATACCGCGAACTTAAATCCCTTGACGTTTTTCTGGTACCATCCATAGTTCCACGAGCCAGTCATCCGAAAGGCGCCGCCGCCCGCCATCCATAATATTTTTCCCTCGTTGATGGTGGTGCCCACCCAGCCAGGTTGGAAATACGGGACCAAGCTCTTGGCTATCTTGGCCATCGAGAGGTCGAGGGGATCCTGAGCATTGATCTTTCCGTCCAAGATGGCCACCGCCCACTCATCGGGTGCCAACAGAGGCACCGCGTACTTCTTGGGGAAGAACTTGGCGGCGTAGTCGTTGCCCATCTGCGCACCGAGCGTATACCAGACCCAAGCCAGCCACCGGTCATTGTCGGCCACGATGGGCGTATATCCCGCCTTTTTGATCTTCGCGCAATCCGCTATGAACTGTGTGTAGGTAGTGGGCACGTGCTGAATGCCGGACTTGTGCAAGATCTTGAGATTGACGTAAAATCCCAGCCAACTGGCGGGCCCATTGCCGTCTCCGTCTACCGGGACGACGTTGATGGCACCAGCCGAGTTGCCCTCTTGAATGCTTTGAAACCCTGTCGGTCCGCCGATAAAGGTATCCACCCAAGGGGTCCCATGGCTGTACGGAGTCGGCTTGACCATATAGGGATTCAGATTGACCAAGTAGCCGTCGTTGTAAAAGGTCTCATAATTGGGTTGCTGAAGTTCGACCAGCGAAGGAGCCGATCCGGCCAAATATCCCGTCTGCAGCAGCGACTCATATCCGGTGCCCTGTGGTACAAAGACTTGGGTAATGGAGATATTGGGGTGCAATTTTTCGTAGGCCCGAATCATGTTGTTGTAGCCCGTGGTATACAAATCTTGGCCTTGCCAATCCATCATGCGGAAGTGAATCTTGGCTTGAGACCCTGCCGGCGCGGTTTTGGCCATGGCCGCACTGGCACCGACCATACTCGCCCCGACGGGCATCAACACACTCAGACCGATTAATGCGAGCGTCCTGCCCTTGCTCAAGGTACCCCATCGCTTCGTCATTATTTTCCTACCCTCCATTGGGTTGTGCATCAACTATCGGCTGTGGCCCCGCTCACGCACACCATTTACTGGATATGAAACCCTAGGGTGCGCACAAGAACCTATTGTGACTGCAAGCACTCTTCGCGGCGGTCTGGATTACAAGTGACCTCCTTCTGTGACGTTGCCTGAGAAATTTTCACGTCCGACCCCGTGCTTATCGGTGCCCTATCCCTGTTCACCTCCGTTGGAATATCTAGAGATATATCAGAAGATATCCGATCCACTTGAGGCTGTCAATCTTCTACTTTCGCGCAATAATTATTTAATCACGGAACGTTTGTGGTTTAATGCAGTAATTCCATTCGGGACAACCCTGTTCAGCCTCTTGGACGACGTTCGCTAGCGTTGAGTCATCGCCGCCGATTTCGGACGAGTCTGGTGTGAGGTGGCAGGGTTCCAGCGCTCGAGTCCCGACATCCGACTGGTTGGGTTCGAGTCCACTGACCACCACCGAATAGGTCCTAAGCCCCCGCTCACGCAGGTTAAGACTAATCATGGCCACCAAGCGACGGTCCATGCTCCGCCATTTATAGGTTCCCGACGGCAAGCGGCTGACATGGAGGGTCAACTGGGTTCGATTGGCCAGCGCTTGGAGCCTCTCTGTCCACGGCCCCTGCAACAAATCCTGGGCCCTTCCCCCATCCACCACGACATACAGTGTGCGGGCACTACACTTGGGCGTCCGGCCCATGCGCTCCCACCAGCGGCTAATATTTTCGGCGACGAACAGCGCCGTATCTTCGTCGATGCCAACACCAATTCCGTCCTCGCCATTGGCAAGGCCGCCGCTATACGATGTCGATTCGTCCCAAGCCAGGCCGAGGAAATCCTCCACCGGAACCGTCTCAGTGGACCCCGGTGGCGTCCGCTCTACCCTCTGATTGTTTAGGTCACTTAACACCAGCCGGTTTTTGGTTTGGACCACCACCACCGGTTGATTAGTCTCCAGGAAAGCAGCTGCAATGGAGGCAATCCACTGACATTGCTGATCTCGACTGGGTCGTTCCTTCGCAGATTCGACTGATTTTTGGTTTGCTTGCAGACTATATCCCATTTCCTGCAACAGTTGGCTGACGCTTCGGGCGCTAATCGTATGCCCTTTAGCCCGAAGTTCTTGGGCGAGAATTTGAGTGCTCTTACTCGTCCACCGCAAAGCCGGTTCGACATCTCCCCGTGGCACGGGGAGGATTAGCGCGTCGAGATCCGGTATAAGCCTCGGATCGTTCTCGGTCAGCCGTCGCCGCCCCGCCCCAGGTTTTCGAACCCGGTCGCCCGCCATCCCCCCAGGATGGATCAACTCACGGACGCCCGCCGCAACGGTGGTCCGGCTGAGCCCAGTCGCCCGCGCGACCATTGCCACTCCACCAAATCCCAACTCCTGGGCTTCGATGGCGGCCCACATCCGGAGCGTCCGTTCATTCAGATAGGGAACGACCTGAGAGAACTTGCGGCGTATGCCTTCCTCACGGGGATCATTGGATGTCATCGGAGCCGTTCATCCTCTTCCTGACTGGATGATCTGATATTCGTCATCGCCTCCCCTTTATCCTCCGTCGAATTCGCCATTAGATCTGTTTTGTTCTATTTTGTCGGAATTTGTGGGACATGGCGATGAACTGGATAAAGATTTGTGTCCCGGCTGCGACCAACTTCCTGCCCAAAAAGCATGGTGTAAGGATCAAACCAAAGATGTACCGATGATGACCTAGCCAGGGAGGCGAAACCCTCCCTGGCCACCGCTGTCTTTCCAAAAATTTGTCTCGACGACGAGTGGGCATCCACGGATCCTTGCTATCTCAATGTCAGCCAAATCTTCATCTTAGACACGATTGGGTATGAAAAGCGCTTCGCTCTCATCTGGATCGGCTTAAGAATGCAGAACATTTTCCATTGACAACGAATCAGAGATGCAGTACCCTCCGTGATATATTTACAGATATTCTAGAGGCACCAAAAGAAACCTGGGGTCAGTTGGCTACTCAGTCCCCAGCAAACCCAAGACGTGAGGTGATGATGACGAACTCAGACTTGCCGCTAGATAAATCGGAAGACCTGAAAGAGCAAGTGTATCAACTATTGAGGCGAATGATCGTGAAACGGGAGTTTACTCCCAATGAGCGAGTCGACGCCAATGCCATCGCCGCTATGCTGAAGGTGAGTCGCACTCCAGTCCGGGATGCTTTGAACATGCTGGATCGTGAAGGATTCATCTACACCATTGCCCGCAAAGGAACATTCGTAAAGGGTATCCGGCCCGAAGATTTGGTTGAGCTGTTCCAGGTGCGCGAAATGATGGAATTGTATTCGCTCGAGTTGGGACACGAGAAACTGTTTGGTTCCATCCAAATGATGACGGCAATTGTTCAGAATTGGGACAGAGAACTCGCCCAAGAGGAGTTCGACGGCATCGCTCTGATGAATAGTGATGAAAGCTTTCACCAATACATCGTGCGTCAGACGGGCAACTCCAAAATCATTGATGCCTATGAACAATTGAACTGCCACGTGCAAATGGCACGCGCCTATTTTGCTCAGGACATCGGGCGCCTGAAAGACGCCCATCAGGAACATCTCAGCGTACTCAAGGCCTTGTCCGACAGAGATGAGATCCAGGCCAAGGCCGCATTGAAAATACACTTGGACAATACGCTGCGAAATTTGTTAAAAATTTGCGAGGTCAGCAAGGTGCTTTAGACCGAAGGAGATCATTATGGGGGTATTGGCGAATAAGAGTGCCGTGATTACCGGAGCTGGCACCGGCATCGGGAAGGGAATTGCCGAGCGATTTGCCGCCGAAGGAGCCAACGTGGTCGTGGTCGACCGGCAAGAGGCCACCGGTCTGGCAGTGGTCGACGCCTTGCAGCAGCAAGGGACGAAGGCGATCTTCGCTCTCGCCGACGTGGGGGTGGCTGCCCAAATGCGCGGCGCCATTGGCGTCGCGCTGGAGCAGTTCGGATCCATCGACGTGATGGTGAACAATGCGGGCATCATTCATCGAGCCAGCGTGCTCGACACCGAGGAGGCCGATTGGGATCGCGTCATCCAAACCAACCTCCGCAGTTGCTTTCTAGGCAGCAAATATGCGGCCCAAGCTATGGTTGACCATCAAATCAAAGGCCGAATCATCAATATTTCGTCGATTCACGCCACGTTGTCGGAACCCTTTTGCTCAGCCTATACCGCCTCCAAAGGAGGCATTGAAGCATTTACGCGCACCTTGGCCACCGAACTGGCGGTCTACGGCATTACCGCCAATTGCGTGGCTCCCGGAGCTACGTATACCGAACTCACCAAACCGATGTACACGCCGGCGGCTATGAAAGCCCTATTTAAACGCATTCCCTTACAGGCCATCGCCGAACCCAAGGACGTCGCCCACGCCGCCTTATTCCTCGCCTCGGACGACTCTTGGTACATTACCGGAACCACGTTGACCGTCGATGGGGGTTATACCATGAACGGGACCTTGCCAGATGCTGACTATTGGTGAGTGCGGGCTCTAGGGCCGTCCCAAATCGATCAGCCCTCGGACTCGATATCGTCGGCTGTCCACCGGTAGTCCGCCACCCTTCTCTCGAAGTCGTGGCCATCTCGTCCCGCCTAGCGGAAGACGACTTAAGAATTGAAAGGAGTTCCCACTATCATGAAGGCACAACTAGCCCCCGGGTATTATCTGCGCGAGGCCGGGGCAATTGCCCAGTTGGGCGGCTTATTGACCGAGTATGGGCATCGACGGGCGCTCATCATCTCGGGATCCCTGAGTTACCAGGCCGCTCAAGCGGCGCTGGAAGCCACCCTTAGGGAACACGGCATCGTTTGGAGCGTCTGCCGCTACCGTGGGGAATGCAGTGACGAAGACGCCGCCCGAATCGCAGAAGAAGCCAGCAGGACGTGGGACATGGTCGTCGGGGTGGGCGGCGGAAAAGTCCTCGACTTAAGCAAGTTGGTGGCATCGTTACTCAACCTCCCCTTGACCACCATTCCCACCCTCATTTCCAATTGTGCAGCCACGACGCCCAATGTAGTGGTCTACCATCCCGACGGCACCGCCAAGGCGAGTCGGGTCAGCTTAGTTCCTCCCCTGTGGACGCTGGTCGACGAGGACGTCTTGCAGCGCAGTCCGGCCCCATATTTCGGAAGCGGATTAGGTGATACCTTGGCCAAGCCCTATGAGGCTTTGGTCGGAGCGACCTCGGGAAGCCTTTTGGAACGCGCGGCATTGACGATGGCTGGTCTCGCCGCCGACGGTGTTCGAATGCAGGGTGCAGACGTCTTAAGGGCGCTCGCACAAGGTGGTTCGCATCCCTACCTGGGGTCTCTCACTGATGCAGTCCTGCTGGCCGGGAGCCTAGTCGGGGGCATCGGCGGCGACATCTTGCGCGGCGCGGTCGCCCACGCGCTTCACGACGCATTGACAATGCTGCCAGAGGCCAACGCCGCGCTCCACGGGGAAAAGGTTGCGTACGGCTTGATGGTGCAAGAGGTTTTGTTACAGCGTCTCCCCGAGGATATTCAAGCCCTTCGCCATGTGCTTTTAGGACTGGAGTTGCCCGTAACCTGGAGCACACTGACACGATCACCGACTTTGCCGACCACCTCAATTCTTTATGCCTTGGCCCAACGGACCCTAAAGTCGCCGCTCTTGGTGAACCGTCTACCCGAGGTGGATGTTCAACAATTGGTCGATGCGATGCGGTTCACCGAGGCGTTATGAGTCAGACAGTGAATCCCGCGATCCGGACCGTTGCTTGGGTCGGCTAGTCGACCCTTGCAGCCTAGCCATTTCCGAACGATCATTGCATAGTCCATCTCATCGGCCATCTCTAAGTCGGTCACGGACGAGATTACTTTCGTCGGAACACAGCCATGGGATCTCCAACCTGGAACATCCACGACGAGCGCAAGCAAAGGGGGACATCGAGACAGTGAACCGAAGGACTCGAGACCAAAGATTACAAGAGTGGTATCGTCACGCGCGCATTGGTCTTTTTGTGCATTGGGGCATGCTTACCGGAGAACACGCCGCTGACCCCGCCGGGCCCGACCTCTGCTATCCGTACGTAACGACGGAAGCATTCGAGACGGCGACCGTCCAAGCCGGATGGAATGCTCAGCGTTGGGTGGACACTGCCAAGCGTCTGAGAGCCAAATACCTGACCGTGGCGACATTCCATTGTGATTTGGGGTATTTAAAAATTTGGCCGTCTCAGGTACCAGGCAGTCCCTGCACTCAACGCGATTACTTGCAGGAGCTTATCGATGCGACCTCCGCCGAGGGAATTCGACTTCTCCTCTACATTACTCGAGCCGCCGATCACGCTAATCACGGCGGGGTGCAGTGGCTGGATCGTGCCGCCTATTGCCGATATAAGGCAGATGATTCGGTGGATATCACGACGAGTACCGGATTTCTGACTTACACCATGGATGTCATTGAGGACGTCTTGACCACCCATCCCGGAATCGACGGATTTTGGTTTGACGGGTACCACGACTCTGAGGAAGCGCAGACCGTCTTTTCTCATATTCACCGCTTGCGTAGTGACTTAATTTTAGTCCGCAATAATTTTGGTATGAGTCCGGTCGACGATGAAGACGCCATGTCGTTGGAAGACTGGGGCAAGGTGTGCGACCCCGCGTTTGACTTCGCCGGTGCCACCTGGGTGGCACCCGGGGATAAAGAGTTTGCCTTTAAGACCAAAGCGGACTGGTTTTATCTCGGCGACGGCCATCCAGAGTGGAGCACCTACGAACTGAACTATCAACATGAGCCGGACAACGCAACGATCGTACGGCGCATTCTCAGCATTGCAGGGACATCGTGGAATGCCCATCTGGGCTACGGTCCGAAAATCGGAGGAGATTTCCCAAAATCCTTGGAGAGCTTCACTGAACATTTCGACCGCTTCATGTCATGGGCCCAAGAGTCCATCTACGGCACCGTCGGCGGTGGCTACGGCGAGGGTGGATTTCCACCGGGCTGGTGGAATGACGGCGCCTATGGTGTCACGACGGTGGTCCCTGGTCAATCCATCCATTATTTGCACGTACTCTCGGCCCCCCGCTCTCGCCATTTGGTAGTGCCTGACGCAGGATACCCGGTCACAGGCGCGTGGCACTTAAAAAGTGGTAGGGCCCTCTCCTGGGAGCAGTCCCGAGGCGGCTTGACTATCGAACTTCCCTCCTGGGACGACGTGGAGCTAGATGGGGCTATCATCATCAAAGTGACCACGGCTGAAGCGCTAAATCTGGTTCCTCAAGCCGACATCACGGTCATTGACGGCTCGATGGTTTCTGAACATCCGGCCGTCAACCTGTTCAATGGAGACTACGATTCGTATTTTCAAGCATCTGACGGTCCGTGGCCAAAGTCATTGACGATGCACCTCGGAACTCCGCAGAACATTTCAGGGTTATGCGTCCTACAGCCAGAAACGGGACCCGTGCGACCCGGCGGATATATGTCTCCTCCCAATGAGCGTATTCGTGAATACCAGGTGCACGTTAGTCAGAATGGGGTGCAATGGGGCAAACCCGTCGTCCACGGCGAACTGCGGAATCAGCGCGGCTTGCAGGTGATTCGCTTCGATCCCGTCCCGGCAGCCTACCTGCGCTTGAGCGTCCTCAACAACTACGGCAGAACGCAAACATTCAAACTGGTCCGTGTGGATCTGATGGTGGCTTCCTCTGCCGACGAAAACGGATGCTTCTCTAGAGACTGAACCGTGGCGGGAATGCCCAACCAAGAGAAAGAACACTCGCAGACTGGCTAATAAGCCGAACCCCTCTCGATGAGCCAAATGCTTCGTTAAGAATTGGGGCTCGGGGATAGTCCGCGCGAGGCCAAAATCAAGTGAATGCGGCTTTTCTGAAGGGACGGATTGGGCAAAGCCCTCGATACCATGGCGGTGGGATCGTGCTTTGGCTCGCAGTGTGGGGATAAGCTGGACCTACATCAGAAAACGGTCCATATCCGTCGTCCATCATGGTGAACTGTTACGTCCCCGGGAGCTAACGCAAGGATAGAGGGGTCATTCGTGTCGGTTCAGAAAGACGTCTTGCTAGCTGAATACCTGAGAGCTCTCACCTTTTTTCTAAAAACATCATCCGGAGCCATACGATCGCTGGAAGCGACAAGTATATTGCTTCGCCGTGCTATGGCTCCGGGCAGATGACTACCCCATGGGTCGTCAACGCCCACGCACTGAATCGGAAATGGATTCAGCGCGAACTGAGGGAAGTGGGCTTCGGTGGCATAGCAGAAAACGCAAGCAGCATTTCCGATTGGACATCCAGCAAAGAAAACCATGAAGCATCTAAATCCGTTGTTGATCTGCCGCCTTGTCTGCTCGCATGAACGATGAAAAGCTCTCGTGAGATATTTCCCTATGCGCACGGCCTATTCCTTGAGAGCAGTTCACCACCCAGTGATCATTCCCACCGTCTAAGACAAGCAAATTCTAACCCGGTGCGCCGTAGTGCTGCCCTGCCTCGAGACGTCCCTAACACGCAACGAACACATTAGCGGCACCAACTCACATTGGCACTCGTCAACCACCATCTTGATTCTAAAGCCATCATCCACCGACCCATCCTCCCTGGAATGTCTCCGCAAAACCTGCTCACATCGCCATATCCCCTTCCGGACCGTGGGTCGGGGCAGAGCCCCGGGCGTTAAGAGAATTCGGAGAACGTCGCGTGAGCCCAGATAATCTCGACCACGGTTCCCGAAGGGACCCGGGGATAAAGCCGAAACTGAAACTGATCTTTATGGACCACTGCCAGACGCTTTTTCACGTTATCGAGTCCCACGCGATGAGACCGGAAGGGGTCTTCCATCCGCGAGGGATTGGTCCACTCGGTCGACCCCGCTAGACCTGCGCCATCGTCTTCCACTCGAATCTCTACTCCGTCATCGACCGTATGGGCCGAGATCCAGACTGTTCCACCTCCGGGCTTAGGGGTTAGGCCATGAATCACCGCGTTTTCAACTAGGGGCTGCAACAGAAATTTAGGGATCAACAGCGATTGCAACGGACTATCGACCTCAACTACCAACTCGACGCGCTCGGCCAAGCGAATCTTTTGAATGCGAAAGTAATGGCGAAGATAGTCCAATTCTTCGCGCAGCGGAATCTGACTGGGACCCGGCAACATCGCTTGTTTCAGCATGCGCGACAACGAGACGACCATTTCCGTCACTTCCGGCACCTGGTGCGCTCGCGCCATCCAACCGATGGAATCTAAGGTATTGTATAAAAAGTGGGGATTCATCTGACTTTGCAAAGCTCGCCATTCTGCGTCCGCTCTCAGGGTCTTCTCAGAGCGGATTTCTTCCATCAGCATATGAATGCGATTGGCCATGGCTTGAAAGCTTTGTTGAATATAAGCCAGTTCCCCAATCAATGAGGCATCATCGGTGAGAGCAGAGACCTCCCCCTCGAATGCATCCATCGCGGCGATCAAGCGAGAAATGGGTTGAGTAATACGAGATCGCATCCATAGGACCACGACCAAGAGGCCCAACAGAACCACCAAAAACAGAGCCAACAAATCGTTTCGCAGGCTGGCTAGCCCAGCCGACGCTTCGGTCAGCGGCGCACTCGACCATAATTGCCAGGTGGTCTCTGGAACCGGCATGTGCGCCACCACCGCAATCGCAGACTGCTCTAGTGGAGTCCTAGGCTGAAGATCCCCGCGTAGACCGGCGATGAGTTGGTTGTGTGCCGCCGTCAACCAAACCGAGCCCTGGCTTACATCGGAGGTAAGCACGATGGGGTTGAGGGCGGACGCATTGACTCGAATCAACAACAACCCCACCGGCCGCGCTTGATTGGCGTAAAAAATATCCTGACCATAGACTAACGCGCGCGCGTTCGGCACATAAAACCAGGTGGGCTGACCGCCGCGAGCTGCCAGGCGCTGAACCAATCGGGTATGATCGAGAGACCGGGCTAAGTTTCCCGCCACAAACTGGTCAGCGTACGAGAATCCATTGTTCCCGGCCACCGTCACTTGTTGAATAGAAAAATTTTGGTCCAGATAGACCGCGAGCAAGGTTTGAAGATCTTCGGCGTCGACCACCTTTTGATACACCGACAACTTCGGTGCCTCCAAAACCGTCTCTAAGCTCGTATCGGTGGCAATGAACGCCGAGATCTCCGAAATATTCTGCAGGTATAGATCCAAATAGGTCCGTGCGCGCAAAAGCGTTTGTCGGGAGTCGCTCATCGCCTGAACTCGCAACAACCGCGTAAATTGAATTCGGACCAAATAGCCCAACCCTAACAGCGGAATGAGTCCGGCTAGTAAAATGATGCCAGAGAACCTAAGGCGCAGTCCCGGATAACGGCGGTGGCGATCGAACCACGCTCGCCAGCCAAGAGGGGCCTCTCGCTGGCTCATGGATTCGGCTTCTTGGCCGCGGTTGAGGAGCGAAACGCGCCTGGCCCCAGCCCGACCCGTTCGCGAAATACGTGCTTGAAATACCGTGCATCGCTGTACCCTACTTGAGATGCAATCACCGCCACTGGCGCATCCGACGTCGCCAACAGCCATCGAGCCCGCTCGATGCGCAACTTCGTCACATACTCGAGATAATGCTGACCCATCGAATCCTGAAACCATCGAGAAAATTGGCTAAGCGACATCCCTAGATACTCAGCCGTCGCCTGAGCACTCAAGTCCGATGACAAATGGGAGGTAATAAATGCCAGCGCCCTTTGTTGTTCGAGCGAGGTCTTTTCCTTGGCCCGACCTTGTTCCTCGCGCTCTAACAATGCCCAAAGTGCCCCTCGCAGGCATTCAGTCACTTCGCACATCGCCTTAGCCTCTTCGATGACCCCAATCATCGCGAGCCACTCGGTGGAGACCACGCTCTCCGCCGATCTTCCTAGCACCGTCTTCTGAATGCGATACATCAGCTCCAAGACCACCGGTCGCATCGTATCAAGCGCAGCCGGGTCCAGGCTCCACTCGGCCAGGCGATCACAGCCCTTAAACCAGGCACTGCCACTTAGGGTCTCTGCAGCCTGGACCATTTCGTCCATGACGAAAAACCAATCGCCATAGGGGAACTTTTGCCCAGAGGGGTTGTTCGGCCCCACGTGGTCGATACGAAGGGACCCGGGGCCGCTCGAAGACTCAAGCGCCTGCCTCGCTTCTAAAAACGCTGGATGCACCTCGCTTAGCGCATTCACCGCTCCACTCCAACTGCTCACCAGGTGCTCGGCCACCAATCCGGCTTGCAGTCTCTCCATCTCGGGCAAGGGGACCAGTACCACCGTGTGGGCCTGATCGATAGCGACGGACCATCGCACCCACTCCGAGTAGCCATCCACGAGGCGCTGCCACCCAGCTGGGGAGGCCTTGACGACGCCGACCACCAACGGAAATTCCAACGGCAATGCTGACCCGACTGATTTCCGACCCAAGACCAGATCGCGAAGTCCGGTCTGCTCTCGAAGATGCCGAAGAGCATGGTCTTTACGCTGGTAATCCTCGATCGATTGCACGGCCCGGCGGAGCACCCCGTCTATCTCTGCATCGTCTAAGGGTTTCACCAAATAGGCAAACACGCCGACATCTTAACGTTCCACTGATATTCTGCAGTTCCTCGGGATCTTCCGCTAAGTCGTACAGTTCTGGCGCATCATTGACATGATCTATGAGCTTAAATCGGCCGTCGCTAATCATTCGGCAACGTTCCAAATGGCTCACTTGCCAGTTCTTATGGTCACCCACTTCCCCCTGAAGCAAGGGAAGCAACGATCGCCCATCCAGACGGGTCGGGTCGTATGCCACTTCAGCGATGTCTAAAAAAGTAGGATATAAATCGACGAGTTCTGCCAGCGCGGTGCTCGAACCACCTGGCTGTCCTGGCGTCTTGACGATCAATGGCACTCTGAGGGCCCCTTCATACATAATCGCCTTTTGAAATAATCCATGGTCGCCCAACATTTCGCCATGATCGGAGGTCAAGACAATCGTGGTTTGATCGCATGTCTTTCGAGAACTGAGCGCCGAAAGCAACAATCCAATCTCCTCGTCAATGACAGTCAAGTTCGCAGCATAATGCCGAGAAATTTCCTGGATCTGACCCTTTGGCAAACTCCCACTTTGACGCTTTTGACGGTTTCGCACCCACGCCGGTTTGTCTCGCATTTCATCCATAATCGGCGAGCTAAAGACGTGGTTGGCATACGTCGTCAAGAGGCTTTCTGGGGCGTCCCAGGGATCGTGCGGTCCGACAAAGCTGACGCACAAAAACCACGGCTGGCTGTCATCCAATTGGTCGAGCATGGCTCGAGCTCGCTGTCCCACGAACCGGTCATGGTGTAGGTGATCGGGCAAGATCGCGGGCTCGGTATGCCAGACCGGCAGATGCTCTTTTCGCTGTTCGGTATCCCGGACAAACGGCTCTAACCACCCTTGTTGTTGCAAGCACCTTTGATATGGACCCGCCAAATCCCAATCGTGATCCAGATCGTAGGCCTGGCCAGCCGTCCGCCCGCGTCCCCGAGAGGGTTCAAAACGCGCGCGGCCAGCGTTCATCTTGCCTTCGGTTTCGCATAGATGCGTGAATCCCCAATGCGACATCAAAGGAGTCGCCCCATCTGGACCGTAATAATGGTCAGGTTTGTGAAGATCCATCTTCCCCACTAAGCCGACCTGGTACCCACCGCGGCGAAGCGCCTGATACACCGTCGGTTGATCGATAGGGAAACTATTCCGATTACTGGTCGTTCCGAAACGAAAGGGATATAGCCCGGCTGCCAGCGAAGCTCGGCTGGGAGCGCACACTGGGCCGTTACAGATCGCCCGGGAAAACACGGTACCCTCGCTCGCCAATTGGTCGATATTTGGCGTATTCGCCTTGGGCAAATTAGCGCCAACCCAATCGGCTCGCAATTGATCCGCCATGATCAACAAAATATTGCCCGGCATGGCCCCACTCCCCAGCATTCAACTATCGAAGTGCATCCTTATTTTCGAGGACAAGGATTCAGCCTGCAATGGGGTTATTTTTCCAAAGTGGTGATTTTGTTGCAAGTCTCTGAACTCTGTGCGCGGTGCGGGCCGTCTGCGAATGAAATGCAGTTCGTCAACGCCAAGCCAAGAGAAGCCTTTTGCAATGGGAGACAGGCATCCCTAGATCATTCAGGTTGAAGGGACGAGTCTCCACGGGCTTACTTTACGGAAGCGCATTTTCTTTAAGCAAATTCGCCGGGGCGACCGTTTTGGCGATGGACATGGGTATGACCTGTCATACCCATAGGATTCGGGAGGCTGACGAGATCGGCCGAAGCTTTGTACGAGGAATAGGGAACAGTAGAGTTTGTGGTCCAGTGGATTGGAAGACGCACCCGGAGACAATAAAGCCTCCGATCCCCAAGCGTTACACCCTTGCGGAACTGATTTTAGTTTGAATATTCGATGACGGTCGCCCCACCGGCAACCGCGTGGTCGCCCTATCTCGCGGACGGATGGGGTGGACGCGTCGCACCCGCCATCGGTAAGCGGTCGGCAATCCGGGTTTCCATGTACCGACGATTAAATCGATACGTCCACTCTTCCAAATACCGTTGCCGTCGGGCGCGT
Source organism: Clostridiales bacterium (assembly GCA_027365485.1). GTDB lineage: Bacteria > Bacillota > Sulfobacillia > Sulfobacillales > Sulfobacillaceae > JAMCVM01. The sequence goes on from DAHXNH010000050.1 coordinate 18,980, forward strand.
CCCCCGGCGGCGACTTCCGAGGATCGTTCGCGCCCGTGATAGGTGCCATCAATCCACGTTTTTGCGAGACTCATGACCGTATTCATCCCATGAAACACTTGAGGTGCGTTGGGACCCTACTCAGAGTCACTCGATGAATCCGCGTAATGGGCTTTAGCCCCCGCGGCTC
>DAHXNH010000065.1 GCA_027365485.1 Clostridiales bacterium
AATACGCACAACATATCTATCATCTCTGGACTGTTTGACGAGTTTCCCTAATTTTCTCGAGGAAATAATCGCAAACCCGTACTATAAGGTTGCTACATCGTTGCTACGTCGACTATTAATAACAGAAAGTGCGTAAGAGCCGGAAGATGGCCCGAAGATCCAGCTTTTTTACCGACGACACGCGCTGAACCGCCGAGATCCGGGGTCATTAAAACGCTCAACCGTTCGCGATATCGAGCGAACGGTTGAGCTGAAATTCCTTAACCTGACAACATTGGGACGCATCCCAGACCATACCTCGGTCCATCGGTACCCCCAACGCCTCCAAAACACGGCGTTGATAGGGAAGAACCGCGGTCCACTGATACCACCACAAGGAGTCATCGTATTGCCGTTGAGTATCCAAATCGTGTAAGGCCTCAAGGATTACAGTTTCCGAAGGGCGTTTTACGGTTCGATGGGGCAGTTCGAGGGGCGGTTGGTCTTCCAATTCCGACCGGACCAACGCCCGCATAAAGCGGGCGAATTGTAGGGCCAAAAGCAAGAGATAACCCAACCCCGTTACGCGGGTCGTCTTTTTTAGCCAAAATGCCGACCGATGGACGGGGGACTTCGTCCACCGGAACCCGTGCTCGTTTTGATCTTGACCCTTGTATTGTTGGATCCCCTTCTTCGCGTCGAAGGTCATGTCGCTCGTTAAGAGAATGAACGTGGAGCGCCGTTCCGGAAGGGCCCCGGCCTTCGGGCGCCCTCGATGTTTCACGGTCACCTCCGTAGCTTCAATGATGGGTGTGACCGCCTACTCGGCGTCGACGGACTCCAACAGCAGGAGGGTCGCCTACTCGGCGTCGACGGGGCCTTGAAAGTGTTTGCCAGAAAGTTTCTTTTCCATCTTGGCCAACTGTTCCCGTTCTCGGGCGTTCTCTCGCTGGAGGGTGTGCTCCTTTTTTTACCCAAGGAGTGCGAATGATAGACAAAGGCCCGCGCCGGTTCATCATAGAAGGTCACGTCAATCGTTTGCACCTGATAGGTCGCCGACTTGGCCGTGGGGAGTTGGGCCATCGGGCCTAACTCTACCCACGATTCCTTGGGTTGATCCCACGCTTGGATTTTTAATTCCTTGCAAAGGGTGAATCGGGCCGATAATCGGCCGAGCCAGTGCATCCCGGCGGCCCGAATTCGGGCAATGGCGGGGTTCGAGACCATCGCCGCATCGGCAATGCAGTACTGGTCCTTCCAAAAGTCCTCCGGGAAGTCCTTGACCAATGGATTCACTCAATCGGCCTTCCAGGTCTGGTCGGAAGTATTCCCGGAGAGCATCCTACCTCCGAGGATACAGCCTTCGGCGTCCATGGTCACGCCTGCCATGATTGGTTTGAGGTCGGGGCGATGGTCTTTGGAATGTTCCCAGACAATTTCGATCGGCCCCGAGGGGGTTGAGGGATAGTCTCCCATCAGGGAATACGCGGTAGTATCAGAATGCAACCACTGGGAGAGTGTGGGATGAATGCCTTGCATACACGCATGCCCAGCGTGGCCAAAAGCTTCGAACCGTGCTCGGCGAGGTCTTCCAGGACGCGGCCCAGAGCATCATCGTTGCACTGCGAAGCTTGAATCTGATTACCCCACAGCAAAGGAAGCGGCATCGTCGCGGCCCAATTCTCCACTCGATAGAGAGGATTGCGATGACACAATACGTTGACGCCCAGCATGAGGAGCAAAATGCTGGGGGCTATGCGAGATCGAGCCTGGTCCCAAGGTAGCAAGGTGTCCACCACGGACAACCAGTTCACGCGGTCGGCCAGAAACCGCACCGCAATCGCGGTGCCACTATGCGGAAAAATGATTCGGATCTTTCGTTGACGAGACCATCACAGCTAGCGGTTGTTTGATTGTAATAGAAGACATTCTCCAAAAATCGCCAAATTCCTTTGGGCGAATATTCGGACTTTGTTAAACAGAATTCTCGGAAAATCGGACATTTGCGAAGAGCTGACATGCGGAAACTGGGTTTCATGAGTGTCAACCACCCGCCTTGGAGCGTTTTAAATGTTGCCAGACTGCTTCCCCCCTTGGTCCAGTCCGGCACACTGGACCAAGGGGGGAAGTTGGCCTAGACGTTCTTTCAAGGCGGATGAATCCACCTCACATAGAAGCTCGATACCACGATCCGTAATCGCCACACAAATGGTCTTGTCCACGACTTGGATGATGGCGATCCCCCGCTTGGGCCCGAGGGCTAGATAGTCGAGCTGTTCAATAAATTGTAAAGGACTCTTCTTCCCCAAGCCACTCGCTTTGAGCAGGCGTGCTGCCACGTACGCCAAGGCCAAGACCAATAAGAGCGCCCACAAAAAGTTGAAAACAATACCGCCAGTCAAGATCGCCAATCCCCCCCCGCCACATTATAGGCGTAACCCTTCAGTGGAGTTTGCGGTTTTTTGATGCCCTAGAGATTGACTGCAGGGTAGTCCCTCTCGCGTCAATTTGCATACCATGTATACCACTGCTATACATTCGTGGAACAAATTCGAGAATCGAGAGCATGTTTGCATGTGCTACTTCCACTATTTACCTGGACAACCTCGCTTACCAGTGCTAACGTGCTTCGTGGAGGCGATGTCCAATGAAAGCAGAGTTAGGACAATGGTCTAAATTATTGGCCCCATTTCGCAGATTATTTACCGAACCGGGAGCCAACCGCTTTGTCGAGTTGCTAACGGCGTAGGTGCTCTGTCCCGGTCGTCGGACCGGCACACGTCTGTGGCAAATGGTCGCCGGGGCCGACCGGCCCCGGTATGAGGCCTATATGGCGTTTTGTCGTGAAGGCCGATGGTCCAAACGGTCCGGCTTGCTCGCGGTCTGGGCGCATCTGTTGGTGAACCATCTGTCCCCCCGCCACCTTCCGGGTGTGCGTGAACTCTGGCTACTCCTCGATGACACCTTGTTTCACAAAACCGGCCGCAAGGTCGTAGGGGCAGGACGGTATCGCGATGCGGTCCGCTCAGGCGTTAGGACGGTGACCGCCTGGGGATTGAATATCGTGGTACTGGCTATCTATGTGGACCCCCTTGGAGGCGGAGACGAGCTTTACGGCGAGTGCTGGCACCGTGGGCTATCCCAATTAATTTCAGGATTCATCGCAAGCCCGAACAGGAGAACGATCCGAAAGTCACTCTCCTCGATCTGGCC
>DAHXNH010000073.1 GCA_027365485.1 Clostridiales bacterium
AGGAGGCAGGATGATGATTCGTGTAGCGATGGCAAGTTTTTGGCACGTACATGCTCGTGATTATGCGAAGCAAGTTTCCGAGCATCCCGACACCGTGTTGACAGCAGTTTGGGATGAGGATGCTGAGCGCGGAAAGCGCGAAGCGGAACGGCTCGGGGTGCCTTTTTATCCTAAGCTGGAGGAAATGCTGGCAGACGGATCGGTCGATGCGGTGGTGGTTGACGCGCCTACCAATTTGCATCGCACGGTGTTAACCACCGTGGCCGAGGCAAAAAAACACATTTTTACCGAGAAAGTGGTGACCGCGACCCAGGAGGACTACGACGCTGTGATCGAGGTGGTAAGGGCAAATAATGTGGTCTTGGCGGTCTCGTTGCCACGGCTGTACCATGGCTATACCTTAACTCTACAGGACGTGGTCCGCCAAGGCCATTTGGGTACCCTAACCCAGGTGCGCACTCGGCTCAGCCATAATGGAGCCTCTGCGGGATGGTTGCCGGAACGGTTTTTTAATCTAGAGCAATGTCAAGGAGGGGCGCTCATTGACTTGGGCGCCCATCCGATGTATCTGACGCGCCTGTTTTTGGGAATGCCGATGCGTGTGTCAGCGCATTTCGGTTATGTCACCGGCAAGCCAGTGGAAGATAACGCGGTGGTGGTGTTTGAATACGAAAGCGGAGCTCTAGGCTTGGTGGAAGCCGGATTTGTGACGGAGGCGTCTTTGTTTAGTGTGGAACTGCACGGGACCAAAGGGAGTGCCCTGTATTCGGATCGCGACCGAACGGTCTGGCTCAAAGAGGCCGGGAGTGGCCCAGATCATCGATCCGAATGGACCGCAGTCGGCATCGGCCCCGATCAACCCACAGCCTATGCCCAGTGGGTCGCCCACATTCAACAAGGGACGCGGGCCGAAGATAATCTAAACGCGGCCCGAGATTTGACGCGATTAATGGAGGCCGCCTATGCTTCGGTTACACGAAAACAGCCGGTGGTAGTCCAATAACTTAGGCCTCACCGCAAAGAAGCCAAAGCCGACCTGTCCCAGGCGATGGTAGAGGGACCCCATACTGAAGAGAAGAGGAACAATCGGTTATGACTAGCAAAACACGGAAAGTTCGGATCGGGATCATCGGTTGTGGAGGCATTGCCAACGGCAAGCATCTACCCACTTTGAAGCGGATGGATGAGGTCGAACTGGTCGCCTTTTGCGACCTGATTCCAGAGCGAGCGGAGGCAGCTCGGGCCGAATATGGCATCGAAGGAGCCCAAACCTACGAGGATTATCACGCCTTGTTAGCCGACGAAGGCATCGAAGTGGTCCATGTCTTGACGCCCAATGATAGCCATGCCGAGATTGCCATCGCCGCTCTCGAAGCGAAAAAGCATGTGATGTCGGAAAAGCCCATGGCAAAGACCGCCGAGCAGGCGCGGGCGATGGCCGCGGCAGCCCGTCGTACCGGAAAAAAGCTGACCGTAGGCTACGACAATCGGTTTCGCGAGGACAGCCAACTCTTATACCAGATCTGCCGTCGGGGCGACTTGGGAGAGATCTATTACGCCCGCGCCTTAGCTGTGAGGCGCCGGATGGTCCCCACCTGGGGCGTCTTTTTAGACGAGGCTAAGCAAGGGGGAGGCCCCTTGATCGATATTGGCACCCATGCCTTGGATCTCACGTTATGGCTGATGGACAACTATCGACCCAAAATGGTAGTGGGGACTACGTATCATAAACTCGCAGCGCGGAAGAACGCGGCAAATGCTTGGGGGACCTGGGATCCCGAAAAGTTTACCGTAGAAGATTCGGCCATGGGTTTTGTGGTGATGGAAAACGGGGCGTCTATTGCTATCGAATCCAGTTGGGCGTTAAACACGCTCGAGGTCAACGAGGCGAAGGCGATTTTGTGTGGGACCGAGGCCGGCGCGGATATGTTAGACGGTCTGCGCATCAACGGAGACGACCTTGGCAAACTCTATGTCAAAAACGTTGACCTCAAGGGGAGACGAGACCAGTGGGGCCCGACCTTGGAAATGCGGCGATGGATCGATGCCATCATTGATGACACGGATGTCGTGGTGAAACCGGAACAAACCGTCGTGGTTAGTGAAATCATTGAAGGCTTGTATACTTCGGCGCAGTCGGGTCAGCCCTATCTGTTTTGATTGCGCACCAAGGCGAAAAAGAAGGGACCTCCCGGAGTTTGGCGGTAGAATTTCGCCAAACTCCGGATTGGGGAGGAGGCCCGGAACTAAGCGCGGAGACCTCCTTTCCGGCCGCTAGTCAAAGGGCTTCGGCGCGAGGGATGGATAGGCGATGGCGAAGACGCTTTCAAAAAAAGAGTGAGTTCCTTTCGAAGAGTGTTCCAACCGTTGCCCCCTAGATGGTGGGCTTGGGACCGCGAAAGAGGGATTCAAGCTCGTTGCGGGGAATTAGATCAGAGAAATGGCCGAGCCTTCAGGCCTCCCCATGACCGAAGCCCTAGGCAACAGCGGAGAGCTTTGGAGCGGGTGGCCTCGGAGCGAGGGCAGGAACCGCCTGGGTGCGGATAGAGGGAGTGGAGACATTGCAATATCGACACATGGGAAAAGCCAACGTACGGGTCAGCAACATCTGTTTGGGCACCATGCATTTTGGTAGCAAGACGGAAGAAGGTGCGAAACTTAAGAACTTATAGCTTTAGTTTCGCACCTCCATATTACGCCGAAATTTGGCACCGGAGATCGCGTAATCTCTTGGCCTGCTTGACTTTAGCAACATTCCACTTTGGCCGTTTAGCCGGCCATATCGAGACTTCGCAGTGGATTGCCTAAGAAGGACTTCTCAAACCGCTCTTTGAGTGCAGGATATTGCGGCGATTGTTGAAATTGCTGGAGATCCATCGGGCCCGACTCCGCGACGGAGCTGAGGACGGCCTGTAAGAGATCCTCAAATAAGGCCCACCAGCGTTCGGTCACGTTTTTCTCGCGCAACTCGGCCACAATCCCCTCGAAGAGGAGGCCTAAGGATTCGTAGGCATCGACTCGGCGGAGGTAGGCTCGAAAGATGTAGGTGATACACCTTAGGGTGATGTGGGCGATTTGCGCATCAAAGTCCCGAGATTGACAGCGGCCAAGACGTAGTTGCTGCTTCATTTCTTTGAAAAACACGTCGATGGCCCAGCGAACGGTATAGATCTCCATCATTTTCACCAACGAAAGCGAGGTGTCAGTCGAGAGAAAGAGTCGCGATTCCTTAGCATACGGGAATCGGCAGAAATACCACTAGACCTCCCCGACCCCTTCGAACTGCACGACGACCTCAAAATATCGAGTGTTCAGTTTGCGGCAATGCGGAGCCTTGCCTTCCTTCTGGAACTGGGTCAGGAGCGTCTTGGCGTCGACTGCAACGCCTTGGTACTCATGCTTGCGCTGGTCCTTGCGCACACCACGTGCATCGCCTGATGGCGAATTTGCCGAACCGCTTGGATGAACCCTTTGCTGCTGAACCCACTATCGGCCAACACATAGCGCACCCGGATGCCGTGTTTGACCGCCCGTTTAATCATGGCTAGCGTCTGGTCGATTTTATTTGTCGCGCATTCTGTTCGGCGCGTCGCGCCGGGTGAGCCTGGCACACAGACCTTGTGATATTGGACTTTCCGCCGTCTGCCCCGCAGAGGCTTTTCGCTATGAATACTGAAATCAACCGGCAGAAAGCTCGTCCCATCAAACCAGCCCAACACGAGATCTTTGAAGCCTAACTTAGTCCCCCGTCTCCCTTCCACATGATCGAAGACGTAGGAGATGTTTTCAATGTGGAATCCCGTGCGGGCGTCTGTGGTGTCGTCAGCGATCAGCGCCGAATTCGGCGCCACAGTTTTCTGCGGATTGACGAGCCGTTGGAATCGGGTTACCACCCCGTACAAGATCGATCGCCAGGGGATCCGTTCGTCATTTTGGAGGCGATAGATCGCATCTTTCCTCATCGTGGTGATTTCGCGAAAATGGCTCGTAAACCAGTCATTGACACTGTTCAATACCAGGAACGGGAGGAGCATCATCAGCCTGATGATTTCCGTCACGCTATACCCTTGAGCCTTTTCGAAGCCAGCCTTCTTGATAATGGATGGCAATTTAAAGATCTTTGCCGCATCCAACAACACGGTAGCCATGGAATACTCGTGCGGTTCGAGGACTTTTCCAACCTCTGACAAGTCTTGTTGCATAATAACCTCTCATTTCGGGCCGATTTGGATTCTCCTCTAATTGTAGCAACAACCGCGTATTCATACGGGTTTTGCGGGGTTTTGTCGGTGTGACGTCGAGAAAATTTGGTGTATTCTCGGGGCGCGAAACTTAAGCCTAGAGACTTGGGAGTTTGAATTAAACCTCAACTGGTCTTGCTTACATCCCTGGTTAAGTCAGGTGATGGGGCTCAGACCGTAAAATTACAAGGGTTACAACCGGTAACGGGGGCCGTATCCGGCCAAAACGACCCGATTGTTTCTTTTCCCTCCGTCCGCTAAATTCAACCTGACTCATCCTGGGATGTATGTTTCTTTATGTTAAGACAATGATGCACGAAAAATTGAAAACACAGGGTATTGACGTCGCAATGGAAGTTTGATAATGTTAACCATAACACGCATGGTGTGTAAGGGATTGGAGGGTTTCTGTGCAATGGGTTTTACTTGTTAGAGGAGTTGGGATCGCATGAAGCTTACAAAGCGGTGGGTGATAAGGCATGACTCAACTGATTCCGTTCCCGCCGAGGAAGACGGATAAGGTGCAACATTCACTATGAATCATTAATCTTTCCGATCCGGTTATACCTGAAGTT
>DAHXNH010000104.1 GCA_027365485.1 Clostridiales bacterium
TATTAAGCACGCCGCCAGCGTTCGTCCTGAGCCAGGATCAAACTCTCCATTGCTCAGTCGCGCATGGGCTGGCCCATACGCCTTGATCGTGATATACAGTGTTTCGATTCTGACGATGTAGTTTTCAAGGACCGGGTCGCATCAATCGATTCTACTACCGACTTTTCTTCAAGTCAAGTCTCCTCGAATGACACTCACTCTCTCGCGAGAGCAAGGAGTATCTTACCGCCTGCTGCGATAGCATACAACACCCATTACGACCCGTTCTCTCGACTTTACCGTCACATTACGCTATATATCTCTCATCATCTCCGATTTTCGACTATTTTTGCGTTGAGCAACCGTTCGCCTCCATTCCTCTGACTGCTGTTCTGGATTACTCCATGGGGGTAATTCGATCGAGGTCCAGCGCTTCGTCCAATTTAGCTTCATCTAATAGTCCACGCTCTCTTACCACCTCGCGCACACTCTTTCCCTCAGCGTAAGCTGCCTTGGCCACGGCTGCCGCTTGGTCATACCCTATATAGGGATTGAGGGCGGTAGCCAACGCCGTATTCATTTCCACAAAACCAGTCACGCGTTCGACATCGGCGCTAAGTCCAACAAGACCTCGTTCTCGAAAGGCACGAATCCCCTGCGCTAAAATGTGAATACTGTGCAAGAGATTGTACGCTGCTACGGGCATCATTACATTGAGCTCAAGTTGGCCTGCAGCCACCGCCGACTGCACTGCAAGATCGTTGCCATAGACCTGAAAGCATATCATATTCATCATTTCCGCCATAACGGGGTTGACCTTTCCTGGCATAATCGATGAACCCGGCTGCACTGGCGGCAAAGCCAATTCTGCTAAGCCTGTGCGTGGACCCGAACTCAACAATCGAATATCGTTAGCAATCTTCCCCCAAGCCGTTGCGACACCGCGCAGCCATCCTGACGTTTCAAGCACGGCATCCATATTTTGAATAAACGTAAACATGTTATCGGGTTGCCGAAAGGAAAGGCCTGTCTTTTCGCGCACTCCTTCAATAGCCCGCTTGCGATATTCTGGGTGCGCGTTAATTCCCGTGCCGACCGCGTTTCCTCCGAGCCCTATCCCATAAAGTCCGGCCAGGACCGAATCTAACTGACCGCGCCAATAAGCGATCGCCCCGGCCCAACCTCCGACTTCTTGCCCAAGGCGCATAGGCACCGCGTCTTGCAGGTGGGTGCGCCCGGATTTGACCACGGCCATCCACGCCTTCGCCTTGTCTTCCAACACCGTCTGAGCCAAGAGCAATTCGGGAGCCAAGTCGTGAACCAACGCCTCCGCCGCAGCAATGTGAATCGCCACATGAATGGTATCGTTGGTCGATTGGGCCATGTTCACCTGATCGTTAGGGTGTACGAAATGACCGCTTGAGCCGTGTTTCCCCAAGATTTCATCCGCCCGGTGGGCAATAACCTCGTTAGCGTTCATGTTTTGGGACGTGCCGGCACCCGCCTGATAGACATCGACCACGAACTGGCTGTCCCACTGACCTGCAATAACTTCATCGGCCGCCTGCATGATGGCATTGGCCACCTCCTCAGAAAGCGCGCTTACCTCTCGATTAGCCTTAGCCGCCGCCCATTTAATAATTCCTTGAGCGCGAATAAATCGTCGCGGCAACCGCAGTCCACTGATGGGAAAGTTCTCAATCGCACGCTGGGTCTGAGGCCCCCAATAGGCCGAACTCGGAACTTTAACTTCCCCTAACGAATCCTTACTCACCCGATACTCTTCACTCATATCGATCGTCTCCCCAAGCCATTTTTCCTCGATGGGATGCGTCCTTGCCTTTTCAGCCCGGCCGCACTCTCACCGAATCAGTTGCCTCACCACTCATTGACCCTGTCCATCGCTCGTGTCAACTCGAGGCGAATCATTTAACATTCGCTTGTCCCGCTGGGACACACCAAGCGGTGAAACGCCCCGGTTGATTTTGGTTAAGTCGTCAACGTAATAACACGCCAGTCTCATAAAATTATACGATAGAAAAACTCGGTTCAACGCCATTTCCAGCATAATCAGGCGTGTTGCGGTGAGAGTCCCCCGCACTTTTGATTCGACAGAATAAAAATCCGAGATTGGAGGTGAGCGATGAGAATGCCAGTCATATGGTTTCACATGGCGATTGACCTCGGACAACAAGGAGTTTTTTCGTAGGGGCTGGCTAATTTTCGACCCCAACCGTGTTAGGCTTCTTCCAAACATCTGAATAAGGCTTTTGAGTAGATAAACCTGACCGGGCGTTCTTTGCGACGAAAAAACATACGCCCCTCTGAACTCCTCATCAAGAAGACCACGGCTTTTTCTGACTGGTTTGAGCTTCAGTTGGCATCGCGTCGAACACTCAACCAGGTCCGTGAAGCCTAAAACCCCGCTGCCATAACGGAATCGCCGCTCGAGATCCGCCCATGGCAGGGCTCGAGGAACCGATCATCCAAAACACTCCCGATGCCTCTAATCGGTTCATAGAGATGAACTTAGCTGGGCCATGCTCCCTTCAATCCCCAGAGTCAGCGCTCAGTATCCGTGGCTCGAGAAAGATCCAGGCAAGACGTTCGCCGGACCCTCTTCGCAGCGCGCCAACACGCTCGTCATTTCAGGCCAAACGTCGAATTCGTACGGGCTTAATCTTTCCCCGTTGGCCGCGATCGGCCCGTAGAATGTTTTCCCAAAACCCGAGCCCTCAATATCTTGAGGCCAAGGAGTCCCTGAGCATTGCTAGACCGAGACGACGGCCCCGAAGGGCCGTGGCGTTTTATTCCTCTCGCGATGGCAAAATCGATGAGGCATAGAGGGTGCGGCCCACTGACAGTCGATCTCCACCATGAAATCCGACGACGGTTTTCATCACGCATTTCATTCCCGTGACCCAGTGATCCCTTTGGCTCACAACCCGACCCCGCCGCCAACTTAGACCTAATTGCTGCTCACCCGGTCCATATCGCCTGGCCCTATGGTCATAAACACAGGTTCTTTACGATCCCTGACGAAGCATCTAGAAAAACGTTGGAGTTTCTCCAATAAGAGTGTGAGATCGTAGCCTGCGTCTTTGATACCGGGCCCCATCCACGACCACTGGATACAACCTCGCATCCGAAAACACCCTTCTTCCCGGGTTCCCTACCCAAGGACCCAAACTTTCCCCTCCACTGGGCAGCCCTCTTCCATACCACTCAACCCGCTTTGGATATCAAACCGCTCGTCGACACGGTGGTGCTTTCTTAAAAGGACTAGCCTTCATCGCCCGCGCCGACAGCCAACTCGTCCGCAGCGATTTTGTGGCGATCTCTTCTTCACACGCATTTACCCGATCACCTAGACAAACCGCATCAGAATTTATTCGAGCTTTTTTCGACGAAGATGAAGGGTCATTCGAGTGCAAAGCCTGCTCGATGCTTCGTTAAAAACGAAGAGGTCGAACGAGAGAGACATAAGGCTTCAACCCCGCTAAAGTACATCGTCTATTGATCATCGCCAAAATCAGCAGCAGGTTGAACCGATTTTGTCGTGTGATGGTTCTCTCGCCCGTACCTACCGATCGCTCCCTCAACACCAAGGAAATCACTCCCTCGCCTTAGTCCTGGCTGACCAATGGGCCCCTCAGCGATATCGACAGAACATCACCGAGCCTCCCTACATCGAGCCGGAGGCCCCACTCGCGCTTCATTTGAAATCCGCGGCTAGATCTCCCTCGGAGGTCTAGCCGCGGAGCCCCGTGCCCTGTCGTTGCCTCGGATGCCTGAAGCCTGGCCCGGAAACGATCTAGGGCGTAGACCCGAGCCACCGATGATTTTTCCGATTCACCGCAAACCGAGCGCTACGTCCTTTTTCGCATCGTACAGCCCTAAAATTCACCCGAATTTTTCGGCGTTTGGTTATCTACCGGCTTCAGATTTCGATATGATGGTCGTACTTGTGAGCGCACCAGCTTGATGGCGCTTCGGATGTCTCCCATCGCTTATCGGCTACCAACGATGGACACGCGGACACTCGGGTTGGTGCGACCGCGGTGGACTCACCGGACGCCATCAAAAGCCGGATGTCACGGACAAGGAGGGTCAGCGATGCGAACGATACAACTCTTCGAATGGGCCGACGATGGAGGACCGGGAGGGACCATGGAACTATGGGATTGGCGTCAAGACTTGAGTGGTGTCAACTGGGGGCGACCTCACCAACCAGAGAACGCCCCCTGGTCTCCATGGCCCAAGAGCTATATTCAATTGGGGCCCACCCAGTGGGCAAAGTACTGGCGATATTGCGTCCATGCTCCTGGAGATCCGCTTTTCCTCGATGCCGAACAGGATCTCTGGGGTCTAAGTTCGCCCCCAAGACAAGCCCCATAATAATCGGTTCGAACCATCGGGCAGGACCTTGGGGCTGATTGTCGAATAAGTTCGGTACCGTAGACGACTGCGGCGATAACGAGTCTCTCAGGAGGTGTTTGGATGTCATTGGACGAAGAAAACTTTGATACTTTGCTCCATGAAACCCGCAAGTTCCCGCCCCATCCCACTTTTCGCCAACAGGCCACCGTATCCTCGGCCGACCTCTATCACCAAGCGGCGGCCAACGGGGAGACGTTTTGGGCCGAGCAAGCCCGAGAGCTCACCTGGTCGAAACCCTTTACCGAAATCTTGGCCTGGGATCCACCCCATGCTCGCTGGTTTTACGATGGCGAATTGAACGCCGCCACCAACACCGTCGATCGCCATCGTCAGGGCGCGACTAAAAACAAGGCGGCCTTGATTTGGGAAGGCGAACCCGGCGACCAGGTCGTGCTCACCTACGACATGCTCGGCCGAGAGGTGGATCGCGCCGCTCATATGTTGACCGCCTTAGGCGTCCAACCCGGCGACCGCATCACTTTGTATCTGCCCATGATCCCAGAGTTAGTCATTGCCATGCTGGCGGCCGCCAAAGTCGGCGCCATCCACTCCATCGTCTTTGGCGGATTTTCTGCGGAGGCGCTGCGCGAACGCATTAACGATGCCGGCTCACGCCTCGTCATCACTGCGGATGCCGGCTGGCGACGAGGAAAAACCGTGCCCCTGAAGGCTAATACCGATGCCGCCTTAACCGGCTGTCCCCAGGTTGCGCAGGTGGTGGTGGTGGAGCGCATCGGGCAGATCGCCGGGCTGAGCATGCTCCCGGGACGGGATCGGTGGTGGCATCAGGCCATGGCCGAAGCCTCCACCGCTCCTTTTGCCCCGGTGCCCCGCAACGCCGAAGACATCTTATTCACCCTCTATACCTCAGGCACTACCGGCAAGCCCAAAGGCATTGTCCATTCGACGGGCGGCTATTTGACGGGCGCCAATACCTCCTGTCGCCTGGTCTTTGACCTCAAGCCCGAGGATGTCTACTTTTGTACCGCCGACATTGGCTGGATTACCGGCCATACCTATGTGGTCTATGGACCGCTCAGTTGCGGAGCCACGGTGGTCATGTACGAGGGTGCGCCCGACTGGCCGGACCGCGATCGCTATTGGGCCCTCATCGAACGCTATGGCGTCACCGTGCTCTACACGGCCCCCACCTCCATTCGCACTTTTATGAAGTGGGGCCCGGAATTACCCGGTCGCCACCGCCTAGATTCCTTGCGCCTTTTGGGCACCGTCGGCGAGCCGATTAATCCCGAAGCCTGGATGTGGTATTACGACGTCATTGGGGGTTCACGCTGCCCTATTGTCGATACCTGGTGGCAAACGGAGACCGGCGCCGCAATGATTTCCCCCCTCCCTGGGGTGACCGATCTGAAACCCGGGTCGGCCTCCGTACCCGTTCCCGGCATTTTCGCCGATGTCGTCGATACCCACGGACATTCGGTCCCGCCCGGAGGCGCCGGCTACCTGGTGCTCACGCGGCCGTGGCCGTCGATGCTGCGCACCATTTGGGGAGATGACCAACGGTATCAAGACACCTACTGGAATCGTTTTCCGGGCCGCTATTTTACCGGTGATGGGGCTCATCGGGATGAAGACGGCTACTATTGGATTTTGGGCCGTGTCGATGATGTGATGAACATCTCGGGGCATCGCATCGGCACCATGGAAGTGGAAAGCGCTCTGGTCGACGATCATCGCGTGGCTGAGTCCGCGGTCATCGGCCGTCAGCATGATCTGAAGGGGCAAGCGATTAGCGCCTTCGTCACCCTCAAAGACGGCATTGACGGCACCCCCGAACTAGTCACCGAATTGAAGCAGCACGTGGCCGCAAAAATTGGCCCCATGGCACGACCCGAAGAAATCTTCTTTACCGCCGAACTCCCCAAAACGCGCAGCGGCAAAATCATGCGTCGTCTCCTGCGCGATGTCGCCGAAGGGCGAGCGTTAGGCGACACCACCACGTTGGCCGATCCGAACGTGGTCGAATCGTTAAAACAGCAATACGAGGCCCAGGACCCCGATTAAGAGGGCTCCTGGGTCCCAGGCTTCAAGGCTTCGCTCAAAACCGTCCGTAAGACTTCCGAAGGAGGGCGCCGGGTTTCCCGCGAAATTCGGCGCAACTCCGCAACCTGCCAATTGTACAAGTAATACTCAGCCTTTTTTTGGTTCTCATGAGCCTTCATCGCACCGCCGCCTCTCTTCGCTCTTTGAACTTCCTTCTTCTCTTAGAATAAACGCCAACCATTTCAATTTGGTTACGGGCTCGGTCAAGTTTTTTTGGTATGCTCTTTCCCTCCGAATACGAGAACGATCCCCCAGGTTATCTCTCATCAGAGTCGGAGTGAAGAAATCGGGCGTCACGGCATGGAGCCTTTACAGATCCAAAGATCACCCGCAATCGCTGTACGTTTCCGTAGCCAAGGCCCATCCGCACCAGCCCCGGGCATTAAACGAGGCGACAAGCCCCTTTGGAGCCAACCAGGCAGCTAATACCCTACCCGGTTGCTTGCCGTCACTGCGATGTCTGCCACCACAAAAAGGCCCCGTCCGCTACGTTCTGCGGACCGGGGCCGATGACAGGCGGTTTGCCTTATGCTAAAGCTTGCTCGGTTTCAGGATCGAACGCATGCAGACGGGTCGGGTCAAAGGCGCAGGTCACCGTATCCCCCAGTTGAGCGTGCCAATCATTCGGTGCCCGAGCCACCAATGTCTCTTCGCCAATGGCCAGATACACCATGTTCTCGTGGCCCATGGGCTCAATCACCCGAACTGTGGCCTTCATCTGCAAGTCTGGATGCTGATCGTAAAAGTCTGGGGACAAGTGCACGTCCTCAGGACGGACGCCTAATGTCAACTTGCGTCCCGTCAATCCGGAAGCCGCAGATCTTAGGACATCGGGGAGCACGATCTGTTGGCCGTAGGTGTGAAAGCTGAGTGCGCCTGCCGATTGCCCAAGCTCTCCGGGTAGCAGGTTCATCGCCGGAGTCCCTACGAAGGTGGCCACAAACTGATTCGCCGGCCGATTATACACATCGTCGGGAGTAGCCACTTGTTGGACCACACCGTCACGCATGACGACGATTCGGGTGCCCATCGTCATGGCTTCGGTCTGGTCATGGGTGACGTATAAGATAGTCGCTCCGAGCCGTTGGTGAAGCCGCTTCAATTCAACCCGCGTCTGAGTCCGCAACTTGGCGTCCAAGTTGGAGAGTGGCTCGTCCATGAGGAAGGCTTTGGGCTCGCGCACGATAGCACGCCCTAGTGCAACCCGCTGGCGCTGTCCTCCTGACAACTCCTTGGGCTTCCTGGTCAGTAAACTGCCCAATCCCAAGATTTCCGCTGCTTCCTTCACCCGCCGTTCAATTTCTGGCCGCGGCACCTTGCGAAGCTTAAGGCCAAAAGCCATGTTTTCGTACACCGTCATATGCGGATAGAGCGCATAGTTCTGAAAGACCATGGCAATATCACGATCTTTCGGAGCGACCTGGCTAACTTCCCGATCACCAATAAAGATCGACCCATCGCTGAGTTCCTCGAGCCCTGCGACCATCCGCAAGGTGGTGGTCTTTCCACATCCTGACGGTCCTAAAAGGACCAAAAATTCCTGGTCGGCGATATCCAGATTGACATCACTGACGGCATCCACGTTTCCAAACCGCTTGAAAACGTGTTCGAGTCGTACACTAGCCATCGATTCTTCCGCTCCTTCACCTTTACCTATGGGAATCTAGAAACTGACGTTTTGGAACCGATATGAGAATTCCCCATCGGCCATCAGAATCCCTGCCCATTTTTGCAAAAATTTTTAGTGTCCGGTTATCTCTTTACTTGGTAAGCGCCGAGGCTCTCCCAAACCCAGCTTAAAAACCACTGGCTATCCACGTCAACGGCCACGTCCACTAAGGGTCGGCGCTCGCCGTGCAAGACCTCGACGACCGTACCACGGAGTTCACCTTCCCGAACGATCTGAAGTGGCACTTGCTTCCAAGTAAACTTCTCAGGATGCGCGGTTGCCGCGACCGCCACCACATCATGGAGATAGATTTGGTCAGAGGCCTCCCCTAGGCGAACAATCGCTTCGGCGTAATATCCCAACAGGCCAGCCAACACAGCGCCTACCGTACCCATTTCGCCTAATTTTGCTAAATCTTGAATCGGTAGTCCCGGCCGCATGGTCACATCCAACCCCACCATGCGCACCGGCCACCCTGAGCCCAGCACGAAGTCGGCAGCATCCGGGTCGGCGTAAAAGTTAAACTCGGCGGTGTCGGTCACGTTCCCGCCACAAAGTGATCCCCCCATCACGGTGATGGTTCGCACTCGCGCTCGATAGCGATCGTCGTCATAGGCGGCTAAAAACCTAGCCACGTTGGTCAAAGGCCCCGTGGCCACCCAGTCGACAGGCTGGTCTTCATTGCGCAAACACTCTGCCATCCACTGCCAAGCAGGCAGGTCCGATGCGGCTTGCAGGCCCTCTTCGGCTAAGGGATATCCATCGAGTCCACTCCGACCATGAACGTGCTCAGCATACGTAGGCACTGCCAAAAACAGCGGACGTCGAGCCCCTGGAACCACTGGCACCTCAGGCCGCCCAAACACCTTCAACAGGCGTCCAGCATTTCGAAACGTCTTCTCGCCATCCACGTTGCCCGCCACCGTCGTAATCCCAGCCACATCGCCGCGGTTTAAAGCCACAGCCAAGGCTACCGCATCATCAATTCCCGGGTCCATATCCAGATACCACCGCATATCTCATCGCTCCTTCTCTTTTTGTCCTTGTTGGTAGGCGTATTGGCGCACACTTTCCCAATGGGGAAAGGATGGTTGCGCTCCGGATTGGGTGGTGGACAGCCCGGCGGCCAAATTCGCCCAAAAAACAGCATCTGCCAGTGGGTCCCCACGGTCTAGGCGGGCCGCCAAGGCGCCGGCAAAGACGTCGCCGGCGCCTACCGTATCGACGACACTCACCGAAACTGCAGGAAGGTAAAATACCCCATGCGGCGTGGCCCAGACCACCCCTTCGCCTCCCAACTTCACAATGCCCGCGCCCGCGCCTCTATCCATCAGGTGACGAGCGGCCGCCTTGGCGGCACGAACATCCGTGACTGGCTCCTTCAAGATCGCTTCCGCTTCGCCCTGATTCGGAATCACGATGTCGGAAGACCACAGTCCTCGAGGCGGATCAACCAGAGCTGGCGCCGGATCCCAGATCACCTTAGCTCCATGTTGATGCGCGATCCAGCGGGCTCGGTCCGAAGTCGCCAGGGGAATCTCATTTTGTATGACTAACCAGTCGTCCGCTTTAACCAGTCGATCCAAATGGGTCAGCGCAGTTTCTTGGGTCGCTCGATTGGCCCCATCTGCCACCGTAATCGCATTTTGTCCATCCTGATCCACCCCAATCATAGCCAACCCTGTGACTAAATCCGGATGACTGTCAAGATAGGTAAGATCCACGCCCTCTTGACGCAAGAGGGCGCTGGCCTGGCGGGAAAACGCATCTTTCCCGACCGTACCCAAGAATGTCGTCGAGGCCCCCATGCGACGAGCCGCCAAGGCTTGATTGGCGCCTTTGCCCCCCGGACTAATCGCTAAGTGATGGGCCAACCGCGTCTCGCCCGGTCCAGGAATCCGATCGATCTGGGCAATTAAGTCTAGGTTGATGCTACCGACCACGATAACCGCCATTTGATTTCTCCTCCACTCGCTGTCAGGCGATTCGTTTCCCACACCACGTGCTATGATACCGATATATCGTTCGCAAGGAGGGGTCTCGTGACCTTAGAAACTCTATTGGAAAAGGCTCCTGGCCGTTATGGCATCTACGCTAAAGAACTCGAAAGCGGTGCCATTCTCGCCTATCATCCCCACGACATTTTCCCCTCGGCCAGCACCATCAAAGTTCCGATTATGGCAGAAGTCTATCGCCGCGTGGAAGAGGAGCATGCTTGTTTAGACGACTTGGTCGTCATGCACCGAGAGGACCAAGTTGGGGGTTCAGGTGTGCTCCAAGACCTCACCCCCGGTTCCAAGTTTTGCATTCGCGATTTAACCACGCTCATGATTACCGTTTCCGACAACACCGCGACCAACCTCCTCATCGATTATCTCGGGCCCGACGCGATTAATCAAATGATCGCGCGTTTAGGCATGAAAAATACCGAGTTGGTGCGTCGCTTGCAGCGACTTCCGGCCGATCGGCCCGACACCTATAACCACACCACGGCGTTTGATCTTAGTTTGGTGATGGAGAAACTCGCCTGTGGACAATGTGTCTCGCAGTTGGCTTCTCAGCACATGGTCGAACTCTTGCGACGATGTCAAGGCCCGGTCAGTATCATCGACAAGACTCGGTCGGGGCACTATATCGGAGAGCCGGGAGCGATTACGGTCGCCCATAAAACGGGCTCGTTAGATCAGGCCCGACACGACACCGGTATCGTCTACCGCTCCGATGGACGGGTCTATGTCGCTACCATCCTCAGCGATGGAGCCCCTTTTGACCAACTAGCCAAAGTGATGGAACAATTAGCACGATATCTACCACGCTGGTTGCGAAGCGTTCCTCTCCAATCATCATAAAACCCAGGGAACTCGCGACCAGTCGCGGGTTCCCTGGGTCGTCTTGATCTTGCCTGCTAGTCCTCCGCTCCACCAGCGCTGCATGCATTGGAGCGCTGGTGGCCTGACGCAATGATCCCGATCGTCCGCGCTCGACCAGAATCCGATTGCCCCAACCGTTCTCAACTGCATCGAATTGCCAGATTTTGGCGTGAATCACAACCAAGAGGCGTCGAAGCGCTTTCCCATTTTGGCTTCAAAGCACTGCCTCGTCCGCATCTCCATTCAGCCAACATTTCTAATTAAGCCAATTTTCCATCGACAGAAACGGAGCGATGGTCCATAATCTATACCAAGGCCTTCGACGACCTTATTCTCCATGCGCGATGCCATAACCCACCAACAGACAAAATTGGGTTGGGGTTGGGGTCGGGAGGGGGCGAGATCAGGTCGCGTCCGGGTAAGAACCCCTACCCGCAACCAACAGGCTGAACTTACCGAATCTTCTTTAAAGCCTAGGCAACGAGGACTGGTGCCAGAGCTTGCCCTGGTTCAGTGGCGTAAAAAAGCCAAGGCCGTCCTATCTGTGAAGGATGGTCTTCCGTGGCTCCGCCCAAAAACACTGGCTTAATCCTTTGATTCTGAATCCTCGGTCCCTGCCGCTAAGTGTTCTTGGATGCAGACGATAAGAAGATCCAGCGCCCTCGATAGGATAACGACTCGAGCCTCGGTCGGTGCCAACCCTTGGCTTACCAAGGCTTCCAATTGAGTTTTCTTTTCCGACAATTCGGTTCGCAATTGAGTCAGTCGCAGTGGGTCCATGGTTGGATATTTTGCCAAAAACGCCTTCGTCTGTCTACCATCTAGCCCAATAGCATGTGACATTCCGTCCGTAGCAGAGGATTTTAAGCAAGGCCCCTCGAATTGATGACAGTCGAGGATTAGCCTCTAATCGTTAGAAGGGTGGCAGAAGCAAAAATGGAACCCTTAGAACGACAAAAGCTCGCCGATTCGATTCGCGAACGACGTCTTAAACAAGGGCTAAGACAAATCGATTTGGTCGTGGCCGGCCAGGTGGCACGAAGCACCATCAGCGCGTTGGAACGCGGTCAAATCGAAAACCCTTCAGAACACTTGATAGATAGGGTCGCCTCGATGCTTTCGGTCCGGCGCCAGGATTTATTAATGTGGCCTAAGGCCGAAGCCTCCGTGCTCGACGACCTCAAGCTCGCGCGTGCGTCGCGGCAGCGATCTCCCCATGTCGCGTTACGGAGGGCTCAACGGGCTCTGATTCGAGCCCGTCGCCTCCAACTCAGCGACGTTGAGCGATCAGCCGCAGAGCTGTTGGCGGAATTGCATAGTCAACTAGGCCACCCGGTTGCCGCCACGACCTATGCCGGCTGGGCAGTGGCTCATCCGAACCGCTTTAGCCCCGTCGAACACGAGGCCGTGATCGTGTTCGGCGAACGTCTGCGAAATATCGGAGAATTGTCGGCGGCCATTGCCCTCTATCGTCAATTTCTGGCAGGGATTTCTCGTAATAGTTCGCGATCAGCGAAGGTGTTTTTACGCTTGGGACAAACCTATGCGGACGCACATCAATATCCCAAAGCAATGCGAATCTTTCAGCGCGCCTATCGCGACGCGTTGGTTCTCGGCGATGCCAATCTTTCTGGGTGGGCATTGATCGGTCTCTCTTTAGCGCTGGGCTTTTCGGGGAGGCACCAGCAAGCCGAAGACGCGCGCGTTCGGGCCGCCATCCTCGCGCAAACCTATCATTGGACTGATATGCAATACGCGGCTCGCCGCGCCGAAGAACAAGTAGCAGTCTTATCCAGTCCCTCTTTGGACGCCGCTCGACACCGTTGGCAACAATCAACGCGCGTCATCGAAGAGTTGGCGGGCGCAATTGACGACCAACTTCAGTTGCTTTACAGTTGGGTTTTCTACGCGTCCAACCACCAAGCGTGGGCTGAGGTCATTCAGGCCACTGGCTCCGGGCTCGCCCTCATCAGGCGGGCGGATCATGGAGCGGCCGATCAGCAGATGAAAGGGACCTTCCTCCGGGCCCGTTCCCGGGCCAAGCAGCAATCCGGCGAGTCTTGGCAAGATGACAGAGAATGGGCGGAAGATTTACTGTGCAGGGGACAGAGGTCAAAGTCCTCAAGCCCGAAAGGGTGAATCAAAGGACCGATACCCACTTCGCACATCCGAAACCAGCCCGGCTTTAGAGTGATTTGCCGGTGATATAGGGCACATGCCCGCTGGGAGCCGCCATCAAGTCTGGACCTTCTGCCAGAAATAAGCAGAGGGACATCCGAGGATGGAGCATACTGGTCCAGACGGTCGAGCAACGCGGCGAGTCGGCAGGGTTATGGGTTCCAATCCACCACCACGCTGTCTCCGTAGAAATTAAGACCTGTCCGTCACGCTCGTAGCCGGGTCGCTGCAAGGGCACATTGAGCCATTTGGCGATGCGCTGCACTCGAATTTCCGTCTGCGAATCACAGCCATCATAGATTCGCACCCCAGCTTGTTGAGCAGCCTTTAGATAGCTTGCCACGGCGATGCTCTGATGGGCAGGGCTCACTGCACAGTGCCAAAACCGCTTCGTCAATAAAGAGACCTGACCTGTCACCAAATTTTCCACCGCTCCGATTATCCTCGCCGCTTCCAAGCAGATTCGCCCGCCTTCACCCTCCAGCACTAAGCAGTTCGATTCTCTGGATGTAGGAGCACTATACCCCATTTTCCAAGCGCTTGACCATCCCCTATTATGCCACAACTCGGAGCCAGGGGTCCTACGGCTACTGGATGCGAATACCCTATGAAGGCCATGACCGACATCCCTCAATAGTCATCCGCGAGCCTTGAACGACGCAATGACAGCACTGAGTTTCAATTCGGTATCCATCCACCATCGCCACCGCCATCAGCCTAGGTGCGTGCCATCCGAGGCGTGACCAGCTTCAATCTCAAGCCCGGCCGCATGGTCCACCGCCGAGAGCCCGCCCCGAAGCCACCTAACCTATTCCTCCACCGGAGGTTTTCGAAAGCCTTCGCCCACCACCTCGTGGACATTGCCTACGACCACAAAGGCATCCGGATCGATGCCATAGATTAATGATTTCAGCCGCGTCACCTCGGCCCGTCCGACAACGACAAACAGGATGTCGCGGGACTCACCCGTATAGGCCCCTTCCCCTCGGGTATGAGTAACCCCCCGGCCCATCTCTTGCAAAATGCGATGGCTAAGTTCATCCGCGTGTTGGGTAATAATCGTAAAGGCTCGCGCATACTCGATGCCCTCTTGGACTAAATCAATGGCTCGGCTAGAGATAAACAACGCAATCAACGAGTACATGGCATGGGTCGGGTTGAAGGCGACACCAAAACCGGCAATCACAAATACGTCCATAAACAGCATGCCTTGACCCATACTGACGGGCAGCACATGGGTCAGGAACCGAGCCACGACGTCCGTGCCGCCCGTCGTCCCTTTGGAGCGAAACACCAAGCCTAAGCCGACCCCGGACAATACCCCCCCGTAGACCGTCGCCAACAGGATGTTGTGGGTAAACGGATGCCAATGCAAGAGAGCCACCCACAGGGACAACATGACCGTCCCAAAGACGGTTCGCGTACTCACCCTGCCCCCCCACAAGCGATGCGACAGCCATAATAGAGGCAAGTTCAAGGCAATTAAGGTAAGCCACACCGGCACATGCAGCACATAAAGCAAGATGATGCCGAGACCGGAAACTCCACCGTCTGAGATTTGATTGGGGACATAAAAGGCATTGACCGCCGTTGCCGTCATCGCGGTGCCAACGATGATGATGAGATAATCGATTGCATTCCTCTTAACCCATCTGCCCATTTTGCCCGTGGTCGCTCGCCGATTGTGGTCTACGGCTTTGACCTTCCTCCTCCGCCCACCGATGCCCATCTTTGGATCCGATCTCGTCTTCCCTCGACCACCACCAAATTGCCGAACTAGCGATTCTGAAAGGACAAAGACAGCCCGTTATGGGAGATCTGGAGCCTGGTCAATGCCAAGCGGACCGGCAGCTTGAGTTGAGACACTTTCAGTACGGTAATGGTCGCGGGCAAGGGCAAGTTGGCCTGATTCAACTCTTGAGGACGAAATGTGACGCTCCCCCCCTCATCCGCTATCGCCAACGGTCCCCGAACCGTCAAGTGAACACGCCGTCCATCCAACGCTAAAACCCCAGCAATAGTCATTGCTCCAGGCTCTAAGCTTACCGTGCTGTGTTGCAAAATCGCACGCTCGTCTAACAGTCGCGCAATCTCCTGAGCCGAAATGTTCACTTGGCCTTTGAGATGGCCGACTCGGATGACCCGTACCGGCTGGCCGTGGTGCCCTAAGCCTATTTGCCCGTCTCGCCAATCGAGGCCAAACGATTTCACCACGACGCCGCTTAAGCTCGCATCGTGGCCTCGAATGACGACCCATTGAAATTTACCTGACGCCAGTTCCCAAAATGGAATCGCACTGACTTCGACGGTCGGTCGGGGCCCTTTCAGCGCTTTGCCCAACCAATCCGCGGAGGCCCCTCCAATCCACCCCGGTACCAACCACTGCAATCCAAATACCATCACCACGAACACAATCAACCAGCCCAACAGCCGGTTCACAAATCCTCAGAATCGAAGCTTAAACTGCCTCTGGCCTGAGCTTGCAGGTAAGACTCGATGAACCCATCTAGGTCGCCATCCATGACCTGAGTAACGTTGCCTGTCTGATACCGGGTACGATGATCGCGGACGGTCGTATAGGGCTGAAAAACATACGACCGAATTTGCGAACCCCAACCGATATCTGCCTGCACGCCTCGCACCTCGGCCATTTTCGCTTCCCACTCCCGCTCCTTGAGCTCCGCCAACTTCCCCAATAGGAGCTTCATCGCCGTCTCACGATTCGACCGCTGAGAACGTTCCGACTGACAACTCACCACCACCCCCGAGGGCAGATGGGTAATGCGCACGGCAGAATCGGTCTTGTTAATGTGTTGACCGCCAGCCCCCGACGCCCGAAAGGTGTCCACTCGCAAGTCCTCCGGGCGAATGTCGATGGTCTCGTCCATTTCTAAATCCGGGATCACTTCCACCGAAGCAAACGAAGTATGCCGCCGACCGGACGCATCAAACGGTGAAATTCGCACCAGCCGATGAATCCCCCGCTCGGGACGCAAGAAGCCAAACACATTGGTGCCTTGCACCTCAATGCTCACACTCTTGAGCCCCGCCTCCTCGCCAGGCAGTTGGTCTAATATTCGGGTACTGAACCCTCGCCGTTCTGCCCAACGCAAGTACATGCGCAACAGCATTTCCACCCAATCTTGGGCCTCGGTTCCACCCGCCCCCGCATGCAAGGTCAAAATGGCATCTTCGCCATCATAGGGGCCAGTTAAAATCAGCGTCAGTTCCAGTTGGCGTAATTCTGCCATCAGTTCGGACCCTTCTTTTAAGAGTCCACGGATCAATTCATCATCGGGGTCGGACCTCAAGAGATCCCACAAATCCGTCCATTCGTCCAAATGGTGCTTCAGTCGCGTATAATTGTCGAGCGGCCCCCGCAACACCCCTAACTGCTTGGTCATTCGCCGGGCCTGTTCAGGCCGTTCCCAAAAGTCGGGTTCGGCCATCGAGCTCTCTAACCGTGCCACTTCTTGTAAGCGCCGGTCGTGGTCAAAGAGACCCCCTAACTCGATCAATGACCGTCTCCAGTTCTTGCCTTAACTCTTCAACCTCATCTTGTACCATGCCGCGTCGGTCCCCTTTATCTCCATCGTGTCCAGGCTGTCTTCCTGGGGTTATTCGAGGACCTCGGACGTCCCGTGACAGTTTCGATACTTCTCACCACTTCCACACCAACAGGGATCGTTCGCGCCGGGCGCATGGCTCGGACGCCCTCCCTGAATGACCTGAAACGGTCGCTCCCCTCCCGGAACACTGTCAGCTTCAGGCGTGCTGTCAACCACCTTAGCCACTGGCTGAGCCTCGCCCAACGACTCTTCCGACGCCATTTCAACGTGGAACAAAATCCGTACCACCTCTTCGCGCAGGCCGACTTTCATCTCTTCGTACATATTGTAGCCTTCGCGCTTATATTCCACCAAAGGATCGCGCTGACCATAGGCTCGAAGCCCGACCCCTTCGCGCAGCGCATCCATCGCATCCAAGTGTTCCATCCACTTAGAATCCAGCACTCTCAGCAAGACCATCCGTTCCAGTTCCCGCATGGCCTCCTGGCCCAATTCTTGCTCCTTGGCCTCATAGGCCAATTCACCGCGGTCTAAAAAGTCCTCGATTAATTCCTCGCGCGTCTTGCCATCCATGTCATCCAGACTAACACTGCCACGCGGCAGGTAGATGTCTTCCAACATCTCTAATAAGGGTTGCAGGTCCCACTCATCTGGGTGTAAATTGGCGGGACAGTGCGCCGAAACCACCGCTTCGATTTCTCCTTGCAAAAGATGCATGACATCGTCGCGCAAAGATTCTTTGGTCAAAATCTCACGCCGTTGCTTGTAAATCACCTCGCGCTGCAAGTTCATCACGTCATCATACTGAAGAACTTGCTTTCGCGCGTCAAAGTTGCGCCCTTCCACCTTTTTTTGCGCGGACTCAATCGCCCGGCTTAAGACCGGGGACTCGATGGGCTCGTCCTCATCCACACCCAATCGGTCCATTAAGGAGGCTAAAGTGTTGGCCGCAAAGAGTCGCAGGAAGTCATCCTCTAACGAGAGGTAAAAGCGCGAAGAGCCTGGGTCGCCTTGGCGGCCCGCACGGCCTCGCAACTGGTTGTCGATCCGTCGAGACTCGTGGCGTTCGGTACCGATGATGTGCAGTCCACCCATCTCCACTACCCCTTCGCCGAGCACAATGTCAGTACCTCGCCCAGCCATGTTGGTGGCGATGGTGACCGTTCCGGGCTCGCCAGCATGGGAGATAATCTCCGCCTCTTGTTCGTGATACTTGGCATTCAACACATTGTGAGGCACGTCCCCTTGTTTCAACAACTCGCTAATCCGTTCCGACTTCTCAATAGACACCGTGCCCACCAGCACCGGCCGCCGGCTCTTGTACAACTCTTCGATTTCGCGCACCACGGCCCGAAACTTCGCCGCCTCCGTCTTATAAACCACATCCGGGTAGTCTTTTCGAATCATGGGCTGGTTGGTGGGAATGACGATCACGTCGAGTCCATAGATCTTTCGAAACTCTTCTTCTTCAGTCACCGCAGTCCCCGTCATCCCTGATAGTTTTTCGTACATGCGAAAGTAGTTCTGAAACGTAATCGTCGCCAACGTCTGGGTCTCGTCAGCGATGGTCACTCCTTCTTTAGCTTCAATCGCTTGATGCAGTCCGTCCGAATAGCGACGGCCAAACATCAGTCGTCCGGTAAACTCATCGACAATGATAACCTCGCCGTCCTTGACCACATAGTCGCGATCACGTTTCATCAAGGCCGTCGCCTTCAATGCCTGGTTCAAATAGTGAGACAAATCTATATGGGCATCATCGTAGAGGTTAGGCACTCCCAACATGCGCTCGACCTTGGCCACTCCGCGCTCCGTTGGACTCACTGCCTTCATTTTCTCGTCGACGCTGTAGTCCACTTCATTTTTAAGATTGTTGGCGATGCGGGCAAAGGTGTAATAAAGCTCCGTAGGCCGATCCGCCTGCCCGGAGATGATTAAAGGCGTTCGCGCTTCATCGACGAGGATCGAGTCCACCTCGTCAACGATGGCAAAGTAAAGGCCCCGCTGCACCATTTCATCCGTCGTCATGACCATATTGTCACGCAAATAATCAAAACCAAACTCGTTGTTCGTCCCGTAGGTGATGTCAGCGGCATACGCCTTACGTCGATCCTCCGGTTCCAAATCATGTTGAATCAAGCCAACGGTTAGCCCTAAAAATTCGTACAACTGGCCCATCCACGACGAGTCGCGGCGGGCTAGATAATCATTGACGGTCACCACATGCACACCACGCTCGAGCAACGCGTTTAAGTAGGCCGCCAGCGTCGCCACCAAGGTCTTACCTTCACCGGTGCGCATTTCCGCGATCCGCTTATCGTGCAACGCCATGCCGCCGATCAACTGCACATCAAAATGGCGCATGCCCAACACGCGTTTTGAAGCTTCCCGCACCACTGCAAAGGCCTCGGGCAGCAAATCATCAATGCTTTCGCCCTGGGCCAGCCGAGCTCTAAACTCACCAGTTTTCGCCTGAAGGGCCTCATCGCTAAGCGTCTGCATCTCAGGTTCCAACCGATTGATCTCCACTACCACACCGCGGTAGCGCCGTACCTCCCGCTCACTAAACCGATTCACCCATCCGGCCAACATTTTCAGCACCTAAGGCCGCCTCCCATATCATAACGAAAAAGGAACCGGGATCGGTCCCTCCTGCTCCACCTGTATTAGAAATTTTAACATGCCCGGGGGCAGGCTTCAACCGGGATGAAACGTTCCAGGGGGCGGAGGGCTCTCACGGCTATCAAACTTTGAGCCTTCCGCCAGCGCTAAGTTGGTGGTTTTGGCCAGATCCAAAAAGGCGTCGACGATCGCTGGATCGAACTGAGTCCCAGCGCCGAGAGAGATTTCTCGGACCGCAATTTGATGAGCCAGGGCGGCGCGATACGGGCGCGTGGAGGTCATCGCATCATAGGTGTCGACCACGGAAATAATTCGCGTTTCCAGGGGAATTTCCTCGCCCTTGAGACGAAAAGGATATCCCGAGCCATCAAAGCGTTCATGGTGATAGACTGCGCCGTTTCGCACGCAGCCTAAGAGTTCTAAGGTCTCCAAGATTTCGCCGCCAAGCGTAGGGTGCCGTTGCATGACTAAAATTTCCTCAATTTGAAGCCCCGATGGCTTTTTCAAAATATCATCGGGCATACCGACCTTGCCAATATCATGAAGACGCCCTGCCTGTTCAATGAGCTCCGCTCGCTCTTCCGAAAGTCCCATATGCCGGGCCAACAGTTTTGCGTAATGCCCGACGCGCATCGAATGTCCATAGGTATATTCATCTTTCGCCTGAAGACTCGTCAACATCGCTTGCACGCTCAGCGCATACATGCGCCTAATGCGCAGCAACAACACATAGATCCAGCGCGATAAGGCCAAGGGCACCAAGAAAATGAATTCGGGCCAGGGCCCACCAATCCGATACACCACCACCATCAAAAAGACCAAAGGCATCATGACGAAGTAACTTATGCCCATCCAAGAATAATACCTATGCCACACTTTATATATATTCTCGTGCTGACGAAGTGCGATAGCAGCAACTACCAAAACCAAGTTGCCTACATAGGCTATTACACACGCCACTACAACGGGTAAAATGATTGCGGCATGTAAGCTTCGCACGTTACCGCCCAGCCAATAAAAAGCGGCACCGGCGCTCCAGCCTGCCAACCCCATCTGAGCTCGATTGAACAGTACCGACGGCCACTTAACCTGCCCTGTAAGTTGGCGGCGATTCAACGTCCCGATAATCCCTATCCACAACCCTGCCGTTGGCCCAAGAACGATAGCCGAAGCTACCAGTACCGGTATTTCAACCCCAATGGTCCCGTTGCCTCTTGGCAACACGACCGGGAAAAAAGCCGCAATAAATACCGCGCCTAAGAAAAGGAATAGATCCCCATGTACCCATGAAACGCCCAACCCAAGACTACGAACAAGTAGTACCAAGGCAACCAACTCAACTAAAGTCATATAGATTATTAAACGCCTCGGATACATGCCTCCACGATCCTTTCTCCGGTGCCATCTCTGATCTATATAGTAGTTATTCGGTCGGACTCCATGGCGATTACTCGAACTGAGTGCCTGATCCTAACACAATTAGGCTCAATATACGACGCACCAGATCCTTCATTTCGGCAAATACTCCACTCGTATTTGCCCACGGCGCCTTTCGCTCGAACGCGCCGCCTGTTTTCGCTCAGGATCCATGGAACCGGCCGAATCTTTGGGAATTAGTCAGGCTTTCCTCCGGTGTAAAGAACCACCCGCCGATTCACGGCATCTAAGGTCGCCCGCACAACGGTCTCCTCCAACACGCTGTGAACAATGGCACTACCCGTCATCAACTCATTCTTGCCAAATCGAATCATTGCCACGACCACCAGGCGTTCTGACTGAGTAATAACCGCAGCGTCCAAGAAAGCTAAGATTGGGCCTCCCAGCGCTCGATTGACCGCGGCCACAGTCGCTTCAGCCAAGACGTCGGTGGCGATGCCTCCCACCTCTCGCCCTTCGAACACCACCGTCCCTCTGCCCAGGCGGCACTTGCCTTCCAAGGCATTGCCCGCTCGCACCAGCGAATAGCCGAAAATCTTCAGACGATGACCGCCCTGGTTCCCATCGTCGACGGGGGCAATTTGCACGATAGTGACCATTTCCGGAGTGACCTCGGTCCATCCCATGTTCCTCAATAAAGAAACCACTTGACGAACCATCTGCCGCGGGGTAGAAATGGCTTGCGCCACCACATGCACACGCGGTTCTTGCTCTTCTTCTTGGTATACCTGAGCCGACATCACACCAGGCATTCGTAAGACCATGCGCTCATATTCCTGGAACGACGGCACCAGATACACCCGCTTCTTTGAAATTTTACTAATACAGATTCTGAAGACCACTTTCGACGAAATGCACCAATCTCCTTCTTCAAAACCTTAACTTT
Source organism: Clostridiales bacterium (assembly GCA_027365485.1). Classification (GTDB taxonomy): domain Bacteria; phylum Bacillota; class Sulfobacillia; order Sulfobacillales; family Sulfobacillaceae; genus JAMCVM01. The sequence continues at coordinate 21,715 of DAHXNH010000104.1, forward strand.
TTTCGACCCTATTCTCGTAAGACATATTACCTCTAGACAAGGCGTAAAAAGAAAGAACCCTCGGTGACGTGCCGTCCACCTGAGAGCTCTTAAAAAGCCTATGGGTATAAGGGTTGCGTGGCCAGAAGAAGCCCGCTTACCTCGGTTCCAACAACCCGTAGCTGCCATCCCGACGCCGATACAGGACATTGGTGCTGTCGGTCTCGCCATTGGCAAACACAAAAAAATCGTGTCCTAAAAGGTCCATTTGCATCAAAGCCTCGTCCAAACTCATCGGCTTTCGCGGAAAGGTCTTTTTCCTAACCAAATCCGCGGCCGAGACCTCTTCAGCCAACTCGACTGCTGGCGGCGGATTCCCATGGCCCCCGTGGTATCGGTGCATTCGGGTCTTAAACTTCGTAAACTGGTGCTCCAATTTGTCTGTCACCCGATCAATGGATCCGTACATGTCCTGCGTCGATTCTTCCCCCCGCAGCAGCATGCCGCCTTCGAGAGGAATGGTGACCTCAATGATCTGACGATCTTTCTCAATACTTAGCACGGCCGTAGCGACGGCATTTTGGTGATCCAGGAACTTATTCAACTTAGACAATTTGCGGGTGACGTGATCTCGAAGTGCCGACGTGACCTCTAAGTTCTTACCGCGTACCACTATGTCCATCGCTGGATCGCTCCCTTGGAATCATTGTCCACGCTATCTTTACCGTTCTAGTATAGCACCGGTGCCATGACGCTTCGAATGCTATCCACGCAAAACACAAAGAGAACCGGAAAACCGGTTCTCTTGAATGTCGGATGGTTGGTGCGAATTAGAGTCGGACTACATTGGCGGCTTGCGGACCGCGGTCTCCCTCAACCACATCAAATTCGACACGCTCGCCCTCGTTGAGCGTACGGAAACCTTCGCCATTTATGGCGCTGTAGTGCACAAAGACATCACCGCCGTCTTCTCGCTCCAAAAAGCCGTAACCCTTTTCCGCACTAAACCACTTGACTCTTCCGGTCATGCTTAAATATATCCCCCTTCGTAAAGCACCCCAACTTCTGGGATTACCTTTGACAATATAGCATCCACCGTCTAAAAAGTCAAACATAATCCGCGCTTTTTACAAGGATATTTTTCGTTCTCATCTGTGGATAATGGGGATAAGTCTGTTGATAACAAGAAAATCAACGATTTTCGATGGGGATAGCCCATCCCAATCGAGAATGAAGCGTCGAACAACACGGAGGAATCTCCAAGGCCCGGACCCACGGTCTCAACCCCATAGGGAGACCGAAGGCTTGGCTCCCTTCGGTCTCTTCGTGGTGCCCCCAGCGCTCCCTCATCATCGAGTTAGGAGGCGCCTGCCAAGGCTTTCAGGATGTCCACCCGGTCGGTTTGCTCCCACGGCAGGTCAACGTCCGTCCGGCCAAAGTGTCCATAAGCAGCGGTCTTCAAGTAAATCGGCCGGGCCAGATCCAGCGCCCGAATAATGGCCAAAGGGCGAAGGTCGAACACCCGATCTACCAGGCGCGCCAACTCGGCGTCCGAAATTTTTCCGGTACCGAAGCTATCGACCATAATCGAGAGCGGGCGAGCCACGCCGATAGCATACGCAATTTGAATCTCAGCGCGGTCAGCCAACCCCGCAGCGACTAAGTTTTTTGCCACCCACCGGGCTGCATAAGAAGCCGATCGATCCACTTTGGTCGGATCTTTGCCTGAAAACGCCCCTCCACCATGGCGGGCATACCCGCCGTAGGTATCCACAATAATTTTTCGACCGGTCAGCCCCGAGTCTCCTCGCGGTCCTCCAATCACAAACCGCCCGGTGGGATTAATCAGCACCCGAATTTTAGGGTGCCACCACGCTCCCAGGGTGGGTTTAATAATCGTGTCCATCAGACCGTGAGTAATCTCGTCGATGTCGGCCTCGGGACGATGCTGTGTAGAGATCAACACGGTTTCTACCGCCTCAGGGCGTCCATCGCGATACTGCACGGTCACCTGGGTCTTGCCGTCGGGCCACAAAAACGGTAGGAGTTCCTGTTGGCGAGCCCCATCTAACGATCGAGCCAGCCCGTGCGCTAAACTAATCGGTAGCGGCATCAACTCTGGGGTTTCATTGCAGGCAAAGCCAAAGACCATGCCTTGGTCGCCTGCCCCGATCCGATCCAGTTCTTCTTCGTCGCCCGCTCGACGCTCGAACGCCTCATCGACTCCCTGGGCAATGTCCGCAGACTGTTCGTCAATCGATGTGATGACCGCAACGGTATCGGCATCAAAACCCATCTTTGCTCGGGTATAGCCAATGTCGCGGATCGTTTCGCGCACCGTGCGCGCAATATCTACATAACAACCCGTCGTAATTTCTCCCACCACCAAGGCTAAGCCCGTGGTCACTACCGTCTCTGCCGCCACTCGGGCGGACGCGTCTTGGCTTAAAATGCTGTCGAGAATCGCGTCTGAAATTTGATCCGCCACTTTATCTGGATGACCTCGGGTCACCGACTCTGAAGTAAACTTAAAATCTTTGCCCACTTGGGTCACCCCCGACCAACAAAAGTCGCTTCCCTCAGTTCCCCGGGGAGCGTCCAGCGCTTAACATCACACGGTGTCAACAGGGTCTTGCTTGGCCAATCCATACGAGGGACAAATATCCAAAAAAGTATAAAGGAGGGCCCCCCATCTGTCAATGCAGGGGAGCCCTCGGACAAGGCCGCAATCTCACTTGCTTCCTCTGCCCTGACCTAGGCCTAGATCCGCGTGCTAGGCCTGGCGAGCGGTCATCGGGTTGAGATAACGGTAACTGAGATCAATGATCAGATTCAAGATTAACACCATCAGCGCCAAGAGAAAGAACGCCAATTCGGTGTTGCTTTGCCCATAGGGCGTCCCCACCCCGCCCGACAATCCCCCACCGAGCATAGTGGTCAGCCCAGGAATTTGAAAAATCAACTCGATGACCAGCATATTGTTGACCAACATCGCCGCCTGCGGTCCGAAGAACGTGACCGTGGCCACCACCGAGGGTCGCAACGCATGGCGAAGCAACACCGCCCATTCGGGTAGCCCGCGCGCCCGAGCATGCACGATATAGTGCTGTTGGAGCACCTCGGTCATCCCTGCCTGCATAAATTTGGCCATATAGCCCACATTGCCCGCCGCCAACGCCACGGTCGGCAAGACCACACTGGCCGGTGAATTCCACCCGCTAATCGGGAACCAGTGCCAGAGGGTGGCGAAAAAGAACAACAAGCCCACTGCCATCACGTAGGGCGGAATGCCCTGCGCGGTCAAGGTCCCCACGGTGCCGACATGGCGCAACCAATGGCGATTGTGAATCGCGGCATAGGTCCCAAGTGGAACCGCCACCAACGCGGCCAGAAAGATCGAACCAAAGATGAGGATGAGCGAACTCGTAACCGCGGTCTGGAACACGCCGTTGGGATAATTAAAGTCCAGGGGAATGTCACGCTCTGCCTGGCCAATATAGCGGGCCAAGGCCAAAATGCCATGGGGCGGCACCGGCGCGCCCGGATAGTGTGGCCCCTCAAGACTGCTGTAAAAGACGATGAGTGCGGCCACAGCCACTACCGCAACCAACACCAGCGCCATCCCCAACAGCCGGTAGCCGAGATATACGTACCACTTCATCGCTCATCCCTCCTCGACCGCTGCCAGGGCATGGCAAGCGGCCTGATGTTGATCCCCGACCGTAAGCCACGGCGGAGCTTCTTGTCGACAAATATCCATTGCCAACGGACAGCGGGTATGAAAGGCACATCCCGATGGCCGATCAATCGCCGAGGGCACTTCGCCAGGGATCCCGGTTAAAGACTTGCGCGCCGCTTTGGAGACCGGCACCTCCAAGATCGACTGAAACAAGGCCTGGGTATAGGGATGTTTGGGTGCGGCCACCAGGGCCGCGGTGGGGGCCCATTCCACCAGCTCGCCTAAATACATCACGCCGATGCGATCACTCAAGTACGCCACCGCCGACAAATTGTGCGAGATAAAGAGATAGGCCAGATCCTCCGTAGTCCTAAGGTCATCCAGCAAGCTTAATACCTGCGCTTGCACGGACAGATCCAGGGCGGATAAGATCTCGTCGCAGACCAAGAGCTTAGGCCCGAGAGCCAAGGCACGGGCAATCATCACCCGTTGCAATTGGCCACCCGAGAGTTCATCCGGCATGGCCGGCCCATGGGCCGTCGTCAATCCCACCCGTTCCAAGAGTCGCCCCACGCGGCGCAAGCGTTCATCTCGGGTGCCGATATTGTGCACCACCAAGGGCTCCAGGATGTTGGCAGCCACACTCACCCGCGCGTTCAACGCGGCTCCGGGATCTTGAAAGACGATTTGCAACGTCTGGCGCATAGTCCGCAGGGTGCGAGGAGCCACGGCACCCAAATTCACTCCAGAGACGGTAACCGTGCCACGATCCGGCGCGAGCAAGCCGATGGCCAACCGGCCCAAGGTCGACTTGCCGGAACCACTCTCTCCGACCAAACCTAAGGTCTCGGCGGTGCCAATGGACAACGACACGCGGCGTACCGCCTCGATGCGATGCTTCCCCCAGGGAAAGGTCTTGGTCACTTGATCGATGGCTAACAAGGCGTTATCCGACATGAGCTGTCGCCTCCTCCACGCGATGACAAGCGGCCTCATGCCCGTCCGCCAAGGACACTAATCGGGGGCGTTCGGTATGACAGCGCTCGAACGCAACCGGGCAGCGAGCCACAAAGGGGCACCCCCGGGGCACCTGGTGAAAGATATCGGCCGAGCCTTCAATCGCTTGGATGGGCGCATGGGTCCCATTCAAGGGGATCATCGATCCTTTCAGCCCTTGCGTGTACGGATGGACGGAAGCCTGAATGAAGGTATCAATCTCTGCATTTTCCATGACTTGGCCGCCATACATGACCACCACCCGATCACACACATTGGTCGCCACGCCTAGATCGTGAGTGACCATAATCACCGTCATCTGCCGACGGCGACAAGCTTCTTGGAGCACGGACAGCACCTGGAGCTGCACAGTCGTGTCGAGCGCCGTGGTCGGCTCATCTGCAATCAGAAGGGCGGGCTCGGCCGCCAAGGCCACGGCCATCATTGCGCGTTGACGCATGCCCCCGGATAATTCAAAGGGATAACGCTCAAACTGGCGCTCGGGATCGGACAAGCCCAATTCGGTTAACAAATCCAAGGCCCGCCGGCGGGCCTCCGGTTTGGTGCAGATGGCATGCGCCAGCATCGGTTCCATTACCTGCACGCCTACCCGCATCGAAGGATCGAGTCCATTGGCCAAATTCTGAAAAATCACCCCGATTTTCCGTCCCAAGATCTCGCGTAAAGGTCGGCGTTTGAGGCGTAACAAATCCCGGCCATCGAACCAGACCTGGCCTCGGTCGATGCGACTGGTGGCACTCAACAGTTGCAAACTAGCCAAGAGCGACACGGACTTACCGGAGCCGCTTTCCCCGACTACCCCGAGCCATTCCCCCGTCTCGACCGCCAACGACAAGCCATTGACCGCGTATACCGTCTGGTCTCGGCCAGGAAAACTGACCGCTAAATCGTTAATTTGAAAGAGCGCGCTCATAGAATACGGTTTCCCTTCGGATTTAATGCGGCCTGCAAGCCTTCGCCGACCACCACCAACGCCACCAAGAGCGAGATCAAGGTGCCGACGGGCATGACTAAGAGCCACCAATAGCCAAGGACGTCCTGGGTTCCCTGACTGATCAGTTGGCCAAAACTAATCAAGGGCAACGCCGGGCCGGTCCCATAAAAGAGGCTCAATTCGGCCTGCAGGGTAATGATGTTGACCGCCACAAACGCGGTGTACACGATAATGCTATTGATCACCTGCGGCAAGATGTACCGCAGAGCAATAAAGGTACTGGAAGCGCCAATCGCGTGTCCCGATTCGACCAACTCGGAGTGGCGCACCGTCAATACCAACCCTCGGGTCAGGCGGGCAAAGCCAGCCCATTGGGTTAATCCAAAGACGCCAATGACGACGCCAATCGCACCATGAAAAACCCCAATAATGAAAGCGGCAAACAAAAACCCGGGAAAGGCATACATAAAATCGGTCAAACGCATGAGGATTTCATCCACCCAGCGAGCCGCCAATCCCGAGGTGAGGCCGACGAGAACGCCAACGACCAGCGCCACCACGGTGGCGCCAAACCCTACCGCCAAGGTATAGCGCAATCCATACATTACCATGGTCAGCATATCTTGTCCCAAGCTGTCCGTTCCAAAGGGATGGCTGAGACTCGGACCCTCATTGCCCGCAAAGAGATTGGCATAGTGCATGGGATAGGGGGCCAATTGGCGCCCCCAGAGGGCCACGATGGAAAACAACACCAACCAGGCCAAACCGATCACGGCCACCTTGTTGTCGGCAAATCGCCGCCACCCCTCGAACCACAACGAGGCGCGACTGCGAATCATCACCGACGGCGCATCTACAACAGGAGAGACCAAAGAAGGCACAACCCCTTTCGATTAGACATAGCATATCGGCATGGCACTTTCGCCAAAACCGTGCACAATGGACCCCGCCAATGCCAGAAAACACCGTCAAGATACTATACTCTCACACAAACATCTGAATCGTATACAACATTTAGAGATAAAGCAATCCGACGAGCTTTTAAATCACGGCCAATGCTCAAAGTCTGCACGCCCATCACAACAATCGGTTTTTATTAGCCATCCCGACAAAGCATTGGCATAGTCACGATCGCTTCTGCCTAATCGGTGCCTTTGCCCAAAGTGGACCCAGTCACGTGACTGGATATGAGCTATTATGCCATATTTCAGTATCCGATTTAATCATTTGAGAAAGAGCCCCAACCGACGCACGATTTGCTAGCAAAAAAACCCTGGCCGAAAACCCATTTCTTCCACTACTTTTCCAACCACAGGGCTCCCATCTGAGTTTGCTCCTCACCGAATGCGGCCGCTAGGTGGTGGATAAAGCGTGACGGTCGTTGTCGTTATGAATCCAGGGCGACCACTAGGAGCCGCCCAAGGACTATGCATAGCGCGAACTAAAGGCAACCACCTGCTCAAAGCGATCGCGCTTGGCTACGGCCTAATCCTTTCCCAAGCTTTAGAATCTTTCTTAAAACGCGCCGCCGGCTAACCTGGTGGATGACCTCCGCTGTCTCGAAAACGCCTTCCTCAGCCATGAGGCTCTGATGCACCGGACCCTCAAAAACTTTTCGGTCCATCGTCCAGTTTAAGGATAGGATTCCTCCTTTTCCAATGGGTGGACCCTATCACCGAGAACGAGAGATAGGCCAGGCCGAGAGCGGCGAGAACCCTCGGTCTGGCTTGATGAAATGCTGAATGATCCGTCACATCCCACCCAGGGACTACGAGGCTGGGTGTTTCACGCGAAACTTCTGGCGCGTGGCTTCTCCTCCACGCAAGTGGCGTTCCGCCTTATTCACCTCCAAGATTTTCTTCACTTCGGTTGCCAGTTGCGCATTGATTTTCGGCAGACGTTCAGTCACATCCTTATGCACAGTACTTTTCGAAACGCCAAAGACTTTCGCGGTATCGCGAACGGTAGCACCACTTTTCAGGATATAGTTCCCGATGTCTACCACTCGCTGCCAGATGTGGTCTTTCACCGCTCCGGCCCCTTTCTCCCCCCGCAATCTGGTTGAGTATATGGTTTAGGACACGCGAAAATGCCAGGGCTTAAAAGCCCTGGCATTAACTTCGACGACCCTTACGACGATGGGTGGAGGTAGGCGACCGGATTTGAGGCTAAGCCTGCATGATACAATTGGAAGTCAACGTGGGAGCCTGCCTGATGAGAATAGAGGTCAGACGCCCCAACGGTTCCCACGGTGTCGCCTTGACGAATAGATTGGCCCACTCGCACCTCGGCTTTGGCCAAATGAGTGTAGGCTGTCTCAAACCGCTTCCCATCATTGACCACGACCTCGACTCCGGTTTGCGGGTCGGATTGTACGCGCTCTACCGTACCCGCCCACGCTGCCTTTACCGGGGTGCCTGCCTTTGCTGCAATCGTGAGTCCCGGGTTGTAATACCACTCATTTTGCGTCCCCGAATATTGCCATCCGAAGTCCGTTTCGATCCGACCATTGACCGGCATCATCAATGGCTTGGATGTGGGCGAAGCCACCGTCGAATGGCTTTTGATTCGGGGTAAACGCCCCTTCGACCGGTGGACTTTTTTGGAGTGTCGGTGATGGAGCTCTGCCTTAACGCTGACCGCATGCCGTTCGCTGCGAATGGCTAGGGTCAATCCCGTGCCCACCACTAATATCCCTAGCACCCCAGCCAGTACCCGCCATAAGGTCCTTTGACCGTTACCCATATGTCCTCCCGCTTCCTGTGAAGAATGTCCTAAGAGATTCAAAGCAGTCATGTTTCAACATGCTCAACCCTAGGTTGCCCACGAATCGCCCTTTCTATCCTTCCATTCCCATTTTTCCCAGATTTTAGTATGTCACCGTAATCAGCGGAGTTCCGACCAACACTTGCGTTGCATGAACGTACCCGTCATAATCCATGGCTACTTGCAGGTTCACGGGGTGATTCTCGAGCATGTCGTGATTACCGATCTCGGGCGTATTAGCGGCTTCAGAAACCAAAGCCGGAGAGACTACTCCATTGACCTCCTGAGCATTGACCGCACTCAAGGCCTCTCCGACTCGCTTCGTTTCTTGCTTGCGAGTAAGCACGGGGTGGAGATATCCTTCCAAAGTCAAAGAGGTATGCGCGCTCCCTACCGTCGCCATCAATGTTTGTGCCCAAGCCACGCTCTCATTGAGACCGTAAAATCCGTCATTCGACGCTCGGTCGATTACCGCATAGGTCGCCCCCGACGCCAAGTGCTCAACGATGACCTCGGTGTCCACCCGTCCTATATGGTCGATCACGGTGGCCTTTTGATAGCTGAGCCCGGTTGAAAGGCGAACCGGACCCGAGACATGCGCACGACGCGCCAAATTCGCCGCCAACACCGCCAATGTGGGTGCTCGCGGGCTCTCGGGCAACACCCACCAATCGTTCAAACTGTATCCCGAAGGGTCCGCCTTTGTGGCGTTAAATGCGGTTTCTAGCGCGCGATAGGGCATCGCCGAAGTGCGCGCGCCAATCCAGACCAAACCGGCTAGCGCTAACATCCACCAAATATTGCGCATCCAACCATCCTCCTTGGCAACCTTTCCCAAATTGTTCCACCGAAGGCGCCATCTCATACCTAACAGGGCAAGACAGAAGGTGGCCGCCGACGAGGGTAGTCGTAAGCCGGCAGACACTTGATTCGCTATGGTCTCAAAGCCGCACCGCTTCCTTCTTACTGGGAGCGTGGCAAGGAGCTCCGTCAAAGGTGTACCGAAGGCCCTGACGCTAGATCTAGTAGGACCGGGAAGAGCGCAGTATAATCACTTTTAGCATCTTTCAAAAATCACGCTTGCTCGCATCCAACAATATTTGAGCGATGGAGGGGTTCCCGTGGAGGTCAAAGCTGTGGCGCCATTGCTGGTCCCGGCGATAGGGTTTTTGTTGCTCTTGCTGGGTTGGCTTGTTCGCAGAAGTAGCCGACAGACCGCGGATTGGATAGAGCGCGAAGTGCCCCTTCCCCCTGATCGTCACCAGCCCTGGAATGCCGAGGACATCACTCAGAGGTTGTCTCAGGTGAGTGCCTCCGCCGCTTCCCCGGAGGGCACTGTGGAACTGATCGCAGGATGGATGGCCCTAAGCCTCGGATTGAAGTTTATCCAGGCACCCGTCTGGTGGTGGGTGGGCATTCTGACCCTGGGCTCGGTATTGTTATGTACACTAAGCGCCGTCGCTTGGTTCCGGTTTGTTCACACACCGGTAGAGCCTTTGCAAGGGACGATAGCGGAGGTGACTCCCTGGTCGAGAGACCGCGCTAAAGCGACGCGGAGCACCTGGTTTCATGTCATTTTAAAAAGTCCTGACGGCATTCACCACGTTGCCGTCTCGGCGAAAGGTCTCTGGCGAGCTGGCATCATTTCAGATCATCAAAGCTCACCGGATCGCGGTGTATCCCTTCAGGGCTGGTGGCGGCCGGAGCGTTCCCCCATTTTTACCCCTCAACCGCTTGTCCCTAGCCGAGTCGATCCCTGGTCACTAGCCATGCGCTACCTTACCCCATTAGCGATGGTGTGGATGACCGGGCCCCAGTCGACCACCGAGATTGGATGGCGAATCGCAGGCACCTTGGTCGTGGCTCTGGCCGGAATATTACGCTTCGGACCGCGGGCGCTGAAAACGGTAGTCGGCTGGATTGTTCCGGCTGTTTCGAGGAAATAATCGGTCGTCTTCTCATTCGCCGTCAGGCCGGCGAAGTCGTTGAAGGACCACGACTCATCCCGATTTGACTCCTCCGCCAAAGAAATAGCGGCCAACAAGCCGAGCCAAGGGACGCGCTTAAAGCCGCTAAATTTTTTGGGGTCCTCCGCCTCATTTTCTCTTTTCTTCCCGATCCCGGACTGTTTGACCCGCTCAACTTTCCAAGCGAGAAACGCCCATGAAACCTGTATAGCGCTTGGGCTCATCCCATCTTCAGAGCTTCTTCTGTTTCTGGAAAAGCCGCGATGGGCAACGGGTTGGGGGGAACCGGGCAAAATTGACTTTCCTCCAAGTTTTCACCAAAAAATGCGGGTTTGAGGCACCGAAACGGGGGCTCGTCCAAAATTTCACCCCAATTATTTCCACGCAAAATCCGGGCGCCTAGAGCCGTGATGCGTTTAGCCCGAGGCAGACGGTCGAGCATCATCTCCACAGCCAGAGGTCTGACCTGGGGGTGGTGGTATGGGGATACACGACATACAAACGTGGCCTGGACCGCCAACGGTAGAGCACCAACATCAGTTCGTTACCCATCTTTCGAGGGTCAGAAGGGTATATTGGCCGAATTTGTAGCCACAGTGCGATAGTTTTCGCGTTATAGTTAGATTAATTTCCACACACGGAAAAGTTCTCTTGATATTGAGTGTTATCATTTGTTGAGTTTAGCTTTTTAGCGGGTAGCGAAATGACGAGATTTCCAAGAGGTTCGGAGTGGCGGAAATGGGTCCTTCATATTCACTCTCCTGGAACAAAACTAAACGATGGTTATAAATGCAGGGATGTTCAATCGGAGCTTGACCTTTTTTGTCATATTCTCCACAACTCTGATGTGCAGGCATTTAGCTCGAGTTGAGAAACGCTTTTTTTCTGTAATTACAAATGACGACATCCATCGGTCAAGGAAGACCGATGCTGACCTATCCTGGCCCGGGCGGACGGGATCGCTGGTCCCTACCCAATGCATGTAGGGAACCCTGTTACGGGTTATTTGCGGCGGCGACGGATCATTCTCGTAGACGCGGGCTGAAGGAGGCAGGTTGCTGGCGTTGGCTTTGCGCCTGCGGTTACAAACGTTGCAGCAGCTCATACCGCCGAAGTGG
>DAHXNH010000105.1 GCA_027365485.1 Clostridiales bacterium
CTGAGACGATCAGTTCATAGGCCCAGAATCCTCAATCGTTTCATCGCGAGTGCCTCTTCATTTTGCACACGGGTCTTCCATAAACCTTCCCTTCAGAAGAGCCACACCCAAAGACATTGGGTGCGTTCGGGTTTGAGTCGCCCTTCTTCCCCACGACGCATCGTGCTTTTGGATACCTCTACGGGTTTCGCGGCTGACCCGAATGCCGATCGATCGAAGAGAACGGGCCAAGGCGTTCGCACTCGCATCCAGGCCTTGCTGGACGATAAAATCTTTCAAGCGATGGGTGAGGCGGGCATCCGGATCCGCGATCTCGGCAAATTGCTCGGTAAAGGTGTCGACGGAGCACTCGGAATTCTCGCAGACATACCGGTTGGCTTTCACGGCATGATAGAGGGTGAGGCCTGAGGCGGGCAGGTCTTGCAGACAGCGCACCAGGTAGGTCTTCTTGCGGCGGTGACTGATCGTGTGGCAAGCCACACAGGCGGCTTGCTCGCTGGTGGAGACCCAATGGTGCACCAGCACTGGTTCCTGGTCGAAGCGTTGCACGTCGACCAAGCGCCAGGTGCTGGGAACCGAGAGGCCATAGCAGAACTTGCCCACGACCTCCATCCAGGGTGCCTTGGAACGCGGGCTGCACCTCCGCTGGCAGGGGCGTGGAGGCGGCAAGGTGCTCGTAGAGTCGCTCACTGAGCCGGGTTGATTCCATCTTTTAGCATCGCCCTTGGCAAACTTTTCTCGATTATAGCCGAGAACTGGGCTCTTGCCCACTCTGTGTTAGACCCCATTCTAGCTTGGTCCACCTTAGCCCAACGACGTTGCCTGGCGGAGTTCATTGGAATGTATAGATTGCTGCATATATCTGAAGGACCATGAAGCGAGAGTGCAAACCATCAAATATCATTCAGAACCCCGTGCCAAGTCCCGAACCGGACCATAACAGAAAATGCGTAAGAGCCGAGAACGGCTTCAGTGTCCACCTCGACTCGAGCTCACTTTTCCAACGCGAAAACTCCACGGTATCTAACGGTGTAACCCCGCTAAGGTCTGTTCCGAGGCAAAGGCTGGGTATCAGTCGATGTGCAGCGGCCGCTTTGTCCACTAATACCCTACATGAGTTTTCTGTTCAGGCCTTGTAATCGCATCCCACATTTCGTCAATTGGTATCCCCGAGGAGTATAGTTACGATTATTCTCGCTGGATAATCCATTCTTTAAAAAGATGCTCAATCAGACGGTACTGGCCGCGCCCCGATCCCTTTTGCGCCCCGATCCCTTTTCTAGAATAGAAGACTGAATGAGAGCGTGTAAAGCTCTGGTGACCACGGTTTTGCTTAAAGGCAGGCGGTAGGGCGCCTGTTGTGCAATAATGGCTTCCAGGACGGCGTCGGCGTGCGGAATGCGGTGAAGCTCGAGCCAAAGCGCATTGTCGACAGGACCCAACGTGTCTAAGGTTTTGCGAAAGGCTGAGAACATCAGGTCGGCAGAAATTGTAGAGTAATTTTGCACGCGAGCAAGAAAATAGGCGTTGTAAGCAAGGTTCATGACGCCACCAGGATGTCCGCCACTTTTCTCTAAAAGCCATTCCACGGCGGAAGACGTAATTGTAAATCCAAAAGTGGAAAACCGCTCAGTGAGCTAGCGTTCCCATGCGACATCAGCAATAGCCGGCAAGGGGAGCAAAGTGGCAAATCGGTAAAAGGCTTGCCGGCGATCAGCAAAGATTGTTTGCATGAGCGAAGGCTGGCTGCCCAAAAACAGATAGGCCGTCGCATGTTGTTGTTGAAAGAGGGCGCGGAGGCGTTGAGCTAAATTCTCTCCCCCTAATCGGTCGATTTCTTGAAATTCGTCAAACAAAATAATCATGCGGCGGCCTTGGGATTGTGCCAAACGTTCGGCTGTAGCAATGGCGGTTTCCAACAAAACGAGAGGATCGAGGATGGGAGCCGTGAGGGTTAAGCCTAATTCTAGATCGCCTAATTTCGCATGCCACGTTGTGTGGTTAAGCCATTCTTGGAGGCCGTGTAAGGACCTGATTGTTTTTTGATAAGCGCCTGTGCGATTTTCGAGAAGTGACGCTAAGAGTTTGACGGCGAGTTCTTCGATGCTGGTGACATAAAATAAATCGACGGAAGCTGTGCCGTATCCTTGTGTCCGTAGTTGGCGCATGACTTCTCCAGCCACACTGGATTTCCCCGTCCGCCGGGGGCTGGCGATCATGACGCTTTGACCCTCCGATAAGCGAATGGCGCATTCGCGAATAAATTCTTGGCGGCCTACGACATCGCCCGCTGCAGCGGGGCGCCCTACGGGAAACATTTCTGTCATGAGGGCTCCTTCTCTGACTCATAGTATGCATACAGTGTGCCACAAATATTCATTTGTCGTCTACTCATGGTACCAATAATCCAACCTGGTGAAATCCAACCTGGTGAGCAAACTTGCCCGCCTAAAGGCCATGGCGTTCTCGCAAGGGCCCGCTCGATTCTACCTCATTTTTAAGAAGAGGAGGGCCTTGATTAACTGTTCAGGGGCATCCGCGTCATTCTCTATCGCGAATCTCCTTGATGCCCGTAATCGTGTTCAGCATGGGTTTTTCTCTTCAGCAAGTGTGCGATGATAGCTGAACCCCAAGTGTTCCGTTGAGACGGCGCGGGTACACCATTCAGTACAGGTCGACCAAAACCCACGTGATTGGCGACAACAATCCTGGATTTCGCATTTCTCTGATCCGAGGCCAGGATTTAGGAAAAAACGTCTAGCAAAATGCCTAAGGTATATACCCGGTCGTAAAGATCGTACAATCGGCTCAACCGCAGAACTGGTACATTCTTCCTGTACAAAACGTATCCAATGGGCTCTTGCGCACTTTGTAGTATGGACGTGGACCCTTGAGTCGAGTGATCGAGAATGCGACGGGTTGAACTCACGGTTCCATTGTCCATGCACCGACGAGGCCCTCGTACCCGCCCTTCACCTTGGCCGGGCGTGGACGTTTGGGCAACAGAGACAACACCACTATGGCGGGTACTGGCCGTATACCACAAAGTGCGTAAGCACCATTTCTCCTTACCTATTTGAGTGGGACCACGCACTTCCACCCCAATTATCGGAGTAACTCCCTAAAAAACCGCAAACTCCACCTATAAAACGTTGAGAATTTTCATCCAAAGGAAATTTCGAAAGACTTCTGTGGAACATCCCACCGATTGGCTCCGCTTTCTCTTTACCTCTAAACATCGTTCGTGGCTACATCCAATCCTTATGAGACCATCTAAGCAGAAGACGATGCGAGCACTGCCCGTAACGGACCTAGGGTTAGGCCCCAATGCCTATTTTTATTGGTTACAATAGACGCGTGGAGGAGACGCAATGACTGAAAACCGTTGGCAAATTCTATCGACCACGAGCCTAGGGGCCTTGTTGTCCTCGTTAAACTTTAGCACGTTAATTATTGCTTTGCCCCAGTTGATGCGTGGTCTGCATGCCACCATCTTGCAAGGAGTTTGGATTCTTATGGCCTATATGGTGGCACAAACCGTCATGGTGTTGATGGGTGGAAGTCTGGCCGACCTGTGGGGGCGCCGTCGTTTGTACATCATTGGATTGGCGTTGTTCACCGTGGTGTCTTTCGTTGCTGGCACCAGTCCCGATGCTCCAGAACTTATCGTCTTGCGCGTTTTTCAAGGGATTGGGGGTGCGATGGTGATGGCTAACAGCACCGCCATCGTCGCTGAAGCCTTCCCACGCAGAGAATTGAGCCGAGCCTTAGGCATCAACGTGATGGTCGTAGCTGTCGGTCAAATTTTGGGTCCTGTAGTCGGCGGTTGGTTGACTACCGAATATGGTTGGCGGTGGACCTTTTGGTTTAACGTGCCTATCGGGATGTTTGCGGTAGCCTGGGCCATTTTAGTCTTGGGCTGGCGCGGAAACCGAACCTCGCGGCCCCTGGATTGGCCGGGTATCGCCAGCTACGTCGTCGCCATTACCGGTCTGCTTTATGCTCTCTCGGTGGGCTCAGTATCCGGTTGGGTGCGCACCCCGGTCTTCATCGCCGGAGGAGCCTTTATCGTGGCCATGCCCGTGTGGATTTGGATCGAATCTCGAAGTCCGTGGCCACTGCTTCACCTTCCACTGCTAAAGGTTCGACCGTTCGGGCTAGGGTCGGTAGCGGCGGCCTTGAACGCCATCGCTCGGATGGCGGTTATTTTTCTGATGATTTTCTATTTCCAAGGTGCCCAGGGAGAATCTGCGTTGGTGGCAGGATTGAAATTAATTCCGTTAGCTGCCGGAATGTTGGTCCTAGCGCCAGTGGCAGGAGCCATCGCCGACCGCTATGGTACCTCGTGGCCAGCCACGGCGGGTCTAAGCATTTCCACGGTTGGCTTTATCGGCCTGGCCGCCAGCGTCCATTTGCACACCGCCTATATTGGGTTGGCGCTTTGGATGGCTATCATCGGGATTGGCGCCGGTCTCTTTAATTCGCCCAATACCAGCCGTATGATGAGTGCCGCCGGACCCGAGCGACGCGGAGAGGCCTCCGGCATTCGAGCCTTGACCACCAACACGGGCATGATGTTGTCCGTGGCCTTGGCATTTGCTGTGGTCGCCAGTTCGGTGCCTCGAGACGCCATGCTCGCCATTTTTACCGGCACGGCCAACCACTTGCCCCAGGCGGCCGCGGTCTTACCCCGTTTTCTTTCGGGAGTGCGTCTCACCTTCTGGGCGATGGCCGGATTAAATCTCTTAGCCGTGATATTTTCCGCAGCCGGTGTCCCGGCCAACGAACTTGGAGACATCTCAGAATCTAAATAGATGCGGCATTTGGGGACAATGCCGCATCGACCTCAACCTACCCATCGCGACGGCCAACCCGTAAGGATGGGTCTAGGCTACTCGACTGAAGCGCGCGCATGCGATCGTCTTTCCTCGTGGCATCCTTGGATAGACCCGCCTTCGGTGGGCTTCAATGCGTAAGTCTGAGTTTGGTTATCGTTCGGCCATTTTGCAGAATCCTAGGATCACCCCGTCTATCTCTAGGCATGCCGAAGACGCAACAAGACCAGCAGAGGATTATTCCCTGCTGGTCTTGTTTGTCCACGGTTACTTCAGGGTCACATATTGTAGCTGAGCAAATCCCGGCCAGACCCAAGGATTTGGCATGAGGTGCTTGACATTGGGTTCAATCAGCGCCACCACCTTGGGTGAAACTAAGGGCGTCCAGTACGCATCTTGAATCACCGCTTCTCCAATCTGACCGCCCCAGTAAGCAGCTTGTTTCAGGTTAGAGTCTGCCTCTTCAGCGTCTAGCACTTGCCATTGCCGTTCCTGGGCGCTGAGGTGCTGATCTTCCCACAGCGCCTGATCCTCGGTACTGACAAACTTCCAAGCGTTGACCCAAGCGAGGTGCTTGGCGGCCGAAGTCTTGGCCGCTTTCCAGGCATCGACATATTGGGTCCAGGTTGTTTGATAGCTGGGAATGGGAGTCAAACTTGCCTTGTAGGCGGCGTTGCTCTGCTGGCCGATGTATTCGTCCATCCCCTTAATCATGGCCTCGGCCCCAGCCGTCAGCGGCTTCCAAGACGCCGCGGTAACCCCTAGAGAAGTATTCGTCGGGTTTCCGTAGGCCTTCACCGACACCGGATCGTAGGTGGGAATGGATTGTTCGGCCATAGCATCCAGAAACGAGGTGGGGAAATCGAACCAGGTCGAATTAATCGACTGCATGTCCATCGCCGCAGCTTTGGCCCAAATCGCCTGTCCTTCGAAAATCATGAACCCGGGCTTAATGCCGCGTTGCAACCCGCCGTACATAAGATTACCGTAAGCGGCGGCAGCCATGGGGTGAATCACAGTGCGAATATTGAGATTCGCCTTCAATTGGGCGGCCACCGATTCAGCGATGCTGACCTGCACCGAACCCACCGGGGGCGTGTAGATAGTAAACGTAGGCATTCCTTTGCCGTTAGCATACCCCGCCTTGGCCAACAGTTGGCGTGCGACTTTGACGTTGTACGGGAGGGCATGCTCATACTTGGCTGCTGGCCAAGTAGATGGACCAAACGCATCATCGACGCTATACATACCGCTCAACACCTGATTGGCGATGGGGGCACGGTTAATCGACATGACAATGGCCTTGCGGACATCGAATTGATTTAGGGGCGACGCAGTCAGCGACTTATCGTAAGCTAGTGCATCCATCTCGTATTCGGACGTCGTCGACACGTCATGGCTGAGCGTGGCATTGGCGCTCACATATTTATAGTCCGCGGGGGCGGTCACAATGACCGCATCGGCCGCGTGGCTGTCGAAGTCTTCCACGGGGACGGTCGACGCCGGGACCACCTTAATGGTCTGAACATTGCCCACGTTAAACTCTCCGGGCGTGCCGACATATTTCGGGTTCTTGGTTAGAACGATTTGCCCTCCCGAAACATACGAAGACACTACATAGGGTCCATCGCCGACAAAGTATTTCGGGGTGTACCAATCGGTCGGATGGCCTTCGACATCCTGGGGATAAAGTGGCATGGCCGACGCCAAAAGCGTCCATCCCAAAAAGTCGGGTTCCGGTTTAGCCAAAGTCACCTGAAATTCGTAGGGGTTGACCACTTTTAAGCCGACCTGTGACGCGGTGGCCGCTCCCGAGAGATAGTTCATGCCATTGAGTACGAATTGCATGGGACTGTACCACGATACCGTGGTTGGTGCCGCTGGCGAAAACATCCGCATCCAGGAGTAGTAAAAGTCTTTGGCTGTAACGGGAGCCCCATTGCTCCAGCGCGCGTCTTTACGCAAATAGAACGTCCAGACTAACCCGTTGGACGAATGAGTCCAATGGGTGGCGATTTTTGGAACGATTTGGCCATGGTCGTTATAGCCAACCAATCCTTCAAATAAGACGCCTTGGTCCAAGATAGCTTCGGGGCCATAGGCCTGCGGGTCGAGATTTTCAATTTGAGGCTCTTGCACGGTAACCATTGATGGTGCGGCCAAGAGAGTTCCGCTAGACATCATCACCGTGGATAGAGCAGCAAAAATCGCCACCGCCCCTGCTAATCGGGTGTTTCGTTGATTCATCCTAATTCCCTCTTTCGATGGTCATATCAAGAAAACACTGCTTCGGATATTCTGGGAGAATTTGACAAGGAACGCGATGCTCAGACGAAACGATCCGGACCAACCCTGCTACTTCTAAAGGCTGCTGTGTTAGCCTGTCACTCACCGTTCACGTCACCAATCGCTCGCTTGGTTGTGATCGAAACGATTCAATTTCTGGGTTCGTTGTCTATGATCGTTCGTTAATTCTAGTTTGTCAAGAACATTTATCAGAAAAATAATTGCCAGGTTCCCAAGGCCTCAGAGCGCAGGCTGAAGCTACATTAGTTTAACCAATAATTGGGACTATGCTTAGTTATTTCGCATCCTAAAGCTGACTATGGGATAGACATTAAATATTTCAGTTTGGGTTTGTTGGCTTGACGTATTATTCGCATATGGTATTCTGATAGCGGAAACCGCCATAAAAACGTTTCAGAACGGAGAGGATACTTGTTGGCAACCATGAAAGACGTGGCCAAAGAGGCGGGGGTTTCTCTGTCTACCGTCTCGAACACTTTGAGCGGGAACGTTCGGGTGACCGAAGATACCAGGAAACGCGTCGTGGAAGCCAGCCAGCGTCTAAACTACCAAAAAAACGGGATCGCGGCCGATCTTAAGAGCAAGACCATGCGCACGATTGCTCTCATCGTGGATGATTTAGCCGGCCCGTTTTTTTCCCAATTCATTCAGGGCATCCAGCGGGTGGCCTTGGATAATCGTTATGACGTGGTGGCTTGCAGTGCATTGGGGCAGAAAGACTCGATGGGCGTGAAATTCCTGCAAGAGCGCCGAGCCAGCGGCGCGATCGTGTTTGCCAGCGACATTGCTGAAGATCTCTTAATCGATTCAGCTCGCCGCGGGTTGCCCATCGTGGCCATTGACCGAATGATCTCGAACGACCATCTGGTTTCGATCGCAGTGGATAACTTTCAAGGGGGATATTTGGCCACAAAACATTTAATCGACCTGGGTCACAAACATATCGCCTATATTGCTGGCTCGAACGATTCGGTAGACGATCATGAACGCTTTCTTGGTTTCCAACGGGCCTTGGCGGAGCATGGCCTGTCTCCTCATTTCGATCTTAGAATCTCGGGAGATTTTACCGAAGACGGCGGATATCGGGCCGTCAAAACCTTAGTCGCGCAAAAGGATTTGCCGACTGCCATTTTCTTTGCCAACGATGAAATGGCCATTGGCGGGCTTAGAGCTCTAGCTGCAGAACAGATCTCAGTTCCCAACGACATCTCCGTCGTGGGTTTCGACGACATCGTTTTGGCCCGCTACGTATCTCCTGGGTTGACCACCGTCCGTCAGCCCATTTATGAAATGGGCGCATTGGCGATGAATATTTTGCTAACTTCCCTCTTGGGATCGTCGCCAAAAACCACCGTCCATAAATTGCCCTGCGAATTGATTCTTCGGGATTCTTGTCAGCGCTTGACCCCATCGACCCTGTCCTGATCTCGAAGCCAAGACATCCGCTCGCTTGAGCCCGAAAGGCCAAGGAGACAGAGTAATGCGAGGAGACCTATCGGAATGGACGACATGACCACTGGTTGGATGGGACAACACAAATTGGTGAATCTTGAAGCCGCATCCCTAAACGAGGCAGCCATCCTCCCGGCTCCGTCAGGCGTGCACTTGGAGTGTGGGATTGGACAGATTACGATCCACTGGGACGAAGTCTACAACGCCTTTGGATATACGGTATTTCGATCTGAAACTGCCGACGGACCTTTTGCCTGGGTCGACCATCACGGTGGTGACACTCTCACCGTAGTTCCGGGTCCAGTCTATGTCGACACAACCCTGCTCCCTGCCACACCCTATTGGTATGCCGTGGCGTCAATTGTCGCGCCTGGGCATCCGCCCGGTCCTATGTCAGAGCCTACGATGGGCCAGGCCCTGAGTGCGGGGGTGGGTCATCTGGCGGTAACGGTCAATGCAGATCGCGAATCCCCGTCGCTTCACCCTATTTGGGGCATGCTCGGCAGCGAGCACCTTTCTTTCTTATTAGAAGAAGCCACCCTCGGAGGGGTGGCGATAGGAGAGGATCTGCACGAAGCGTTGACCATGGCCGTAGCCGAGTTGGGCACTGTGTATATCCGTGCGCACGGAATCTTTCTAGACGATCTCGACATTATCTCCGATGATGAGGTCCGTCCGTTTAAATTTGACATTATTGACGCAATTTACGATCAATTGCTAGCTCTGGGTCTAAAGCCTGTGGTTGAACTCTCATTTATGCCCAAGGCGCTCTGCGAAAACCCTGAGATTACCGTATTCACCTACCGCGGACATATTTCCAAACCGGTTCAGTGGACTCAATGGGGCCGATTAGTTAGCGCCTTTTGCCAACATCTTGTCGATCGCTACGGCCTGGAGATGGTGCGAGAGTGGGGCTTTGAAGTGTGGAACGAACCCAACTTAGAGGCGTTTTGGCACCATTCGTTCGAAGATTATATGACCCTGTACCAGGTTTCTGTAGAAGCGATTAAAGGCGTCGATCTGTCGCTTCGCGTGGGTGGACCCGCAACGGCGGCCAGTGCTTGGATTGCCGAATTCCTCGATGCCGCACACAAGCGCCATCTGCCGTTAGACTTCCTGACTACTCATCTCTACGGAAGCCTGCCCCCAGATCCCGGGCCCTTGTTGGCTCATTATGGCTACCCGCAGACATCTATCTGGTGGACAGAGTGGGGGGTGACTCCTACCCACTTTTCGTCGATCAATGACTCCGTATTTGCCGCACCGTTTGTGCTGCACGGCATGAAACGCACCCAAGGGCGGGCGGAGTACCTCGCCTACTGGGTGGTCAGCGATCAATTTGAGGAGTTGGGCCGCCCCGACCGCCTGTTTCATGGCGGCTTCGGACTGTTGACGGTCGGCCATTTAAGAAAGCCCCGATTCTGGGCAATAAAGCTGTTGAACGATTTGGGTCCAACCATCGTGCACTTGGAGATGGATGGCGACGGAGCTCTGGGACTGGTCGATGCCGTTTCGTCCAAACGAACGGATGGGGTAGTGGATGTGCTGCTGTGGAATGGAACGATGAATCAAGCCCAACAACACGGCGCTGGTTTGTTAGATCGCGTGATCGATCTCACTGTGCGCGGACTTGATGCGTCTACTTACCGCGCGGTCTTAGCCCGCGTCGATGAACAGCATTCAAACATCGCGGCACAAGCCGATCCCGCCATGATCTGGCCAAATACGGAGCAATGGGACCACTTGCGTGCCCTCAACACCTTGGACCAAGCGGTGGTGGCGGAGAAGAGCGACACTCCTAATGGAGTATTCTCCCTTCGCTTGACTCTGCCCATGCCAGGCGTGGCTCGGCTCCGGCTGGAACCTGCCGATGCCAAGACCTAATCTTTACTCGAGTACTATGCGCTCTTGGCACTCCCGTGGTCATCGCGTTGCGGCAATTTTGGGCGCCATTTCCTTAGTCCGACCGCATTGGGAAGCCGGCTAGAACTCTTAGTCCAGACACAGTCCAGGCTACACTAGAGCTTAAACATCAAGCGTGGCGATAGTATTCGCATTTATCCTGCTAACGTCTAATACGCATTGGCCACGGCACGACTCCGGCACGGTTGTCGTCGGATTGTTCCCCAGTCGCCCCGTGGCCCAATACCAGGCCAACCGGCCAAAGAAAGGCGTGGATCACGAGGGGTAGCGCCTATTTAACGCCGAAGCTCTTAGCCGTCGCTTTAGGGCTCCTAACCCCGTGAGAAGCCGATGAAGCGCCAAGGACTGGGGTACAGGGAATGCTTCTGCCTCTGGCCCCCCGCCTACGCCAATCAGCCAATGCTGTGAGTCCCTGCCAGGAGAGCTCTTCGAGTAGCGGCGCTTCCTCGAAAATAGGCTCAAACGATGACGGTTCACTAGTGAAATCCAAGGCAAAATGAGGGATCCCCAATAATACTGGGTTCCGGAATCCGCAACTTTGATGATCCGCCGCCTTTTTGATGAAAAACTTCTCGAATTCTTTGCAGATCTGTATCATGCCTAGCCATCTATCCCCGGCATCGTGAACCCGCAAAGTTCCGCACTTCCCGCCTTCACCCGGGGATGGCAAGGGGCAGACCCACACGAGTGGTTGCCGCGATGACCCATCGTTTCTGTTTTAAGAGATGATCATCGTTCTTCCTGCGGAGCGCTTGGAGGTCTCATGGGATTGATAACGGCGATTTCGTCACCTGCCAATCCTCTCATATGCGAGTGCTGCACCTTTTCAAAATGTCATCAATCAGATACATTATCAGTATCATCTTGTTAACAATGGAACAGGAGGCGCAGCATGGGGGAAAAAGTCCTAAGTCTGATCACGATTGCAGCGTTGACCCTTGGACTCACTGGATTTTCGGTACCAAGGCCCCGTCAACTGGTGAATAAGACTCCAGGACTCGTCGATGTCGTTTATGCCGGATCGTTAGAAGCGCTCAATAACCTGCAAATCGGACCAGCCTTCGAACACGCTACCCATTTTCACTACCAAGGCCAGGGTGGCGGGTCGCTCGGTATGGCACAGGAGATTAAATCGCTTACCTTAGCGCCCAACGTCTTCGAAAGCATCGGCTACGCCCCAATTCAAGTCATCGAACCCAAAGACACCACTTGGGCAGTTTCCTTTGCCGCCAGTCCATTAGTCGTCGCCTATTCGCCATTCTCAAAATACGCCAAAGAACTTAACGCCATCCGACATGGCCGTCGCCCTCTAAAGGACCTCTTTACGTTGATGGCCTCATCAGATTTCCATTTGGGCCGCACCAATCCCAACACGGATCCTCAGGGTCAAGCCTTTTATATGATGGTGGAATTGGCGGTCAAACACTATCATCTTGGTTCCCATGCGGTCTCTCGCATCTTAGGGAGACTCGACAATCCTAAAGAGGTCTATTCCGAAGAAGGTCTTCTCACACTCCTCCAGTCGGGTGGACTCGACGCCAGCAGCGCCTTCCTTTCGGAAGCCATCGAACGCCACCTAGACTACATTGCCCTGCCCAAGTGGATGAACTTCGCCGTGCCGAACCAAGCTCGTTCGTATCGTCAGGCGACCTTGGCTTTGACGAACGGTCACACCGTGCGCGGTCAAGCCCTCACCGTCGACATCACCACCGTAGGCAACCCCACCCCCCCGGCGGTCGCCTTTATTCACTTTGTATTAGGGGTTCAGAGCGCCAAGATCATGCGTGTCAACGGCTATCGGGTGTTCTCGCCAACCGTGCTCGGCAAGAAGGCCGACGTTCCCGCAATCCTCCTCTCTCACCAGTGAAACAATTCCTGGGCGGCGTGGGCGGTCTGACCTTGGCTTTGCTGTTGCTGCCCGTCTTCGTTTTACTCATTCATGCCTCCTCGCTCGGGTCCGTCATCGCCTCGTCTTCGGGACGCGACGCAGTTGAGGTCACCCTCCTCTCAGGGATCTTGGCTCTAGCGATTGACCTAATCCTGGGCATGCCGTTAGCCTGGGTGGTAACCCGCATGGTCTCTCCTAACATGCGACGCTGGCTCGGAACCCTGCTCATCATTCCATTACTGATGCCGCCGCTGGTTTTAGGATTAATTTTGGCCTATGTGGTAGGCCCAGCCGGGCCCTTGGGCACCGTCTTCAGCCTGGCTAATTCCTATGCGGGGCTGGTCATCGCCCAAGTTTACGAGTCTTTGCCATTTTTTGTGTTTACGGCCTGGGGCTATCTAGCAGCCCTCCCCAAAGAGGTGGAGGTCGACGTGGCAGTCTTAGGTAAACCGCCCTGGCAAACGTTCTGGTTTGCCACCTGGCCTATGGCCCGTCCAGGCTTCGCACTAGCCTCAGGCATGGCCTGGGCCCGCATTGTCGGGGCATTTGGGGCTCCCGTGGTCGTGGCTTATCATCCCAGTGCGCTGCCGGTGGCGATTTGGATTCAGTTGCAAGAACAAGGACTTCCGGCCGCACTGGGCCTCGCGGTCTGGCTTATCATCGCCACCCTTCCGCTTCCCCTGTGGCTCCATTGGAGGTATGGCCATGTTCGAAACCACGGTTAATCATCCTGAACGGATTCAGGCAGCCTTCTCGCTCGCGCCGGGATTGCACACCGTGGTCGGCCCGTCTGGGGCGGGCAAGACTTCGTTATTGCGTACCATTGCCGGTGTCGATTCCCACCCTTCGTTCCAAGCCCAGTACAATGGGCTGCCGTTTGCACGTCTCCCCCACCTGCGACCAACAGCCTTTGTTCCCCAACGCCCCAGCTTAATCCCGCATAGGACCCTCGAAGAACAAATTCGCTGGGTTGCCCCAACAGACGGCACGTTATGGCGGCAGTGGATAGACCCCCTCGACCTGGCCTCACTGCTTAATCGCTACCCCGCCCAATTGTCGGGTGGCGAGCAACAACGCGCCGCCTTGTTGCGTGCCTTAGCTGCCGAAAAACCCCTGTTATTGCTAGATGAAGCGCTCTCCCAAATTGATCGTCCCCATCGCTGGGCTATTTATCAGCAGTTGAAACACCAACGCCCCGCCCATCACCTCGTCCTGTGTTCCACCCACCAATGGGATGAGGCGGAAGCGTTTGCCGATCAGGTGCTTTACCTGCGGCAGGGACAACTCCTCTGGTCCGGTCCAGTTTCCGAGGCCGTCCCGGTGGATGCGGTCATGGCCCAAATGATGGGATATATTGCCACAATTCGGTTAGGGCCCAATCACATTCTAGTTCATCCCCAGGCTTTGGCACTCGGAAGGTTGCCCACCGAAGGCGTGGTTATCGCTGGAACCGGGCAGCATACGCCGTTGTCTCCCACGTCTTCACGCTATCACTTCGTCACGCCAAGTTCCCCCTGGGCGCTCGACTGGACCGGTCATTTTGCCGGATCAGCGAAGAGCTTTCAGGCTATCACGCTGAAAAATCCTGAGCCGGTGTCGTTTAGTCTCTACCCTTGGTCGGAGGGATCACCATGACTTTTGGAGAAGCTCTTAGCCACCGTCGCAAACAGCGGGGCTGGTCCCAAGAAAAGCTGGCCCAGCACCTCGGCATTACCCGACAGTCGCTGATCGCGTTGGAACATGATCGACGCAGTCCCAGTCTCAAGCTAGCCATGGACGCTGCCCGCATCTTTGACACGTCTTTAGATGATCTCATCCAAGGGATGGAAAGCCACGCACGCTTTACTGCTCCGATCAGGTGGATTGGAGGTCAACCAACATTTGTTTCGCCCGTCGTCTGGGCTTTTATTCAACATGCGGTGGTGCTGATCCCTACCCCTCTATTAGTCACGCCCCGCCTGCCTGACGCCATTTGGGATCCCACATCCCAACGCTTGACCCCTCTGCCCTCCGCTCGGCAGGCTCACCGAGTAATCCTGGTGGGAGGATGCGACCCGTTTTTAGATTGGCTTCAGCGCCTCTACGAACTAGCCCATCCCGGATTCTGGTTGGAGGCGGTAAGGCTTTCCAGCCAGAAGGCGCTAGAAGCTTTCCAAGACGGATTATTGCATATCGCCGGCTCCCACCTGTTCGATCCAACAACTAAACGCTATAACCAAATCACGTTTTCGGGTGACCAGTCGGTAATCCGCCAGCGCTATCTCCAATGGGAAGAAGGGTTGATTCGCCACCCTGACCCCTCTTCCGTCAAAGGCCTGGCCATTCGCGAACCGGGCAGTGAAGCCCATGCGCTCTACCACCGGCATACAAATCACCCACCATGGTTAACCGAGGTATTTTACAGTCATCAAAGTATTCTCGATTACATCGTGCATCATCCCGACTGGGCGGGTGTGGGGCTCGGCAGTCTAGCGGCTATCCAAGGGTTGGGTTTTGAGCCTTGGGCGCTGGAATCCTATGATCTGTTCATTCGACAAGGGGACCTGCTGAGCGCTTGGGCCGAAAACTTCCTGCCAATCCTGCATTCCGTAGAGCTGAAACGGCTCATAGAAGCTATTCCCCATCTTGAACTCGCGGCCTGGCTCGGCTCAATAGACTGACGGCTGTCGTCCAGAAAGCGTCCTCTGAGCATAATGACCCCAGCCGGGTCATATCACTCGGGTTCCTGGGCTGAACCCGGCTTTGATGGGGACCAGAGACACGGTCGGCGATCAACCGACCGACCATCAACCGATGTCATAGACCCTTCGGGCCACATCGAGGACACCATTCGGCCCGATTTTTCTTGCAATCCTCGCGGCGGTCAAAAGCTGATTTAGACCCCGGCCCAGGACCTGCGAAAGCCCAAGGGCTACTCCCAAGTGGCCATCGGCTCGGGAGCAGCCCTTGAATGAAAATCCGGGCGGTTAGACTCTAATCGGGCAAGCATCCCCCGCTGAGAAAATCCCTCGGATTCGAAGTCCGTCCCGCGCCGATCCTTTTGGATTGGACAGCCACCCAGCTCTCTCAAGGTCATCCTTGTTCTCAGCCCGAACCCCGATCCAGTCCGTAATCCTACTCCTTGGGTTCAAGGTCGGCTGCACTCACGAGTATAGTCTCCACACCTGAGTCGCATGCGAGGGAATATCGACGCTGGTTTTTCCTTGAACCACCTCATTCTTACCACTCCATAAATCTTTAATATGGTGGTTCCCCGGATGGACGAGGGTAGTCCAGTCGATTTCCACTGTTTGATCGGTTTCGGATGCGTTAAATACCGCCAACGCCCGGTCGCCCCCGGCCAGAGGCTTCTTCAGCGTATACACGCCATCGGTTTGGCGCACTACGGGAGCCTGTACACCCAAGGCATCTTGGTTGACAGCAATTAAGTCGGTGTTGGTCAGAATCGATCGCGTCGACGGATCGAGGCGGCGTAAATCAGTACCAATGAGAAGCGGTGCTGCCATCATGCACCACAGTGTAAAATGCGAACGGTACTCGACCTCGCTCATGCCCCCATTACCCACTTCCAGCATATCGGGATCGTTCCATCCCCCGGGGCCTGCGTATTCATCCAACTGACTATTTTTCTCAAAGATGCGAACGACATCCCAAGCCCATTGAGGCGTCTCCCCGCAAAACACATCGGCAATATCCGACGTCGTTCTCCACAAATGGGCTATGCCTCGGGCCCATTGCCACGATTCGCCATCGCCCCAATTGCACATGGACAGCACCATCGGGTGATTCGTCGCTTCGATGCCCTGAGAAATCCTCCCATACAACTCCTGGGCCACCTCACGGTGGCTCTTGCCCGGAAAGTCCTCGTAGGGCACCGAACACCAGTCTTGTTTCAGATAGTCAATGCCCCAAGATGCAAATGTCTTAGCGTCTTGACCCTCGTGTCCATAGCTGGCAGGGAGTCCCATGCACGTTTTTGTGCCACAGCAGGAATAAATGCCCAATTTTAGACCCGCGGCATGAGCACGCTCGGCTAAGCGAGCGATCCCTCCAGGGAATCGCTCGGGATCGGGAACGAGTTCGCCCTGGGCGTTACGCTCGGGAGCCATCCAGCCATCATCAATATTCAGATAGACATACCCTAACCGAGCCAACCCTTCTTCAATCAGCGCGCTCATCGTTTCTTCAATCAAATCTTGGTTAATGCTTCCAGCAAACCGATTCCAGGTATTAAACCCCATCGGCGGAGTCGGTGACAAGCTAGGATTCAAAGCCATGTAGGCTCCCCCTCTTCAGTTCGGACTGGGTCAGAGGCGGACCATGGGCCACCATTGGCTAGCGGCTAAAGTGCACGTCCCCTGAACCCAAATGCGTTTGCGACCAAATCGCAAATCACTCCTAGCTATACTACACCACCCTGGTCCCCGAATCCTTCGGGATTACTCCGCGGCGAGCCCCGTTTTTAAGGTGCAAGGCCATTAGCCCGATCCCCGATGGCCGCACTTCACACTCAGCGTACCCACACTATGAAGCTTTCGACTTATCCCCCGGTGATGAAGGGTCAAAGCGGCTCTTGCTCCGCCCCATCAGCCGACCAGGTTTAATCCATCTGACCCGGTTGCCTCGCGGTTTTGGCCGCCCCCCCCCATAGCCCATTGGAGTCATGCCAAACTCCGAAAAATCGTGGATAATGGAATCATTAGAATGTGGTGCTCCTGTGGATGACTCGTTGTAAACGCCGACCAAGAGCTCTTGTTCGCAGTTGTTGGAGGAGGATCTTTAGATGACGATGCCCATGCCCGTCACCACCGTCCCTGTTAATCAGGTCAATCCCCTCTCGCTGTTTTATGTCGTCAATCTAGCGATCGCCTTATTTGTGGTGATCTTAGGGGGATGGTGGCTCTTTGCACGCTGGCAGAATCCATCACTTCACCTTCCGCCGAGTCCTCCCATCCCCGCCCGCCGAATCTTGACTTATGGGTTAGGCGGTCTATGGTTGTTGGACGGATTGTTGCAAGCCCAACCCGCAATGGTCACCCGCTTCATCGGCGGAATTCTCGTACCGCTTGGTTCGGGAGAACCGCATTTCGTTGCTATCCTCATTCACCTAGGCTCTCAAATCTGGCATCTCGACCCGGTCGTCTCGAATCTCGGAGCCACGTGGATCCAAATAGGCATTGGCGTCCTCATCTTGGTCAGTGGAGAAAGTCGTGGCCGCCGTATTGCTCTTTATGTGTCAATCGGCTGGGGCCTAGTGGTTTGGACATCCGGGGAAGCCTTTGGCAGCATATTTCAGGGAGGCAGTTGGCTCTCAGGCAGCCCCGGTTCGGTGTTCTTTTATATCTTATCTGCAATTGTGCTTTTGCTGCCAGTCAGCCGGTGGGACACCTCCGCCTTGGTTCGCGGATGGCGTCTAGCCCTGGCGGGCGTTTGGTGGTTGGCGTTCGGTCTTCAAATATGGCCCGCCAACGGATGGTGGACCGCGATGACAGCACGCTATGTGCGAGCGATGGCGAGCATGCCTCAGCCGCAGTTCGTATCTTCTCCGCTTAAAGCCTGGGCCAGCATGCTCCAACACCATCCCCTCGCTTGGAATCTCGGGCTTTCCCTGGCATTTTTGGCCTTAGCGCTAGTGTGGACGATACGACCGCCGTCTCGATGGGCTTGGTCTTTGACCATGCTCTTCACCCTGGCGACTTGGGCCTTTGGTCAAGATTTCGGCGTCCTCGGCGGAATGGGTACAGATCCCAACAGCGGCATCGTCTTGCTCCTGGGCTTGCTGGTTTATGCATCCATGGTCCATTTTTTTACCTGGCCTACCTGGCGCTTACCGGTTTTGTCACATCGTCGTCACCCAGTCCCCAACCCTCATACGGATCAGAATCGCATAGCAGGCGCTGAAGTCGCCGATCCCAAGCAAAAACGGGCTAACCCCTAACCTCGTGGGAAATAGCTACGGTCGGACGAAGGCATGGGAAATTGGTCTCTATGCCACGCTGCCATACTCTGAAAGCTCCACAACCCTTTCAAACCCAAGCCGTGGCCAAACCGACCCCATGGACCGTGGCTACTTCATCGTGCCGAGCCTCACTCGATCGCACGACGAGGACAGGCCATCTACTATGCATCGGGCATGGCTAAATGCTGGCTCGGTGCTAGCAAATTCGTCGGCTCGCGGTTACTATGGGACCGTACCGAGGAAACTGGGGTTAGGGTTGGTGGGCCGGTTGGGCCCAGACTAAAAGGGGACGATTATGCAGCTAGTTACCAGCTGCCATTTTCAGCGGGAGGAATGGTTGCGCCTGAGCGGCTAAGGTTACCAAGTGCACAGCTTGGCCTCCAAGCAGGATCTGGCCACGTTCCCAGAACTGAGCCAGGTTGAGGTATCTAGGCCAACCATCGCGGCCTCATTCCCGCACGACTCGATCGTTTTACCCAAATTCGTTGGGTACAAGTGCCCCATGTCGGTATTGAGCGCCTTGACATGACCTACTTGGCCAAGCGCGGCATTTTAGTCACCAACGCCCGAGGATCTTTGGGCATGCCCATCGCTGAGGACATCTTCTCCAAAATGCTGATGTTGGCACGAGCTCCTGCCTATTTCCGTCATCAAGCGGCCCGTAGATGGCAACACGAAACTGGCACGTGTAATCTTAGTGGCAAAACGCTAGCCATTGTTGGTACGGACGATATTGGCAGGGAAACCGCTAAACGCGCCCAGGCAATGACAATGCGCGTCTTGGGCCTCAACACTTCAGGCCAGTCGGTAGACGGATTTGAACAAGTCTTTGCCTCGGACGCTCTCCACTCGCTACTTCCGATAGCGGACTATCTGGTCCTAGCCTGCCCCTTGGCCGAGAAAACCGAAGGGATGATCGGAGCTAGGGAGTTGGCCATGATGAACCCTAGCGCCGTCGTGATTAACATCGCTCGAGGAGCCTTAATTCACGAAGAGGCATTGCTTGCCGCCTTAACCTCCGGTGCCCTCTATGGCGCCGGGTTGAAGGTCTTCGTGGATGAGTTCGCACAGGGTCGTTTGGTTCCCGAGAGCCCGTTCTGGGATCTTCCCAACGTCATCATCACTCCCCATCAGGCGGGAGATGGCGATCAGTTTTACCAACACTTTAGTCGGATTTTTTGGCTAACGCCACGGAATTTATTCAAGGAAACCTCCATGCCATAGTGAATATTCGCGGCTATGACCAAGGCTATTAGATCGCGACCAAACATTGGGCCCTGTAGGGAAAGGAGCAAGCTCGGTGTGGTGGAAGCAAAATCCGCTACGGTGCATTCAGACCAATCTGAGGGTGGTTGATGCCAATATCGATCCTAAGCGATTAGTGGATCGGGCGTTGTCGTTGGGGGCTAACGTCCTAATGATTAACGCTGGTGGAATCGCAGCCTTTTATCCAACCCATCTCGATTGCCCGTTGCGCGCTCCGGGACAACAGCAAGACCTCTTAGGTGAGGTGCTACGTTACGCAAAGCCTCAGGGCTTACGAATGATCGCACGGTTTGATTTCAGCAAAACTGATAAGTGTTTCTGGGAGGCCCACCGCGACTGGTTTTATCTCGACCGCACCGGCCATCCGATTGCCTATCACGGTCTGTTTCACACCTGTCCCAGTAGACTGTATCAATCCCAGAGCGCGCTCGCTATTTTACAAGAAGTACTCCAGTCGTATCCGGTCGACGGCGTGTTCTTTAACATGTTCGATTATCAGACCCGCGACTACAGTGGCCTGGTTCACGGGGAGTGCTACTGCGAACAGTGCGTTCAGGGCTTTTTAGAGCAATTTGGTCGACCCTATCCGGGCTCGCTCCATGAACTGGACGCCTTTAAAAACACGCGGGCGACCCAACTGTTGCGCGATGTCCGTCGCTTAGTCAAGGGGCACTCCGAAGAGATTGCCATCTCGACCTATCACGAGGATGAAGTCGACATCGTACGCAAGGAATCGAATACCGAAATGGGTCGAACGCCATGGCTCTGCTCCACATCCGACAATGTCCAGTCATTAGAAGATAGCTGGCCGGATAAAATTGTTAGCAATGTATCGATTAATGCTCTCGCCATCCGACACCGTTTTGCCGCCGTCTCGCCCCACGAAACCGCCATTCGTCTCTACCAAAGCCTTGGCAGCGGCTCCGGGCTTGATTTCTGCATCGTCGGGCCCTTCGACGGCTATCCCGATTCACGCTATCGCTCGATCGTCAGTCAGATTTTTCACTGGCACCGTGATCATCAAGCGTTATACGGACACCTGACTTCATTAGCCCGTATTGCCCTCATCCAACCCCGGTCCGGAGCCCTCGATGAATATCAGGGATTTTTTCGAGTGCTCAAAGAAGAACATGTGCTGTTTGATGTGATGGCGGCCGACGCCCCCCAGTTGGAGCGACTCGGAGGCTATCGCCTGATTATCGCTCCAAGCTTAGATCGTATCCGCCCGTGCCTGGGGCAGGCAATCGAGCACGCGCTTAGCGGCGGTAGCCGCCTTTTCATGACGGGGACGCCTCCATTGTCTAATCCCAGCGTAGCCGCGTTCTGGTCCGAATGTCTCGGCATTCAAATCGCCAACAGTGTCGATGCCGACGCTGCGTTCTACGCCTTGCCCCAACCCACCTCAGTTTTTCAGCGCCTCTTGGCTCACGACTGCCTGGTCCCCGATAATCCGGTGGCGCCGATGTCTCTTTCTGAAGACGGGTTCTTCCTCTTGCCAGTAGCCAAGGCTGACGTGTTCGGCCCACCAGAACGGGCCTCAGCGCCACAAGTCACCGCACAGATGGGCGCGGCGATACTCTCCCATGGCATGGGTCGAGCGGCCTACGTCCCCTGGCAACCCGCTCGCTTATATCTAACTTCCGGTTCCCGAGATTATCACGCGATGATCATGGACCTTTTAGACCACCTCATCGACGAACCCCACCCGGTCAGGACCGACGCCCCCTCAGCGCTTGAGCTCTTTTTCCACCGGCTGTCGCCCAAGAGGTACCTTCTGCGACTGCGTAATCCGTCTGGGTTCAACGGCACCACGTATGAACCCCCGATGAGGTTGACGGCGTTCACGGTCACTCTGAACCTATCTGGTCGAGTGGAAAGCGTCACGAATCTCACCAGCGACTGTCCTGCCCCCTTTGTCGCCGACAATTTAACCTTCAGCCTACCAATCACTACCCTCAAGGATAATGCTGTCTACGTCATCAAGACTGTTTAATGATATTCAGAACGTGGCTCACTTTCGTGCTCCTTTGTCCAATCTCCATTCGATCTCAGCCATTTTGGGGGGATACTAAACCTCGACGTCTTCACGCCCGGGTCCTGCATTTAGCGCTCGAATTATCTGAAAACGCACTAATCGCCTCCCACTTGTGATAAGATAATACTGGTTGCTTGGTGATTTGGCTGTAATTTTGCTTGTGTTATGGTTTTGACGATGGATGATTCAGATCTTTATTTAATGATCTTACCTTCCATGATCCCTCACCTGTGGGCATAGCCGGTTAAGCCAGTCTTCATGCGGCCACATCCCACTCAACCAGATAACTTCTCAACCACTTGCTTTGGTTAAGCTTGTGGACGTCTATCTTGGCACACCCCATCAGTCCACCCTAAGACTCCTTCCGATTGGAGAGTCGCCATGGTCTCGCAAATTCGGACCGCAACAGGCCATGCGCTCTGATTTCTCCCCATCCTGGTATTCCATATCCTGTTTCAAAACTTAGTTCGGCAGTGCCTTCACATACTCATCGTTCATCGTAAGCGCATGGTCCCCAGTTGCGAGGGGCATCCGAATCAGGCGCACATTCGTGGGCAGACCTGAGCACAGCGCTATGAAGTCGTCTACCATCAATGACGACAACAGCTTTGGCTATCGCGTCGAACTCAGCGATAGTCCCAAGTGGAGGCAGGTCAAGCACCAAGGCAATCAAAACGTGCGCGTTCTTGGCCAAAAATCGACAGCAAAGACGTCCCTCGGCCATGGTGACGATGTAGGCGTTGAAGACGATTAAAATTACTCAAACGATTCGATCGGGGGAACGTTGTAGACGGGCGGGAGCGCGAGGTCGTACGGGGCTCATCGTCGATGTCATGCACCAGGGTTCGACTTGATGGTGGGCGCGCATGTCCTCGGTCAAACGGTGTTCACCCCGTCCATCCGGAGACATGTCTATGAGTTCGGTCCCTACTCGCGGTATCATCCGCATCCGTCTTTCGATAACGTTTGAGATGGGGATGTCACGAACACGACGGGCACATTAGCGTGTCCGTGCAAAATTTAATCATCTGGCCCTATGCGCATCGGACCAGATGAGGTTCGAACTCGACGATTGTAAAAAGGGCCTGAAGAATTGGGATTTTAGGAGAGAATACTGAGATAAACGGTCAACACTCGGCATGCGGTAGTCGCAGGTCTTATGATTAGAATTCGGAGGCAGGCCATGACACAACGATGGACATTCACATTTGGGCAAACCTTGCGGTCGATCCGCATGATTCGCGGATTGACCATGGATAGCATAGCAGAAAAGAGTGGCCATAATCAAAGCTCGTTGTCCGTAATCGAACGCGATAAGATTATCCCGTCCGCCGCCTTTTTGCGGGACATCGCCCCATTCTACGGGTGTCCTTGGTGGAGCCAAGCGCACAATGTCTCTTGGCTGACCATGATCGCCACGGCAGCGGCAAGGACCGACGATGAGAGCGAGCAGAGTGCTCTGCACTTATATTTAGACCTTGGAGTGCAGACGAGAAACCTCTTAACCCAGGCCATGGCTCAAGATCCGAGCGTCGCCTCCCTCTATCGCCAATGCGTAGAAGTGTTTGGCCTTCCCGGTCTGACATCGTTAAGCGCAGTCGAGACCGCCCCTTTATGGGCGTGGCTAGCTGAGATGCTAGTCATGGATGCACAGGCTATTCGAAGCACCGAGAATGCCAATGTTCAAGCGAAGCGCCTGTTGGCGAAGACGCTGGCATTTTTTCGAGATAACCTGATCAGGGTCAACCAACCGAACCTGGCTCGTGATCTCCGCGTCGCACGGTTGGCACGACAATGGTCTCACGCAGACTTGGCCCGAATAGCCTCCAAGCCGCTTCAATTAGCCGGAGAGTCTCCTCTAAGCGACCTCGACATTGCGCAGATGGAAAGCGAAGAAGTCGGCGAGCTGAAT
Organism: Clostridiales bacterium; assembly: GCA_027365485.1. Taxonomy (GTDB): domain Bacteria; phylum Bacillota; class Sulfobacillia; order Sulfobacillales; family Sulfobacillaceae; genus JAMCVM01. The sequence goes on from DAHXNH010000105.1 coordinate 23,578, forward strand.
GTCGTGCACTGGATTGCCCTGGCCCACGCCTTGGAGCTTCCTTTATCCCAAATTATGCCTTCCTTGACTTCGTCTAGTTCGGACGACATCGAAGCGATCATCTTACAATTATTGAAGCAGTATGGGCTCAGCTTGCAGGCGATAGACGTGCTAAAAGGAATGATGCAATTGCTTCAATCTTATGAAACCCAGGGTCTCGTTCCAGGCTCATAACGTGACGGTGCTGTTGTGTTGCGTCCCGATCTTACGATCGGAACCCATGGCACCCAATCAAGGCAGTATAATCGAGAGACGCCTGGTTTGCCTTTATTGCAGATTGACGGGATTACGCGTTTTAGTCTAATCGCTTCCGGATCTGGTTGGTTGGTAGCGACGGTCCCAAGCCCATGAATCAAGAACGCGATAGATCGATCGGGCGCTTAAAGAATTTAACTCGGCCTCAGTAAAAGCGCGGCAGGTATCGAAACGGAATATGAATCGACCTTATGTGTTCGTTCATGCTGATGATATATACGGATACTAGCTGCAGTCGTCGCAATCCGGAACTCTTGGGATACGCCATGGCATATCTTTCGTCCTTTGGGTGACGATTGGACACGCTAGCCATACCGCCGATCCCCGTTGAAATAGATATCGGCCGCCCGATTTTGGACGGTCTATATGCGGTCGGCCCGGCGCTTACAGCCAGGCTCACCATTTAGTTTGACCGCTCTGGCAAAATATATCGGGTAAGTCGAAATATTTTAAACTATGTTTCCAATATTTATCCATATGTGTTATCCTTAAGGAGCGGTGTAACAGTATACTTCGGAATTCGTCCAAGAGGCCTTCTGAACGTTTTTGTATCTCGCCGCGATAATCATTCGGATTCAGCTAGCTTGACCGACGGTTATGTGCCCGGATAGAATTTTTTGCTCGGTTTCCAGGAAGGTGCCACGATGAAAAGTCCCCAAGATTTGTGTCGAGTAGAATACCGAGTTTATCGACGCCAAATGCAGCAAATACATCGCTTGGCACGCGCCACCCACCAGCGTCCATCCGAATACTTGCGGTCCTTATTGGACGGTGCATTGGAGATTCACGCTCCATCGACAGAAGAGGGCCCGTAAAATGCCTATGTATCATCATCTAATCGACCGTCCGTCTTGCCATCGACTGCTGACGCTGCAAGCAACTACGGTCTGCACAGAAATTCTCGGAGAATCCTGTCGTGTGGGCGATGTGATCCAGATTCTCCATCAGATCAACCAAGAAGAGTCTCACTTGCTACGGACGGTCTTGACCGGGAAAGAGGTTGACCAGCCTTTGGGGGTCAACCCGCATTTGCACCTGATAATCAACGATCGCCAACGCTGACACGGTTACATTCAACCTATCTTAAATTCATAAAATTCCCCGGTTCTATGTGTCCCTAGCCCACAGGTTTTATCAACAATCCGTCGGTGCCGAGGCCGAACTCGTGAGTCGTCCCATACGATGACCTCGTCCTCGCATCTCCAATCCGGTAGAACGGCACGCGACCGTTTGACGATGAGACGCTAACCCGATCTGTCCTTCTTCATTCACGGATTCCTCAGCAATGAGGCACCTTCAGATACCCGTCTTTCCCCAGCGAGACCCTAGGTGCCAGGACGCATAAGTGCCGAACCACCGGATTCCGAACCATGACCCCTGCATGTCATCGACGGCTCAAGACTGCGTGCTCAAGTTGTAGGACATCGCTCGCGAGACGGTGAAATTTGGCTCGTAAAGCCATGCAGAGAGGGCCTGTTTGCTCGACGTGTGCCTTCAAAAGAGGAAAGCGTACCATTCGAGGGCCCGCGCGCTAATGGGTGGTCGATGGTCGGTCACACAACGAGTCGATAGATAAATAACCTGAGCCACGCTACCGATGCTATTTTTACTATGCTTGTTTGCCAAGACGTGACGTATACTGCAAAGTTCCTGTGGTTCTTGGCTTACGACAACTGATCGTGAATTCTTTGCTGAGGCCTAACGCGATTTCACCCATAAAAATAGCCTCGTCGGGCATCACCCTGGCCATGGTCTCCGCGAAGAACCCCCGACCATAGGCGAAGGATTTTAGCCGCGGGGACGCGAGTGGATAGGCCTGCTGTCGGCGGCGAAGAAGCTTCTCGGTCATCGGTCAGAGGACATCCACGGATGCTTTTGTCGGGTGCGACCCAACCCGATGATAGCCCCTCGGATAAAAGCTCCACCCCCGACTCTCAATGGATGAGAATCTTTCAACCCGCTCGTATACGAGGCGGCTATCCCGTTCAGATTAGAAGTCCTTGCGATTTCTGTACAACAACAGCCCAAAGGAAGAATATCTTCCTTTGGGCTTCGTGTGTTATAGGGCAGTCATTCCGCCATCGACGACCAGTAACGATCCATAGCTGAAACTGTTTGCAGGAGACAACAAAAACCAAACTGCCTCCGCGATCTCTTGGGGTGTACCCATACGTCCAATCGGCTGACGCTGGGCCATCTGCGCGATGGCCTCATCAGGATTGGCGTAATTCGCCGTAATCCGCTCTACCCAAGGCGTATGCACGGTGCCTGGAACAATGGCATTGACCCGAATTCCTTGTTGATGAAAGTCCGCGTGCAGGGATCGGGTAAGCGCCAAGACCGCCCCTTTACTGGCTGAGTAGGCTGCGCGATCGCGTATTCCAACCACTCCAGCAATGGAGCCCACATTGACGATAGACCCGGCGCCGGCCTCAATCATATCGGGAATAAACGCCTTGGTTACCAAAAAGGGGCCAATCACATTGACTTGCAAGATGCGCTGAAATTCTTCGGTAGAGGTGGTCAGAACCGTTCCTGCACTACCAATGCCCGCGTTATTAACTAAAGCCCCCACCCGACCGACGTGGCGGTGGATGATGTCGGCGGCGCGCTCGACACTAAGCGCGTCACCGACATCCAACGCCACGGCAAAGGCTCTTCCCCCTCGTTGCTCGATGGATTGGGCGGTCGCTGTTGCAGCCTCTTCATTGACATCGGCCACCACCAGATGAACGCCAGCTTCGGCCAATCGCTCGCAGATCGCTTGGCCGATTCCAGCTCCTCCTCCGGTGACCACGGTCGCTCCATAGTTTCCGTCTACTGTGTCTTCCACTGCTATCATCGTCTCCTCGTCGGTTTGACTCAGCCGCTCTTTATTCGATGCTCATATGCTGTCGCTGCCTATTGCTTACCCCGGTGCCCCGCCGGCTGCGGTGTTGGGATTAATCCGATAGGAGAAGTGGTATCGCCCCGAGCCGATTTGGATCCACGGGGCATCGGTTTCGGCATGCAAGATCGCCTCCGCATCGCTTTCAAATTCGGTGAAATGGGCATGCGGGAACTCAACGGTCGCCCGTGTATTCGCCGGAATCGACACTTCTAGGGTGAAATGGTGGTCGTTAAGATGCCATTGGGTTTCAATCGCCCCATACAGCGAACGATACTCGGCGCGCACCCAGTCTAATCCCGGGCCCGGCTGCGGTCTGAGCCTCATGCTCTGAAATCCTGGATGATCTTCCCGGGGCTGAATGCCAGCCACCACCGTATAAAGCCACTCCCCCACCGCTCCATAGGCGTAATGGTTGAAGGAATTCATGGCCGGGCTCCAGAAACTGCCATCCGGCCGAATGCCATCCCAATGTTCCCAAATGGTCGTTGCTCCCTGTGTCACGGGATAGAGCCAGGACGGGTAGTCCGTTTGCAACAACAGTTGATAGGCCTCGTCGATAGATCCAAACCGGGACAACACCGGCAACAGATAGGGGGTGCCCACAAACCCAGTGGTGAGGTGCCCATTTTGTTGCGAAATCAAGTCGCGCAAGGACAAAAATACCCGCGACCGATGCGCGGGTTCCACTAAATCAAAAGCCAGGGCCAAGACATGGGCCGTCTGGGTGGGGACGGCAAGCCGTCCCGTCGGCGTGACAAATTCATCGCGAAAGGCTTCGCCAATCCTTTGCCGCAAATCCTCGTACTCGGCATGGTCCGCGGTCTTGCCCAGGGCTTTGGCGGCCTTGGCCAGCCATTCGGTCGAGTGGGCATAAAAGGCATTGGTGATGAAATCGATGGCCGTGGCGCCAACATAGCTGCCCGGAGGCGAATCCAGTCCTAACCAATCCCCATAATGAAAGCCTGCTTCGAAGGTCTCAATGCGGGGCCCAGTGTGGCGCATGTATTCGACCCAAGCGCGCATGCTCGGATACTGACGTTCCAGCAAGCGGCGATCACCATAGTGGGTGTACAGCACCCAGGGGCAAATGACGGCAGCATCCGCCCACGCGGCACTACCATGGGCGTCCTTTTCCAAGACGTTCGGCACCACATGCGGTACCGAACCTGAAGACAACTGGTCCGCCGCCAAGTCTTTTAACCACTTGCTGAAGAACGGCACGACTTGCATATTGAAACTGGCGGTGCCAATGAACACTTCGGCATCGCCGGTCCAGCCCAAACGCTCATCGCGTTGGGGGCAATCGGTAGGTACCTCGAGAAAGTTATCCCGTTGACTCCAGACAATATTTTGCTGTAGGCGAGTGACTAACGGGTCTGAGCATTCAAACATCATCGTCCGTTCCAGGTCGCTGTGCATCACTTCGGCCACCAGCTCGTCCGCTAATCCCACTGGGTCGAGATCTCCTGTGACCCGAACGTAACGAAATCCCTGAAAGCTAAACTCTGGAGCGTAGATCGCCTCCCCGCGACCATCTCCGGTGTAGGTCACCGTTTGGCGCGCCTTTCTAAGATTTTCGGTATAAAAGTTGCCCTTCTGGTCTAAGACTTCGGCATGTTCTAAGCGCACCGTGGCACCCTTAGGCAAGGTCCAGCGGGCGCGCACGCGCCCGGTCAGATTTTGACCAAAGTCCACCACCCTATCCCCTGCCGGGGTGGTCAAAACCGCTTTTACGTCCAAGACCTCGGTCACCCGAGTGGGAAGATTCTCTTCCGCCACCAGCGTTTGCGTGCCATAATCTACGCGCTCCACCGGGATCCAATCGTGGACATCCAGATTCGGCTCCGCCCAGCCCGGAATATCCAACCGAGCGTCATAGGTTTCCCCATGGTAAATCTCAGAAAAGCGAATCGGCCCGGAATGATGTTGCCATAAAGAATCCGATCCGATTAGCAACGAGGGCTTCGATGGGCCCAGGTCATGCAGTTCCAATAATAAGGCCCGGCGCAGATGCGACGTCGGCCGATCACCATTCCAGCCAATCTCGCCCGCATACCAGCCATTACCTAGCATCGCGCCGATGACATTCTCTCCCAAGCGTAAGTACCGGGTAACATCGAAGACTTGATAGGGCAGGCGCTTGGCATAGCTAGTCCATCCCGGAGTGAACCAGCGGTCTCCCACGCGCTGCCCATTGAGATACAGCGTATAAAGGCCCAGTGCCGTAACATAAATGCGAGCTGCTTGGGGTAGGGTCTCTAATTGAAAGCTGCGCCGCAAGAGCGGCACCGCCGACGAGTCGCCTTTACCTTCCACCGGATCGGCGCTGATCCATTCCGCGCTCCAAGCCTCAGGGGTGCCCATCCCGGTTTCAAACCAGGTCGGTTGGCGGCTGACCGCGGTTTCTCCAAAATTGTCGCAGACCTCCACATGCAGCCAATAGCGGGTGCGTGGTGCCAACGGCGGACCTTCATACCCCTGGTGCACCGAGGCCTCACGTTTAACCTCCCCACTATCCCAGACGAGTTCATTCCCCGCCTGGTCTCGGGTTAGGCGCAGACGATACCCGGTCTGCACCACATTTCGATGATCACTTTCTAACCGCCAACTAAAGCGCGGTCTCGGCT
>DAHXNH010000112.1 GCA_027365485.1 Clostridiales bacterium
CATCTAGTCATTCAGTAAATCTATCGCTGAAGAGCCCAGTGCGGGAAATCCGCACGCTGGGTTCCGTGGGGGTCGGGTTGCCCGAGGAGGGCAGCCCTTCTACCCGGAGAAGGGAGCCGCAAGGCTCCCGACCTACCCGACTAAGGAACATTCCGTTTTCACCTGTCCGTCCATCGTCCAGGCGCATTGACTCCACGGCGCCTGATCTAGGCAAAAAGGTCCGTACGCTCGAGATCAGAGACCTCGTGAACGCCTTGATCCGCGCATTTTATCCATAAGCCCCATACGCCCCCACTCGGAGTTCCCTGAGATCTCCAGGACATCCAGACTCTCTGAGATCGGGCGTATCGTGTCGCAAGTAACATCCCCGTGCCCGCGGACTCGTTGGTCGACGCCCCGCGGGTAAGGGAGCGGTCGTTGGATAACAACGAACATAAAAATCCGTCATAGCCGCACCCTAGGGTCCGGGACTATGACGGATTCGTCAGGCTATTTGAGGTGCAAGTACTGCAGTTGGTAGAAATTTCCCCAAGATAAGGGGTTGGCTTGGACGCCGGTCACGTTTTTGGCCTCAAGATAAATGGCTTCCGTGTAGTACAAGGGCTCTACGTAACCCGCCTGCATCACCGCGTCGGCCATGTCAGCAGCCAGCTGGTCGTCCTTTTTCGCATTGGCCGTATTTGTCAGTTCGGTATTCCACATCTGCCATTGATGCTCAAATCTAGGCTCATGCTGGTAAAAATAGACGAGCGCGGAGAGCCCCATGCTATTTTCTGCGTCTCCCGTCGAATAGGTGCCCACCCATTTCCAAAAAGCCTCCCACGCCGCATGTTTGGTCGCATGCGTCTTGGCTAGCTTGTAGGAGTCCGTAAAATGAGACAACTCGGACTGGTATTCAGACGCGGTCATGCCTTCCGACTGCAAATCGGAGCGGTAAGGCTGCGGCTGCTTAGCCACCCAAGCGGTGAGATAGGCAATGTCTTTCTTAGCTATCCGGATAATCGGCTGCCAAGACGCATAGGACACGCCGAGCGACCTATTGGTTGGATTGCCCATGGCTTTCACGTCGACCGGATCGTACTGAGGAAAATACCAATTCTTGGCCGCGTACTCCACAAACGATTGCGGCCCATAATCACCGTCATAGCTAATGTGGGCGTTGGCTTGCAGGGGAAGACTGGCCGTATCTCGAAAGTTGGCCGTGCCGTCGCCGATGACATAGCCCGGATGAATGTTGGGGCTGATGCCGTTCCACACAATATCCCCATACTCGGTCGAGTTCTCGGTAATAATCTTGGTGCGAATTCCCAGATTCTGCTGAAGTTCTGAACTCACCGCCTCAGCCACCGGCACCAACTGAGGATTAGAGGTCACCGGCTCCACGTAGAGATAGACGATCGGCATGTGTTTACCGCCAGGATATCCGGCTTTGGCCAACAGCCGGCGCGCTGCCTTCAGATTATAAGAAATGCCGTGCTCTAACTTGTAGGTCGGCCATCCCGGGTAGGCAAAAACATCCGTCGGCTTCACCATCCCACTTAACACTGGATTGGCGATAGGCGCTCGGTTAATTGCCATCGCGATCGCCCGACGCACACTTTCGTTATAGAGCGGCGACGGGTCTGGCGAATCGTCCCATTCCAAGAGATTTAAATTGGCTTGTGGGGCTCGATGCAGCACACTCTTAAAATGGGTCTCCGCATATTTGTAGTCTGATGCTGACGTAATCAACGCGGCCGACAAGGTTCCTGACTCAAAGTCTTCTACCGGTACCGTCGGGGCCGGAATCAATTTAATGGTCTGCACATTTCCGACACTACCGGGCGGGCCCACATATTTAGGATTCCTGGCTAACGTGACCTTACCATTAATCACGAACGTCTTAACCACATACGGGCCGTCGCCGACAAAGTGTGCGGGCTGCCACCAGGTGGTGGGATATTTCTCCACATCGGGGGGATAAAGCGGCATCGACCCGGTCAGAGCTAAGTCGCCTAAGGGATTATAGGGACCGGTCAAGGTAATTTGCAGCTTGTAAGCATTAACCACCTTGATTCCCACCGCCGATGCCGGCATTGCGCCCGCATGATATGCAGCCGCATTCTTCACATAATTGACAACGCTCGCCCACGTGGCTCCGGTAGAATCTGACGGCGACAAAAGCCGCATCCATGCATAATAGAAGTCTTGAGCAGTCACCGGAGCGCCGTTGGACCATTTGGCATTATGAACCAAGTTGAAAGTCCAGACTCGACCACCGTCGGACGTGGTATAGGATTTTGCCAGCTTAGGCACAATTTGGTTCTTAGTGTTGTAGCCGTATAGACCTTCGAGCACGGTCCCCTGATCAAACAGAATTTGACCACTCCATTGAGTGGGGTCAAACGTAGACAGTTCCCCCGATGGGTAAGGAATCGTCACCGAAGTCGTAGCCGCTTCGGCGGTCATTCCCAATCCACCTAGCATACTCGCCGAAGCCAACATCATGGATGCTGTCATGGCCCCCACGGTAAGCAAATGTTGTCGAATCATCATCACATCCTCTCGTCCTAGTGAATCCAATAGCATACGATCGACGGCCATTTTCGAGCGCGGCCATCGCTGTCGAGAAAACCCGCTCGGCGCAAGACCTAATATCCGGGCCGCAAACCATCCCCGTTTCTCGCCAATATCCCCAACAACCCCACACGATCCAATGCTCAATCCGTAACCATCGATGCGGATTCATTTCCTCCACGGCTCTTAGAAGGAACGGGAGTCATGTCATCTCGCAGGGTGAGGAACCAATGACCTAGAATTATGGTAACACTGCCGATCAGGATTGTTCGAAACAGTTTTGTCGATTTCTAGCACGATTTTGCCGACATCTTATCATTCATTGCCTTCACTATCGGATGTTCAATGCAGCATTCGGTCTAATATATGTACTGCTATTGGCAATTCTGCGGCGGATTGCCAACTAACAGTCTCCTCAGCCAATGTCAAAAAACAGACTGAGTGCGAAAGACATCGCGGTGTTCATCACCTAAAGGAGCCCATGTTGCCTTGATTTTAAAACCCTAAAATATCAACCACTGGGCTGAGCGCCCTTTGCCCAGAGTGGTGGCAGGTGCTGTTTTCGTGAGATTCCTGACCGACCTGCTCGGCTTTTGAGGGATGGTCAAGCGAGCTGAGAGTTCACTGACATGCTCCGTCGACAAAGACCTTGGTCGATATCGCTAACCCATCTGCTGCGCCCCAAGAAAGGCTCTGCGCTACTCCGCTGAACCCAACGTAATTGTCGACGAAAGCAAAGAACCCGCCGCCGAACTGGTGACCTCAAGTTCTCCGATTCCGATCGTGGTCTACGCCCTATGATCGAGATGGGCGGCATCTCTGACGGATGGCTTGGGCACTCGCAATGTCCATCGCCGTCCTCACCGCTCGATCCTTGGACGAGAGCAACGATTGGACAGGTCGAGTTCGTCCGCCGGCTTGGTAGGTGTTCAATGGCTAGTTCTCCACTTGCACTCACAGAGTCAAATCCTCGCACTGATGGCCCTAGACTCAGCGACATCGTGAAGCCCCCGTGGCCGCGATATTCGTTCCTGAACCCCGGCCATGACTCGTGTCTTGGGACTTCGAATCTGCATGAGCAAAATGCCTGCTTGACCCCTTCTCCAGCGAACTGGGGAAGACGTCAAGCAGGCCAGTAGGGAAGGCTAGACAGTCCGCGAAGAGCTGTTGTCGGATCCCACCTCAAGGGGCAGCAACGGTTCGTACAGGCGTACCCAGCCTCACTTCGGAATATGCACTTTATGTCCTTTGACCGTGAATGGATTATTGGTCAACGTGAAGCTATCGTGGCGGCCTTTTTGCTTAAAGGGGGGATACTCGACGCGACCAGCAAAGAAGTTGTCGAATGCCTGACCAAGGTGCATGATAGCCATTTGCACGGCGTTTTTGGTGACTTCCAGCATCCACGGGAATGAGTCGCGTTTCATCGCGTTCAATTGACGCCGCCCTGCGGCGTCCGAAGGCTTCGGCAAGGAGGGGTGTTTTGGCCAACTCGTTTTGGCATCAGTCTGACCAACTAGCCTGGCAACGGATTTTTTCCAGTCACCGTGTTCGAGCGCATCCTAGCCGAACTTGAGCCCAGGCCCTTGAATCATTCGGGATTGGCGTAGGCTCATACTTGAGCCGTTCGCCAATCCCGAATCCCCGCCCTTGGGGCGGCTGAAGCAGCATTCTCGAACGACGGTCCGTTGCCCGTCCGAAAGTCCTCGGCGCAGTCCGGGGATGGCATGAAAGTTAGCTGAAGTGATGACAAATTGCATTAGCGCTAACAAGGGGTTGGCTTTCCAGGCATCATACGGTTGCTACCATGGATCCAAGGCCCAGTTGTACGCAAAGCGCGCCGTCCCCGCCGCCTTGCGGAAATCCGTCTCCTGCACATCGTTGGGATCGAGGGCAATTTTATGGGCCAGAATCATGACGACGCCTCCTCCACCACGAGTTTCACGCCATCCAGCAATTTTTGATTCTTTCGGGATCGACTCCCGTAGAGTCGGGCCGAAAAGACCGTGATGATTTCCAGCACGTCTTGGGCCAATTCCTCTTCAAACGTGGGGTCTTCCCCTTGGTTGAGAATGACCACCTCCACCTGCTTGGCCTCGCAGATGGCAAAGACTAACTCGGCCCCAAACCGTAACAGTCGATCCTTGTGGGTCACGACCAGCCGACCGATTCGGTCGGCGAGGATGTCATTCAAGAGACGTTTGAGGCCCTTTTTGTGGTAGTTCATCCCCGACCCAAGGTCGGCCACGACCTCAAACGTCCAGCCTTGACGGGCGCAATAGAGTTCCAGTACCTGCTTTTGCCGCTCCAGATCGTCTTTCTGGTCAGGGCTCGACACCCGCGCATAGGCCACGGTTTTCCGGTCAGGATGGTCCGAGCCTTGAGACTCGGATCCCAAGCGACTCAGGTCATAGCGCCGATCCCCGCCGCTAGTCCGTGCATCCGGTAAGAGCCGTCCCTCCCGCTCCCATCGACGCAAGGTCGTCGGGGTGACCCCCAAAAATTGAGCCGCTTCGCGAATACTCACCAATTTACGATCCATATCCATATCTTACATCATGAGATAAGTGTATACAACATTTAAGGAAACTGTTCCAACCCTTCAGGCAATAAGATTTTCTGGCCGTGTTCAGCGCTTTGGATAGCGCCAAACACCATGGACAGGCTGTGCACATTATCGAAACACTCAGTTTCTGCGCTTGTGCCGAGTTCTAACGCTGCCATCATGGCATCCAAGGCGTCACCGTGACCACCAGCACCCGCGGCTGGAGTCGTCGCTAATTGCCGACGGGTGGGGCGCATAAACTCCTTTGACTGCTCATCTTCCACCACCTCGGCATAGGGTGGATTCGACCCATCCCAAATAAGGGTCCCTCGACTTCCCGTAATGCGCCAGTTCGACTCCCAAGAGGTGGGAGTTCCTTCCGCTGCCCAAGATCCCCGATATTCGAAAATCATCTGATCCGCCCATTCAAAAATAGCGATGGCTGCCGCGTGCCCCTGATACCACGACCCTGGCGGGTTAAAGGCATGGCAATAGACCGACGTGGGATTGGATCCGAGCAAGAAGCGAGCCTGATCAAACGTGTGAATCGCCATGTCCAGCAACAGCGGTTCGCTCATAGTTTCGCGAAACCCGCCAAAATGCGGACCTAAAAAGAAGTCGGCTGCCGCAAATCCCGGCCTTCCTATCATTCCCGATTGAACCAGGTCACGAAATTGCCGAATTTGGGGGTGATAGCGGCGATTCTGCATGACCAGAAATCGACGACCGCTGGCCTTGGCTAAATCACGCAATCGGACCGCGGCCTCCCAACTGGCCGCCATGGGCTTTTCAGAAAAGACGTCGAGACCCGACGACAGCGCCTCCGCCACCACCGATTCGCGCGAGACGGGCAGCGTAATATCCCACACCAGATCGGCCGGGCCAGCCTGGATTGCCTCAGTCAGCGCAGTATAAATCGGTACGTTAAGGCCAAATTCTCGGGCTCTTTGCTCTGCCGCCTGAGGCACCACATCGACGAGGGCAACGATTTCTATGGTTTTGGGGTGAGCTGCCGCATACTTTAGCCACTCTTTGGACATTCCGCCTAATCCGACCACAATTACTCGAAACCTACGGGCCATTTTTCTCGCTCCTTTTGCGCAATTCCTTGAATATTGCCCAGAGACCTCCGTTGCTGAAACGGTCCATCCTGGGATCCTTCGGTACCGCGTGTCTCACAAGACTTGGGCCATGCGCTCTCAGTCTTTGACCAGGATCGGCGAGTCGAATCAGACCATAGCGCTCCCGTGTTTTAGCGTAGTAAAGTCTCTTTGGCTCCGATGCCGAGAGAGGTCTTTTGCCTCTCGCTCCGGGAAAAATCGATGACCAAAGCTCCACTGAACTCCAGAGGAAACTGCTCGCTTACGATGGATCCCGTGGACCAGATTGAATGTTCAATGACTCGCCCGCATCTTGCCGATATAATCGCCTAACCGCCTCATACGCTAGTTTTGGCCGTCGATAACGGTCGACCACGCCTTTCGAATTTTGGCCCATGGCTCGACTAAACCGAAAACTTCCGGTCTCGCTGACCCGGCAATCAGCAAATTGCCAAATAAACATCCCGGCCACATGTTGCTCCAAAGCGGCGGTAATATCGGCCGCTAGAATTTCGGCTTGGCGCTCTTCTGTGCCCTGGCCCGCCCTTGGCTCGCGAAACCCATAAAAACCGTCTGCCCCCATCTCGCTAATGATGATGGGCTTTCCCTCACCGCCCGCTTGGTCGGCCCACCGCCGGGTCAAGGCAAATAGGTCTTCGGGACGCTCGTCGCCATACCACAGCGGGTACAGATTGAAGGAAACGATATCCGCCAGATCAAAGCAAAGGTCACGATCCCGATGATGCGTGGCATAGGTCAACGGCCGCGACCGATCGAACGATCGAATGATGGCCATTTGTTCAGCGTACAGATCGTGTCCCGGACGGGTATCGCTGGCGCACTCATTAAACACCCCCCAGATGACAATCGCCGGGTGATTCAGGTGTTGAGTGAGCATTTCCGTGGTGGAGTCGGTAATCTGTTCACGAAAGCCCGGTTGTTGCATATGGTTCAAATCCAAGCCGCGTGCGTGATGTTCCTCCCACACCAACAAGCCGTTCTCGTCGCACAAATCCAAAAATCGTTGATCGTTGGGGTAGTGGCTGGTCCGCACCGCATTGGCTCCCAGATCCTTCAACAATTCGAGGTCCTGCACCATCAAAGGAAAAGGTATCGCGGCCCCCACCCCCGGATAGTCTTCGTGGCGATTTAGGCCCTGAAGGACCACCTTTTCGCCGTTGATCTGAATTTGATCACCCTCGAGGGTGATCGTACGAAATCCTACCCTGTCAATGAGATCGTCACTAAGCACCGGGTCCTCCCCAAGAAAGAGATGGGCCGTTAACTCATAAAGGCGAGGGTTGGCTGGAGACCAGGCTTCAATCGCCTCAAATCGTGCCTCCGCGTCATACCACTTGGTGTCTTTCGATCCGTCGACGGTGCCCTCAGCCACCACGAGGCGCTTTCCTGCCAACTCTACCTCGATCCGAAATGGCTGGGCGCCTTCGACACAGCTTTTTAGTCCCACTGCAATTTCAGCGGTCCAAGCGTCGCCCTGCCACGATGGGATAAACCGCAACCCGTCCACGAACACTCTGGGGACTCGGGCTAAGGCAACGGGACGGATAATGCCCCCGTACGTGTAATAATCGTTGGCGATGTGAAGAGTCGAATCCTCACCAAACCGATTGTCGACGGTCACTACGATCTCGTGATCCCCGGCAGCTACCTCAGGCACCACCAACGAAAATCCAGTATACGCGTTATAGTGATGCCCAATTGGCTCTCCGTCCAAAAACACGTTGGCGGTATGACTGACGCCGTCAAACGTCATCATCAGATTTTCCCTAGACCAAGTGTGGATTTGTCGACGAAAGGCACCCAAACCGTGATAGGCAGAAAACTCCGGATGCATTTCCCATACCCCTGGCACCGGCAATCGAAAATGATAACACCCCGGCAATGAATCCCCAATGTGCATCGGTTCGAAGTCCCAACAACCTTCCAATTCGACGATCTTTCGAACGTGGTGGGTGTCAAATAGACGGATCATAGATGCGTCATCTCCTCTCTAGCACTTTGGGGACGCCCCGTTTTAGCCGGCCCGTCGCAAGATCGGCTCTCAGTCGGTCGCGGTTGGCGAAAGGAATCCGCATCGCCCGCTAGCCAGACTTACACTATATCTTGTCGTTCCATACCTTACCATGATAAAATATAGACATGCAACCGTATTGATCCATCGGCAAGGTGGGCAATATGCCCGATGCGGATTTTGTTGGCAGGATGAATGGGTACCGCAAATGGCTAAGGAACATTTCCGTATCCGTCGAAGCAAAAGAAGGATGAACTAAAGCCTGCGCGATATTAGGCCATGGTCAGACTACGCTGACCATGGCCTAATATCGCGCAGGTCTCGTATGGAGCCATCGACTCTATGCGAGTACCCCAGTGGTGGGGGCACGTTTTGAGGGTAATCAGGAGGGTGCTGGCTTGCCCGATGAGGGGATTACCCACACGCCGAGAAGAGGATACACCCCAACTCCTCTCCCCTCTACGGAGGGAGACAAAGGTCAGACGAACGGCGGTTGTCCATATTTGTCCATGGGTTTTGGCAACTGCTGACACCACCATAACAAAGCACGGTGATGCTGTAAAGCGACCCAATCCTGATGGGACTCTGCGACTATCGACTACGATCGACATATAGTCCTGACCGATATAATCGTCCTTGAGTTTGGCACCTCCACAACACGGAGGTGCCTACGCGAACAATCTTGACAGATTTTTGGCCGCTTCTTGGCTCACGATTGCACATGGGTCAACCACCCCGCCCTCAAGGGCGGAGCTTGTGAAAGCTCTATCGGTTGACCAGCTTTAGCCGCCGGAACTGACAGCGGGGTTCATCCGAACCCTGCGAGAGGCGAGCGGCTCCGTTCCTGCCGTGCAGACCCTGGGGTCCTTCTCCAGCTCCAGGCTCTCTGGTGTTCCGTTAAACGCAAGCTTGGGGTAGTGCTAGCCGTGCGGAATGACGAAGCGACCGGTGGGAACGTTGGCGAGGAGAGACTTTCACTTTTCCTAAGAAAGCCTCACCAGTCCCTTACGGGATTTCCAAAGGAGTCTGTTCCATGGTTTTTGTGCTCGACAAACATCACCACCCCCTCATGCCGTGCTCCGAAAAACGGGCACGCCAACTCTTGGAACGCCACCGCGCCGTGATTCATCGGCGGTTTCCGTTTACCCTTCGGCTCAAAGATCGCACCGTGGCGGACTCCCAAACCCAACCCCTCCGACTGAAACTTGACCCGGGGAGCCAAACCACCGGGTGGGCGGTGATTCTTGACGGAGGGCACGGGCCCCACGCGATCGGGCTGGGGGAAATCGTCCACCGCCGGGCCATCGCGTGGCGACTCACTCGACGCGCCGCAATTCGCCGAGGCCGTCGCTTTCGCCACACCCGGTATCGTCCGGCCCGGTTTGCCAATCGCCACCGACGCCAGGGCTGGCTCCCGCCCAGTTTGGAAGCCCGGGTCGATCAAACCCTGCATGCCGTCCGACAGTTGCGCCAAGCCTTGCCCATCACCGCCCTGAGCGTCGAGCACGTACGCTTTGACACCCAAAAGCTCCAAGACCCCGAGATCACTGGAGTCGAATATCAGCAGGGCACGCTACTCGGCTATGAGGTCCGAGAATACCTGCTCGACAAGTGGGATCACCAATGCGCTTACTGCGATGCTCAGGATGTTTCCCTCCAAATCGATCACATCCACGCGAAAGCCCGAGGGGGCTCGGATCGGGTGTCCAATCTCACCCTCGCCTGCCCGACCTGCAACGCGGACAAAGACACGCAACCGGTCGAAGACTTTCTGGCTCACGATCGCGGCCGTCGTCAACGCGCAACGAAACATGCCAAACAGCGCGCGGGCAAAGATCCCAAAGCGCAACAGCATTGGGCCAAGTGGGAAGCGGAACGGTTGGCTCGCGTCCAGCGCCAACGCAAAGCGCCGCTCAAGGATGCGGCCGCCATGAACGCCACGCGATGGCGCTTATATCATCAATTGAAGGCCACGGGCCTCCCCCTCGAAGGCGGTTCTGGGGGACGCACCAAAAAACAGCGCACCGAGCACCATCTTCCAAAGAAGCATTACTACGACGCGCTCTGCGATGGTGCCAGTACGCCGGAGCACTTCCAGACCCTGGCGGCGTATGTGCAGGTCTGGATCGCCCAAGGCCGTGGTAACCGCCAACTATGCCACACCGACAAACGCGGTTTTCCCCTCGCCCATCGCTCCCGCACTCGGCAACATTTTGGGTTCCAGACCGGGGATCTTGTGCGAGCAGTCATCCCTCGGGGCAAGTACTGCGGGACCTGGACCGGGCGAGCGACAGTCAAAGCGAGTGGACAGATTCTCGTGACCACCGACCAAGGCATTCATCCCACCACGTCCTATCGCCACTGCCGCATTCTCCAACGCGGCAGTGGCTGGAAAACCACCCAAAAATTACGAAACCCCGAAAGGATTGTCGCGGCTTCCTCCCCGGCCTAAACGCCGGGGTCTCCGCCGCGAATTTCTGGTAAAACGCCAACATCGAATCCCGCCTTTTCCACAATGGAGCGGAAGGGAAAGTTTTCTGCAATCTCCACACACACACCCGTTATCGAATCCTGGGATTTTTCAAGATTTTGGCGACAGTCGAATCCTTCTCGCCATAGATATTTCCCGTGCGCTCTCTTTTCCTAGACGCCAGGCCCCTTTTTCTCTAATATCAAGCTATCAATCTTGCAGACGTGGGATCAAAGCCGCAGCACGGGGAAGTGAGCGTCTTTGACTGCCGCGCTCGATATATGGGAGGATTTATGCGCCCCACTCGCGACCAATATTTTCTTTCTCTAGCCTATGGGGCCGCCGAACGATCCACTTGCCAGCGTCGCCGGGTCGGTGCCGTGCTGGTGGATAGTCGGGGTCGCATTCTCAGCACAGGATACAATGGCAGCCCCGGGGGGTATGCCCATTGCCTGGATCTGGGTTGCGATACCCAAAAACCGTGCCAGTGGAGCGTGCACGCCGAGATCAATGCGTTGCTGTTCGCCGAAAATCGCGAGCCCGACAAGACGATCTATGTCACTACCGCCCCATGTCGAACCTGTGCCCTAGCTATCGCCAATGCCGGTGTATCTCGAGTCGTCATTGGTGAATGGTTTCGTCCTGAAGAAGGCGTCAGTGGACTCGAAGTCTTACGCCAAGGCAACATCTTAGTCGACCAGCTCTCTTGGCCGCTCGACGGAGTATAAGAAGGGGTCGAATCACGCAGGTTAACCTCATTCCAAAGATGGGGTGAACCGGATGATGGTCTTATCGGTGATTCTCGGCGGCTTAATCGTCGCCGTAGTGGTATCCCTGGCGATTTTGGTGATGCTGCCCGCAATGGCGCGAAGAATGGTACACATTTTACTCACCCGGCCGATGAGCGACACCTTGGCTGAGTTGTATCTTTCCCTGCGATCAACCCCGCTTATGGACTTCCTGTATGCCTCCATGCGATCGGCCAGCGGGGAGATGGTGATCCGTCCCATGGGTTCCGCCAAACCGGCTCATGGTTTCGATGATCTTGCCTTTACCGCTGCGCAATTAGCTCGTCGTCCCGTCTTAGAGGATGAACCGGTCGATCTCTCCACAACCCTCGGTGCTCGAGCCAGCCAACCTTTAACCTTTTCCATGCCCATCTTCATCTCGGGCATGGCCTACGGTTTGGCGCTAAACAAGTCAGCCCGTCTGGCTATTGCCGACGCTTGCGGCCGATCCCAAATTCCTATCAATTCGGGCCAAGGTCCTTTTCTCGAAGAAGAAAGAGCGAAGGCCTATCGCTATATCCTGCAGTTCGGTCGATGGGTCTGGAACCGGGATCCCGAAATTTTGCGGCGCGCGGATATGATCGAAGTGCAGGTCGGCCAAGGCGCCATGCCTGGCAACGCCGTCTTGGCCTCACCTTCGGAGGTTGGCCCGGAGATTAAAGCCTTGATGCGCCTGGGTCCGAATGAATCGCCGGTGATCCATGCCGATTTGTTCTTACACGATCCCAAACAGCCGACGCCGCTCAAAGAAATCGTCGAGTTCCTGCGGGACACCGTTCCCCATATCCCCATCGCCTTAAAAATGGGGGCCGATGACTTAGTCGAGGAAAACATTGACGTTGCGTTGGACGCTCGGGTTGATGTCCTGGTCATTGACGGAACCGAAGGGGCCACTGGCAACGCTCCAATTACCCTCTCCGACCACTTTGGCATTCCAACTCTTTATGCCCTCTCACGTGCCGTCCGCTATTTGCAGAGCCAAGGGGCCTCCGATGACGTCGACTTGGTGGTATCGGGAGGCCTTCGTGAACCTGGAGATTTTCTCAAGGCAATCGCGCTCGGGGCCAAAGCCGTCGGCATCGGCACCATCGCCATGTTTGCTTTAGCCCATAAGCAAATTACGGACACGGTGCCACTATATCCACCGACCGATCTCGTGTTTTATCGAGCCCAACCCAAACTTCCGCTCGATGTCCGTTCGGCCAGCGAAGGTTTGTATAACTTTTTAGAAAGCTGTCGGAAGGAAATGACGCTGGCACTGCGCACCATGGGGGTGAAAAATGTCCATGATATGAGTGCCCAGGATCTGTGTTCGCTCGATCCCACCATCGCCCGCATTACTGGCCTTCGCTTCGCTGGCGATTCTCCGAATCCATGAACGTTATCGCCTCCACCAAACGATCTCGGAATTGGGCTAAGTCATACTCGATGGGAAGGTGGCCCGCCCCTTTGATGATCCAAAGGGGCACCCGGTCGCCTACGGCGGCCTTCACTTGGCTGAGAGGGAATAACGGATCGCGGTCCCCTGCCAAAGCGACGGCAGGAACCTTCGACTGTTGCAGCCGAAGCGCCATTGCCTCCGTCTCATAAAACCGTCCCATCCGAGCCATCTCCCGCGCGTGCCGCCAGCCATAGCTCATCCGTGCCCGCTCCTCACGACTGATCCGGAGCGGATCTTGACCCAACCCGACGATCATTTTTTTCCCAATCCAATCGGATCCCGTAATCCAAATCCCAATTCGGTTGAACAAGACCGATGGGGTCGGCTGCATCACGTTCTGAGGATAAATCCAGCCAGCACTGGACACCAAAAACACACCGAAAACTTGGTCTGGCCTCGAAATTGCAGTTTCAGCAGCCACCATCCCACCAAAAGAATGGCCTACCAATATCGGCTGAATCAAGTGCAACGAGACCGCAAATGCGAACACTGCCTGGACGTAGTCGTCCAAGCCTTGGCGGCGGCGCGGCAGCGTCGACCCGCCAAATCCGGGCAGATCCAAGGCATACACCGGATTGGGAAGGGGGAAGGCATGAAGTAGTGACCAAAAGGCAAGGCGACTCGACCCCATTCCATGAATTAAAATGATGGCTCGGCCTTGGCCCTCCCGGACCAAGAAGGTAAGGCGAAGACCTTGGTCGTTTACTCGAACGTCGACACTCTGAGTGGGAAAAGAACTATTCATTGGCGTCACCCTCCTGAAACTCCACAGCATTTCCGGTGGCTGCTTTAGCCAAGTAAATCCCTGGCCCAGGCACTCGCAGTGCCACCTCTCCTTGGCTGTTCGTGATGCCCGTCGCCACGATGTGCACCCCATGATAGATTGCCACCGGTTCCCTAGCGAAAGCAATACCCTCCCCGGTGGTGGCAACCGCGATTTCCACCTGTCCCCTGGCTTGAGGCACTGCCGCAACGGATATGGCCGCTCCTCCGGTAGCAAATTGCCACACCAAGCGAATGGGCTTCACCTCCCCGTCCTGAAACACCGCCCGAGCTAAAAAGTGCGCGGTAAGCACTGTCTCCGCCGGCAAAGGCAGGTCAGGCACCAACCCCACCTGATTGGCATCCATATCCCCCTGGCCGGCTGGATCGACGAAGGCAGGAATCGATCGGCGGCCCTGGTCCAGAGAAAAGACGATGTGATCCAATCGGGCGGCCGTCGGAATGTCCACCGTGAGCGGATACCCATAGACGCGGCCGAATCCTCCCGGCATAGGATTCGGCGACTCCAAATCCGTCCAAAAGATGGGCAAGCCCACTTCCCCCGGATAGGGATAGACCACAGCCCGTGGCAGAGAATCACCATAGCCGAATCCAAGGTCCATGACCACCGCCCCGGTCTTGCCAAACGATACCCCTTCACCTTCGCTGTATAGATTATCAGATAGCAGGTCAAGACGGTGATACACGGTGTCAATAAGGTTCTGAATGACGATCGGGGCGAGCATTTGCTGGCTCCACTCAATGCCCACCTCGCCCGTGAGGGAACTCGGCCAGCCAAACGTCATATCCCGATTCCAAGGGTTGTCCCCAGTGAAATGCCGGCGGTCCTCCTGCTCGCGGTGAAATGACGGCGCGTTATACCCATTGACTGCCAAATAATCGGCATGGGCTTGAGAGGCCCAAGCCAAACTCCGATTGTAGTCCAGGGTGCTCTCTCCTAAGATGGTTCGGTAGGCGTTGAGCGCGGCCAAAGTAGTCTCAGCGTACGCCGACGGCCGACCGAGTTCGAGCGCCTCTGGCGTCACGTGCACCCTCCACCGCGAGGGTGGTTGACTAAAACGATTGGCGCTGAATTGAGCGGCAATCGACTGTGGGGAGTGAATCGCGCGGGCAGGGTATCCTGCCAAATCGTATCGGGTAAAGTCTAAGGGCCTAAAAGGCCACGGATGCTGACCGCTGGCAAGCGCGATCACCAGGTGGTCTCGTTTAAGGTTTTTAGGGTCGTCGCCAATAAACTGCACCGCATAGAGTTGAGGCGAGCGTTTAGCCGAGTAGGATCCGGGAACAATCGGGCTAATCCGCAGCGATGATTCGTAGCCATGATTGGCCGCAGTGGAAAACGGGCCAAAACTCTTGGATTGAAGTCGGGGTGGGCTAAAATACCCTAAAGAACCCAGAGGAATGCCAGGGGGTTCAGGGGCTCCGGCAAGACCGGCGATGGCAGCCACAGCCAGCGCCGACAGGACTGCGGCGCTTCTTTCAGGTCTCACATGAGATGCCCTCCTCGGCTCTATGGTGGTCTAAAATCGTGAGGGTTATGCCCGGGCTCGCGAATTCGATGGGAACCCGGCTGGGCGCTCGTTAAGAAATTGGCCCGGCTAAGCCATGCCCCCCAGATCACCGTCGTGAGATAAGCCCTCGAACCGGAAATTCAAAATCGCCCTAGATCCCACGAGTCGTCGGATCGCCTCCCAATCTCGGGCCTTGGCGGATGATGGAAGTCCTATACCGCCCGATCTGACCGCAATGGGGGGCGCGAGATGGCTGAAAGAACCGCAGATCGTCCAATGGCCACCATCCCGACCCGAGCCCCCGTCTTTTTTTAGCGAATGAGAGAGCGCGTGGTCCCGCCTGTTTATGCGGAAACGTGAGGCAGCGGAGGCTCATGGTGGGCGAGGCTTTGCCACCCGAGATAGCCTATGCCTACTAAGCCGCCAACCACGGCTCCCAGGGTGTTAAGATGCCACAACTCGCCCTTCATCTCTCCGCCCACGGTCAATTGAATAATCCCGTATAAGGCTTTGATCCATGACGATTTGGCTCGGTGCGCCATAAACCACGATCCTGCAACGCTCCCCGCCCTGGCCGCGACCAGGGTCACCATGAGCATCGTGCCGGGAATGGCGATATGGGCCATGTGACCCGAAAACCCGGCCAAGCTGGAGACCGTCGCCACCGCCGCCGTGGTGGCTGCGCTCGTTTTCGAGCGATAGCCCATCCAAATCAGCATCGGACTGATAATGAAGCCTCCTGCAATGCCGAGCAAGCCACCGATAAAGCCGGCACCGCCAGCGACTAGCGATCCTAAAAACGCACGCCTTGCCCACGGTACATCCGTATTGGGTTCGGGTTGCTGCACCATCCAGAGGGTGCGTACGGCGGCAATCAGCAACATTACCGCGAATCCCCCGATGAGCAACCGAGTTGGCACCTCGCCGGTGACCAGGGCTCCCAGAGGCGCTCCTATGAGCACTGCAATCATCATCGGCCAGGCGCCCCTCCAATCAATGAGGTGCTGACGCTGATATTGCGGCAGGGAAAAGATTTTGGCGGTGGCGCTCAACAAAATGCCAAGGGGAATCGCGACCGTTTTGATGTCGTAGCCCACCCAGTGGAACAAAGGCATGTAGATCATCCCACCCCCTTGCCCCTGCATAGAAAAGATAAAGGAAATGCCGACCACCCCGCCACTGGCGCCGAACAGTCCACCCATAATCCTCGCCTACCTTCCCTCGTCTGGCCCAGGACCATGCACGCGATGGCCCCAACCGAACGGACACCACGCCTCCTTGCCTAGATGATGGGCGTATCGGCCAATGACCAGCTCGCCACAGCCGGTACAGCGCACGTGCGTCCAATCCATCACCGGTGCACTGACGCTATAGCCGACGAAGTGTCGAGGGCTAAACAATTCACTGAGAGGACGTTCTAAAATCTTTTGGATCCGCATTGAGACTTCTCCGGGCCTCGGAAGATATCCGGGTTGAGGATGAGCCTTGTCTGCCACCGCTGACCATTGCAAAAAATCCTCCAAAAATTCGGCACGGAAGCTGATGCGCACCCCCTCTTGGGAGTTCATCTCAATCACGGTCACGGCGAACTTTCCCAGAGGCTGCAATTGCAAATTATTTTTCCCTAATGTACAGCCGGTGATCCACTGGATCCCATCCCCAAAACAATGGAAAAACTGCTCGGGGACCACCTCGACGATGGCCGTCAAGTCTTTGTCCGCCGAGCGTGGTACCGCCAACGCGCTTAGCGCCTCCGCTCCGGCCCGTAGGCCCAGCGGCAATCCTAAACACACGTTACCGTGAAACGCTTGCGCAGCCTCAGACTTCCCCAGATGGACTTTTGACTGATAATTCCGACGTCCGTGGGGTTTGGAGTGAGAATTGCAGCCGAAAATCGGGATGGGCAGGATAGCGCGGATCCATGGCGTTCACTCGGGCCAACAGTTCCTCGATCACCCGGGCCCACCGGGGTCTAGGCCAATGGTGCCAGGTTAGGAGTCGCCATATAATGCAGAAAAGTCCGTGAATAATGGACGTGGGGTTGGGGTGGGTTCCATGTGATGGCGAGGTTCGATGAATTTGGGGGCGATCGATACAGAGCCACGCACATTTGAATCGCAATCTCTTGCTTTCGGGTGAATGCACGCGCACTTCGCCCTCGCATCGCATAGCGATGCGAGGGCCATCCATATAAGCACCCCGCCGAAGGATGATAGGATCTATGATGGTTTGGCTGGCTCTAAACGCTGCGGCGCTTTTTCAAGGCATGCTGATTGGCCCTCGGTTTCGGTTGACGAGGATAGGATCGATCGGGATGATCGGCACCACGTTGGCCTGCATGGATTCCACCAGGTGCCAATACGCCTGAATTCGACGGTCGGGATCGGGGTCCAACACGATCGTGATCCACCGGTCTTTCCATAAGCCCCCGGCGACACTGGTGTTAAATTTATCCTTCGCATATTGCGGTGCACTTTGCCCTGATCGCGAAAGAGGTCCCGTCGCCTCTGGGCTTCATGTTCGACCAGTGCCGCTAGGTTACTGGTCACGGCGGTGGCCTGGTGCTCTTGGGCAATCACTTCGGGCCGAATACCTGAGAAATTCTCCAGTTCCCAGTCGTTTTTCAGAATATCGTAGGGCGTTTCGACGCCCCAGCGCAAATGGTACACCGCTTCGACTGGCCGGTAAGGCAGCAAGGTGGTCGGCACATTGGTCATCAAAATTTCTTGGTTCCCATTGGCCAACGTGATCTTGATCACGCGAAGACGCAGGACCGTGCCTACGGGCAAGGGATTGCCGGCACCGGGCCATTGTTGCGCCCGATGCTTGGTGACCACGAGGGTTATCCGTCCGTCCTTGGCCACCGAGCCAAACTCTTCCCGGTAAAAACTCTCCTTGACCCGCGTCAAGAACCGGGCTCCCCTCTGCGCGAGTTGGATGCAGAAGGCTAAGCCCGGGAAGTCCTTGGCGCAGTCCAAGGGTAGCCGCGATCGAAAAGCCATAGAATCGGTAGCGACTGCGCAACCAGGCCGTAAACGGCCTGCATGTTCCGCAAGGCAAGATCCCGTTCCGACGCGTCATACCGATCCAGCACGGCACTGAGACCAATCCCATTTGCCACATCGTAGGCGTGGGACATTTGGGCCCGCGCCAGCCCCGGACCCTGTTTACCACCGGTTTCCCC
>DAHXNH010000139.1 GCA_027365485.1 Clostridiales bacterium
GGGGAATAGAGGGTTGTCGAAAATAGGGAATTTCAGTTGTCGTTTTTAGGGAATTTTAGCTGGCGTTTATAAGGAGTGCCACCTGGCGTTTTTGGGGATTTTCAATTGTCGAAAATAGGGAATTCTAATTGTCCTTGACACCCCGGGCGCCAACCCGACAGAAGTGGCGAAAGCGCATGGCTATTTTGTCCGTCACGCCGCCCAAATGGACTACCCGCGCTATCGCGCGCTGGGCTTGCCTATCGGATCAGGGATCGTCGAAGGGGCGTGTCGGACCTTGGTCAAAGAGCGCTTGGATGGGGGTGGCATGTGGTGGTCGGAAGCCGGAGCTCAAACGGTGGGCACCTTACGCGCTCTGTATCGATCGGGCTTAGACCGGTGGCATCACTTTTGGGACGGTGCCCCCTATGCGACCCGGCGGACGGACTCTCGAGCGAGGTCGGAATCGCAGGTCGCCTAGCCCAGGCTGATGCCTAGAGCCTCGGTGAGCCCCTGACAGGGCAAGCACTGGCCAACGGACCAAAACGCACGTTTGTATCGTTCGGGTGGGCGGTAGCCTGCTTGGCAGCCGGTTTGCCACGAGAAGGATCCTATGGGGCCGCGCATGACGCCTGTCGACCAAGATGCACGAGTTTATGTTTGCGAGCCTATGTCTCTATTAACAAACTTGAGGTGCACCCCCCTTGGAACTTGGAAGGGCCCCTTGCGCCACGGTGTGGACAAACACGGCTTTATTCGGATTTTCCAGACCGCTGTACACGTTGAATGCAGACCTAGCGAGCCCTTATTGGCAAGGTTGAGTCTCCTTAACGGGCTGGGACCTCCATCATAGTTTCGACGGACTGCTCGACGCTAATCGGGTTTGCTCTACCTTCTAACATGGCTGAACTCAACCTCCAGGCTGCCACGGTTTGCAGCACCGCAAGATCAGGCAGGTGGGACTTCTCACTTGCCGGTCAGGCTCCCCCAGTTGATATCAGCAACTCCAATCCGAGGAGCAATGCTCTAAGCTCACGAATCGATTGTTTGGGCCGCTGCAGCAGGGATTCCTGCACCGTCAAGCCACAAGCGATCTTTTCGTCGTGTAATCGGTCATGGACCTCGGTGAGATGGGGGGAGATGTTAGAGATTGTCCGATGTCCCTTCTAAGACCGCTCCCATTCTTCCGCTCGCCGTCGAAGATCGATGGCGAGTTCCGGATATTGCGCCAATTCTCTCCAGGCGGCTGGATCCTTGGGAAATCGGATTAATTGGTTCAACCGCTCTATCGTCCACTGCGGATACGGCCGCTCTCTCAATCGCAGAACATCGCCTGCGGCAAGCACGCCCTCTTTCAGCACCCGAAAGTAAAGACCCGTTCGCCCCTCGCGAACCACGATAGCGAGGAGGTCAGCCACCTTCAGTTGATCAGCCTGTTTGAAGCAAGGGATGCGAGGTTGGCTCACTTGCAGGGCTACTGTGCCAACATCCACGATGTCGCCCAAGCAAAAGTCTTGTTCGGTCAGAGGACCATCAGCCACAGTCGACGCCAGGGTAAGATTTTCGCCTAGATATCCCGGGGGGATGGACCAACCAGCAAGGTCCGAAAATCTCTGCAAATGTCCTAAGAAGTGGGCGTGAACCGCCTTGTCAAGACCTCCGTGGTGACGCAAATCGGCTTGCCCGTCTCCCCATAGATTAGTTCGGCTGACAAAGACTCCGCCGGCAACGGCCTTCTTTTCTATCGCGGTCTGATAGACTGCGCTATCTAACTCGCCGACCTGCGAGGACGTCCGATATCGAAGCCGAGGTTGACCCACGTTGACCGAAAGCACGAGACCCAAACCGTCCATATTCGCCCAATCCCTCCTCGAGTGCCCACGGGTAGAGTGGACTCGGATGTTTCGCCGCCATCATGTCTTTTTGCACCGAGGCGAGTCCGCTCGTCGGTACCATAACGATTTAGGGCCCTCTTTATCTGATTGTCAAGGCCCACTGCCGCCGACTGGTTTGACGAGGGTCGCCAGGCCAGCATGGATTTCACTACGTGCACTCAAGGGGATTTAACCTGCAACCGAGGGGGAAAAGCGACCCGGGTCCGCTCAGTCATTTCCAAGCGCACAACGAAGACGCCAAGCCCCAAGGCATAGCACCTATCCATGCGCAGAGCCTGAATTAGGGCGTGGCTAATCTCACACTTTTCATTTTCGACACCGTCTCGTTAACTTAGACGCCCACAGCGGACTCTTGCTCGGTGAATCCAGGATACGTCGAGACCCCCATTTGTCGCAGTCAACGTTCGATACGTTCCACTTTCCAATTCGGGTTAATCAACCAGTCTATTGTCCACACCCGTTCTAATTCCCTTCCCAAGTCAGTCAACACTCGCTGATGCGGTCGACGTCAGTCTCGAACCGATGGCAGGGCACGATAGCTGACCCCGTCACTTTCGATCCCCCCGATAAATTGAGACGGATTTCGGGGACCGCCGATGCCCATATCGATTCGATGGTCCAACGCTTCAAGGTGTCGACGACAGGACCACGCCCGAGCTGTTAAGCCTGAGCTACTCAGAGGTTTCTAGGAAAATAGCGGCATAAACCCCTGAGTGGTTACTATCTGACCCCAGTTGAGACGTTGGTGGAAACCGATGGACTACCCGTGGCTGAAGTCGGCGGCGCCATGGACATTATTCGCCAAACCCTCCCCTCGGAATTGGCCACGGTCATCAGGCAATATGGATAGGCCGCCGGTGCCTTTTTGCGTACCCAAAGCCAAGGCTCCCGTGTCTGATCGCATCCCCTACCGACCGACGACTCTCACAGTCACTAAAGACCCGGTCCATCGGCCGGGCTCAGGACCCATCAAGGTCGCGAGTGGCCCTCGATGGCAATCGCATGCGGGATGGCTCCGTGTTAACGCCCGGGCGTCGCTGCCCCCGTTCTGGCCAAAATTGCCGAGGGTTGAGCGGGATCATCTCCGCATAGCGCTGGCGAAGCGCTCGGCCAGCGGCAGGCGGCACGCCACAGCGACGCAGTTCGTGTTCAAATGCCATTGCTCCCCGCCAGCGTTGGTAGCAGACGGCGGGCACGATCCATCCCAACCGCCCCAGCATCATGACGACTTGGCCCACGATGCGCCAAATCACGCCAATCTTACGCATGATCGACATCACGGAGTACTACTGGTCGAAACCGATGAGAATCCCGAGGAGTTCAGCGCACCCAGCAAATCCTTAAAAGAAATCATGTAATCGCCGGCCATTTTGAGCGCCATCTCTTGAGGAATCCCCGCTTCCAGCAGTTCCTTGTAAAGACCGCCGACTGCCTGACCCACGTGGCGTCCGGCTTCGGCCGAATACACGGTTTTAAGAATATTGCTGATAAGGTCGGGCACCTTGGAAGAAACCGCATCCAATAGTTCGCTGACTTGCTGAGCATCAGAATTTTGGTAGGGCATCGCGTGACACGCTCCTTACGAAGATTTATAAATCGCTGATCAAGATGCGGCGGTGGCCATCAGCCCACGCCAAATCGCTTCGCGCACAGTGCGGCTCGCCATGATTAATGGGGAAAACAAGGCCAGCAGCAAAGAAGCCTCCGACTTCATCTCCTCGACCTGAGTCGTGGCCAGATGTACCGCCTGCCATACATCAGCCAGCACCATCGGAGGGGCTTCAATCGAGCCTGCCTGAACGGTTGTAGCCAATCGCGACCATTCCACTAAGGCGGATCGGCAGTCACCACACCCCGCGATATGTTGCCATAAAGAGCGCTGCTGATGGCACGCCAGCGACCCATTTACCAACCAGGGCAATTCGTCTTGTATCGCGGCGCATGATGGATTAGACATCTTCCAAGGCCTCCTCTTGCCAGTGACGCCGGATTCTAGCCACCCGACTCTTAACCGTGCCGACCGGAATGCCCAGCACCTGAGCCACTTCCCGATACGACAATGCCTCAACAAATACGAGATGGGCCAGTTCTCGGTCGCTCGAAGACAATTCGGCCAAAATGGCCCGCACCTCCACAGCCAAATACTCCGACTCACTCTTCGGATCAGGCGTCACATCCCACCCATCCGCCTCGACTGATTGGACACTAATCCGCGGTTGTTGTCTCCACGCATCGGCGCGCTTGTGGCGAGCAATCCCGAAAATCCAGGCTGCCGCCGATCCTTCGCAAAACGCCCGAGCGTCGCTCCAGACGGCCAAAAATGTATCTTGAAGCGCCTCCTCGACCACTTCTTTCGATAACTCGCGGCTCGCCAAATATCGATAGACCCGCGGCGACATCCGACGATACAGCCGTTCAAAGGCTTGGCCATCTCCTTCACCCACTTGCCGCAGGATCGATTCTAGGGCCTCATGATGGTCCGGACTACAATGAAGCGGCAGTGCACTCACCTCACACTGTATACATCGCAAAAACGCTACGATTGGTTCGCGGCCGTTTAAATATTTTTCCCGGTGCAATTCAGCACACTAAAGCGGTTCGGTCTTGATCTTGATGAGTCTCCGAGATCCGATGGGTTGGGCCTAGCGTTTGTGAGGTGATTTACACCTTAAACGGTATTTAGTGGCACACATAAGGATTTTAGGCAGTCCATCGGGCAGTTGCACTTCACCGCTGAAGGTCGCGAAGACCTGTGAAGAGAAATTGCGACACGGATCATAACCCGCGATCTGGATGCGAACAAGGAATGGAATATCATCAGCGGGTAGGAGGCAGTTATAGATACATTACAATCAAAATGTTAAAACCCCATGGCAAGCGCGCGTTAAGCCGGCCACCACTGACTCCACGCTAACCGTAAGTTCCCAGCTTCGCCGCAATGCGCGGTACTCACGTGCCAGTCGCGACGTAGCCACCGAGCTTTCGATGCGCCTGAGCCTGATCGAACGCCCGACCTTATTATGGCAGCAGGCAAACTATCTGGTGGCAGTATTCTAATGAATTTTTGTCTGCGACTGGCGGCGACTTCACGGTGAGAGCGCTGGCCATAGCCAAATCTCGATAGAGACAAGGTCTAGGTTTGGCCCAGCCCTCGGAGCACCGCGATGGAAGCCCGACCTTCCCTGGCCCCGTCGATGGATGTGCCCAACGGCGTCGTACGCCAATTTTTCGACTCCACGGCTCAGAACGTCGCACCGACGCCAGGCCTTACCCCACCTACACTCGGCCAACCATTTCGCCTCATCGCTCTGAATGCCCCACCCATCTGACCCCTACCCGTAGGCCATATGGCCCCCTGGCCCTCACGACTCTCGCCACCAGGTCTCCCACGGGGTAACCGGCAAATGGCGCTTATGTCGCGTCGCCTGATAGCGCCGGATAATCATTGCTGCCGCCTCATCTGACACTTCCCGACCCTCCAGGAAATCGTCAATGATTGGATACCCCAGTCCTAATTCGGCCTCGTCAGTCTGCCCTGGACGATCATCGAGCAAGTCGGCGGTAGGCACCTTGTTGAGTATCTTTTGGTCGGCGCCGAGCACTTCCAATAGTTGTCGTCCCTGACGCTTACTAAGGCCCGACAGTGGGGTGACGTCGACTCCCCCATCTCCGAACTTGGTGAAAAATCCGGTGACGGCTTCGGCAGCGTGATCGGTCCCGACGACAAGCAGGTTAAACTGGCAGGCCATCCGGTAATGGACGGTCATCCGCTGCTGAGCCTTTTGATTGCCCTTGTTGTAATCACTCATCGTCACTCCAGTCGCTGCTTCGAACGCGGATACAGCCCCATCCACCGCCGCTTGAATATTCACCGTATAGACCCGATCAGGGCCAATAAATTCGAGCGCACGCTGAGCGTCGGCTTCGTCGTGCTGGATCCCATAGGGTAATCTCAGCGCAATGAACACATACGGTTTAGAGTCCCGCGCCCGAAGTTCCTCGACTGCCATTTGACATAGCCGACCGGCCAAGCAGGAATCCTGCCCCCCTGAAATGCCAAGCACATACCCCTCGGCACCGGAATCGATCAAATATTCCTGAAGAAAGGTCACCCGGTGTTGGATTTCTTCGTGTGGCACAATTTGCGACTTCACGCCGAGCTCTTGAGCAATCGTCGCCTGCATTGTTGTCATCAGGGATCCCCTGTCTTTCTGTCCTAGCATGGTCGCGCTCCCCATGCCTTGATGAGTATTGGTCTCAGACCTTTTGTGCTCGGTGGCAACCGACTCCCCACCGCGTGACGGGTCCCATGCTCTTCGGAGCGTCTCACTAAAAGGCCGAGCAAAAAACTTGCACACCCATTTCATATCCATTTTATCACGACTAATCCGATCCTCCCCGACTCTTCGGTGTTTTCCAAGTGACGGGCAAGGCCGTCTCAGGACATCAGGCGCGGCTCTAACTGATGCCGCCAGTTTACTCCAAGGTGCCAACATAGATCAGATGGGCACGGTGCCCAGGTTGAATCGTCTTCCCCCACGGCGCCCCACCTTCGAGCGCACCACTACCTATCCGTCACCGCCGAACTTGGACTCCGAAGTTAAATCGCCTCGTCCTCTTAGGGATGCCCTGCGCAAAATACTCAGATAT
The DNA here is from genome assembly GCA_027365485.1 of Clostridiales bacterium. Classification (GTDB taxonomy): domain Bacteria; phylum Bacillota; class Sulfobacillia; order Sulfobacillales; family Sulfobacillaceae; genus JAMCVM01. The sequence goes on from DAHXNH010000139.1 coordinate 6,525, forward strand.
CCCGCGCGCCGGGCCGCGCGTAGCCCTTTACAGGCTTAGCGTAGATTTGTCGATGCCCTACCCGGCTCGAGCGGCACATGGTTCCCTTTAAACACCATTTGGCGAACCGTGCCCTCAATGTTTATCGCGCCGCCATAGGGCCAGGTACGGGGCAATGATCAGAATTGCCCCCTGTCTTGGGTAACACACAGTGCGCCCAGGTCTTTGAGATTTAAAGCCACGACCCATCCATCGTGTATCGACACAAAGTCCACCCTTTGGATGAACCAGGGCCGACTGCAGAAGAGGTGGCCGTATCCGCCCGAGTTTGTACCGAGTATTCGGTTCATCGCCGATGAATCAAATACCGTTCCAAGCCGCAAAGCGGCGACAGCGGTAGCGCGTAAGAATTGAAGTAAATGATCCAAAATCTTCATGGGCATGTCTCCCCGGCAATTTTCTCGGTCGTAAAGTCTCGCAGAGTGATTATCTTCACCGAGAATGACGCCGAAGTCCGTTCGAAGGTTTCGGCGTGGTTCTGAGTATTGAGAGCGAAATAGTTAGGGCGTACACCTGCCCGTTTACGCTTCAACAAATACGTGGTCGACGCAAACGTGCGAGTCGCATACGCCCCAACGATTACCGAAGTCTTTCGGTGCCTTCATCGCCGCCTGCAACCTTCCCCACTCGAACGGCCAAGTGCGGCCAGACACCGACGGCCCATCCGCTTGCAGAAAAGGCTTCTGTGTAAACTCCGTAACCTTGGACACGTGCGGGGCGTTTCAATGGCCGCAGGTTTAGCCACGGACAATGGGACTTCCCATGGTCAGAGTTCTCAACGGAGATGCCCGATGAATCGCTCCTTTTAACGAAAGTAAGTCGTAGGATTGATGCACTCACCCACCAAACCACGGCGTCCGGTTGGAGTCGAAGCGTATTCCATCGGTCCATACCAATGTGAATCCAGCTTTATCTCGCTACTGTGGTACATTCCACAGCCCCGAAATTACTGCGTCGGCAGCGCTAAAATCCAGTCGACCCATTTACCGACAGTCTGGGCCCTTCGCAAGTAAGTGCTGTCCGATTCCACTTTGTAGAGGTTGCTGTCTCGCATGTGATACACGATCCTGGACAAGGAGAGCGGCCGAGATTGGCGCAGGGCTTCTTGGATGACGCGTCGGAACACCTGATGGCCTAGAATACAAGTGGCCAGCATTAGGTACTTTTCCTTGAAAGGGTTGCGCATGATGTCACGACCTTTAGCACTCAAACGAAACGCCACGGCCCCATCTTCAGTTGCGTAGCGTTCGATGAGGCCTAAATATCTGCCGGCGTTGGTATAATACTCGCTTTGCCGTTCATCGAACGCATAATTTGTGGTAATGTCTTCTTTTTCTAAGTCATTTTCGCTTAGAATGCCGAGCAGGTCCACCACCCGACTGAACCTATCGGCTTGAGGAAATGGAATTTCCGGCTCAACTACCGATCCCACAGTGGACACAATGCGTATAATGTCGTTCCGGCTAATGCCTTGATGAGCCAGCATGTAAGTCTTCGTCGCAATGAGTTGCAATGAGTTGTAATGCTTCAGATCCGCAAATTCATACAGGTAAAAGCTGAAGATGTCATTCGAAAAGGTTAAAAACACCGGCACAATAGCCTTGCCCAGCTTGCTCGTCCACAACCGATAAGGGTAATAGATTTGGCGGATTAAAAAATCTTGAACAGATTCGTTTTTCGCTTCGACTACCATAATCTGCGACTCGCCCTCGTATCCGCCATCGATTTCCAGTTGCGATTTAGAGATCGTCATCCAATAATCGCGAGCATCTTGCCCTCGAATCATAAAATCGAAATCCCCGGACGACATCCGACCGGAAATGGTTGGCCATGCCCTCTGGCCCATGACGTCGTCAATGATGCCAGACACATAGGCACAATGGAGCACTGCGGTCTCTGAATACAAATCCGCAGGATCGATGGAACGGATGGCCGCAGGAAAGGGCATCGGCCTCGGTCGTTGGCGTAACGAAGACTCTGCCAAGTCTTGATATGCTGCAAACGGTCCAATCACGTATCGAGATCGGGAGATGGGAAGAATCGCCAGGCCATGTTCCTTGAACACCTCGGGAAGATTCGCCTGATGGTCAAACTTAGACATTAATCGCGGCTCTCGCACAGCGCGGATAGCGCTAGCCTCGATTTCGAAAAATCCAGTGCGGCGTATTTCACTGAGAATGTGGTGTCTTTCAAACAGACTCTCCCAGGCCTGGTCATTTTTGCCGCGCATAGTTCATCACCATCACCTCATCAATGTTTCCGCGCCCGTCAGCATCCGAATTAATGGCTCTTTTAGCTTCCACCGTGAGGATTTCATAATTTCGATATAAGTTTCGGATAAACTCCGTGGACGAGTTGCTCAGCATCACTTTGCATCCTCGCTGGGTCAAATCATCCATCACCAGTTTAAGCCGACTTTGTTTTTCACGCCCGAATCCATCTAAGCTATACCCAGTAAACGAGGCCGAGTCGGAAAGTGGATCATAGGGAGGGTCAAAATAGACAAAGTCTCCCTTTTTGGCTTCAGAAACCGCCTGTGCAAAATCTCCGCTCAAAAGTCGGATGTCGTGAGTGTTTAGGTACTCGCTGACCGCTCTGAGTACCGTTTCATTCACAATACTCGGATTTTTATAGTAACCAAACGGAACGTTGAACTGGCCCAGACTGTTTACTCTAAACAATCCATTGAAGCACGTCTTATTGAGAAAGATGAGGCGCGAGGCTTTTTGAACCGCTGACCAGCTTTGGTACTCAGCTTGGCGATCGACCGCTCTCAGGGCATAGAAGTAATCCTTGTCATTCTTGTGTTGAGCCAAGTCGGCAATGAGCCCATCAACCTCGTCTCGTATCACTTCATACGTGGTAATTAGTTCCCGGTTAATATCGTTCACCACAGCGCGTTTTGGCTGGATATCGAAGAGCACCGCACCTCCGCCCAAAAATGGCTCATAGTATCCAGAAAATTTCTGAGGAAGATTTTCCCGAATCAGTTTTAACAGTTGACGTTTGCCGCCAGCCCATTTCACAAAAGGTTGGAGTTGCGGGTTCTTCACCGGGCCAATCAACCACCTTCCTTCAGGGGTCATGCTTTGACGACCCATGACATTTTAGAAATCCGTTCGCACATTTAGCGAAATCTTCGAAAGCGAGGAGTGATCCCCCTCCCTCTTTTGTACCCGAAGGGGAACGTTGCGGCAAGTACTCCTTCTTTAAGGCAGCTCTGAACAATGAAGGCGTAGTTTGAACCCTCTACCCGGGGGCATTTCTGTAAATTCTAAGAGGATGAGGGTTCGGACGGTGGCGCACCCACCCCCGACGTGCTGGATAACCTGCTTTACCCAAGGTGCGGAGCAGTGATGGACGTAGGCTAGCACGCCCGCAGGATCGGCGTCATTCTTCGGGTGAAACCGTCATGCTTTCGATTCCCTTGACTCGCGATTTCGTGGTGCTCGCGCTACTGCTCCCACCGGGGCTTGTGTCGGCGCTCGCTTAGGCGAGCGATCCGAGCTTTATCCACCCCGGAATCTCGTGCCGCTTCCACCAGTTTTATCATCGTCCCTCCGATGGTCAGGAAAAAGGCCGTGGTCCACCACACCGTTTGGTGGAGCACCACAATGGGGCGAGGTGCGGCATATGAGTATCAGAGGATGAATCCCTGCATCGCGTTCCAATCCCGGGAATCGAGGAGCTGGTATGCATACATACCCGAGGGGTTTTTCGACGAGCATGTGTTCCTCGATATCCCCGCAATGATCCGCAACTTCGTTCCACGGCTGACAGTTTTTGGAATCGTGGATATTTCCCCTCCGGCGTCCCGCCGAAGCATACAATCGGGTGGGTTTCGTAAATATTCACGCCTAGCGCAGGTGGCGAGATGGCACCGAGGATGCGCTGCGGCCCCACGTTCGGTATTTTCTCATCCACCGGACGTCGCAGGAGAGCCGAGTCGGGGCAGAACCGACCGCCATGATAGTTCGTCAAAGAGAAACGGATACCACACGAGGACTCAGCGACGAAAATAATATTGAACGGTTGGCAAAACCTGTGTTAAGATAATCCTGACAGCTTTATCGATTCGGGTTCCGTTCGAACACTCTCTCGGCTGAGAGACCACGTCCTCAATGAGGACTAGACGGAATGCCGCACAAGTTCTTTTTATCGAGCCTGCCAGAACCAAGGTGCTACACAATGAGAGCGAATCTTAGCCTCGATGGTTTCTGCAATTTCCTGTTTACGAGCCCCCGGAGGTTGCTTAGGTTGAATACCTCGTTTGGAGTACATAGAAAGCGCGTAGGCCCCCAAGAAAATGTCAATGACTTGCAACAGATCGTGATGTTTTTTCGGTACGAATTCTACCGTACGAACATAATAAGAGTTCAACGCAAGCCGAATATATTCCTTCCCATTATCATCTCGTGAACGATTGCGATCTTCGATGTAAAGTTGCCAAAAATCCGAAGGGCAATACCGTACCACTGACGATAAATGGTCACGCAAGAGTTTATTATAGGCCCGCCCTTCTTTAATTCGGGAACTTCATCTCTGCGACCATAGTGGGCAAAGTCATACGGTCTCCCGTAGGCATCATATCGCTTTTCATAAATAAGCACGCCCATCGTCCATCCAGGAATTCCTGCCAACGTAGACGCAACATCCTGATAAACTGCCGCTCGGAGATTCGACATTTCACTAAAGTGCATCACATTCCAAAACTTTCGGGAGTGGCGTATCTTGTGAATTGCTTCTGCCATCCGTTCGTGAACAGTTTTCTCACACCATAAGGAGGCAAAGAAAAATAGTTCGTCCTTTCCAATACGCCCGCTTTCATCAGTATACCCAATAATTCGACTAGGCTGTCGTGTTTTCATGATTAAATAGTAGCACACCTCTTAGATAATATAGTCGACCCAGAAATTCAGACAAGCTGGGAGGCCCTCAAGGGTTACACTGGATACTCGGCTCTTGCGCATCGACTGATATTGGTGCCGACTGATAGGTTTCTTTGGTAACACATGAAGGTTTCCGGTCGGTGTGGTGCTGTTCGGCCTTGGATATATACCCTCCCAATGTTTCTGTAAGGCAAGACTTCTTCAACAAACAACAACCCGTTGTGGGCGTCCATCAGTCGATGGGCAAGAGCCAACTGTGGAAGATTTGTCCATAAGCATTACCGCAATGGCCGAATGCATCGCACAGCACTAGTTCCTCTTGATCGATAATAGACACTAAACCCTGTATTCGGAGTTGATCGGAGTGATTAAGGACTTACGTCGTCGGGTACTAGAATGTCAAGATCCGACCAGCCTTCCAGGAAATCCCCTCGAACCGTACTGCCTGCCACGAGCAAGATAGGAGCATCCATGGCGCCAATCATTCTCTTGACATGGTCACACAACCGCTCGGCTAATTGAAAGCCCGCCTGAGCTTCTTTGGTGGTTGCCAAGATGGCAACCTCCTTATCCGTTTCGAAATTTCCGAAGTAATCATTTCAATCGGGCGACTTGAATCTATTTGCAAGACGTTATCCCGACGAGAAAATAGTCTTACGTACTGCTCTCTAATGAGATTCTGCTACGCCAAACAGGACTCCCGCTCGGAAAGGTTTGGAATTAAATCCTGCCCACACTCCCAAAATGACATCGGTCTCTCTTTTGCCTGACGACGATTCCACCCGTCTGCCGGATCGATGTCTAGGTATACGATAAGTTCCGGTAAGGGAAACAACGCTTTGAATCCGAGAATGCTGTTGGACACGCCACGAACTAGGGCCTGAACAATGATGGAATATACGTACCGGTCACAAAGGAACCAATCTCCGAAATCCGTCGTGAAGGTCGTGCTTACAGTGTCAGCCAGCGCTGCAGCCGAGAGATGTGCTCGGACCTCTGGACTCGGACCCTTCCGATTTAGCCTTCTATATGCCGTGTTGGATCAATGCAGTCAATTTGTGCAAGGCTAGAAGATGGACTCTCGGCTGTATCCGGTCATCGCAATGTGTTTGATGATCGGCAGGATTTCGTCGGCGCGCTGCGCACGCCGACGACCTCCGAGCGCTCGCCCAGCCCCTCACGCCCAAACAGTGGCTCAACAAAATCGCGGTCTTGTGGGAAGCCCTCACCGAGGAGCAGCAGGATCATGTTCTTGGAATCGTTCGCGCATTGGCACACCCGTGCGGCGACCAAGCGCCGCAACAGCGAGGTCAAGTCGGCCCAGTCGTCTCGCAATCGCCTGCAAGGGCTCTAGCCTGCAGCCCGGTCCAGTGCGGCCCGTCGGTCGGTGCAGGAGCCTCGGCGCGGCGGGCTTTGAAATGTGTCGATATGAGGCCGGCGTTTTTAGGGGCGTCATGGTACGTCTTGAGCGTCACAGTGGAATCGAACGGATTTTCCTGCGGCCCGTGAGGGTTGATTACGCCTGGGAACGGTCTCGATGATAGCAAAGCAAAACCCGCAATCGCTTGCAGAGCAATAATTGGCGGGAGTATGTGGGAATCGAACCCACCGTCGACGTCTAACGCCGACCATTGGATTTGAAGACACCGTAGGACCCGTCATTGCCGTCCATGGGATAGAATGAAGTGCTTGATTGACAAGCTTTGTAGCGATCGGCGCCGTCTGCCACGTCTCTATAACCCCCCCGTTTCCATCCGCTCTTGGTGACGGCATGGTGACGGATGGAACCGGAATAGCCTTCGTCGAATGCCGCAATGCCAGCCAACGAATCACGTCACGTTCGTGCTCTATACCCATCGGGTAACCCTCGCTTGAAGCCGCCATCAGGGCGTGTCGTCTCCATCATGGTCCGGGTTGGAGTGGTCGCTAGGATCCGGTGCACCCGGTTCAAACGACAATGCCTCAAACAGGGCGAGAAGACGCCTATGAATCATCTCTTGAATGGCGGATTTCACATGACCAACTCGTAAGAGGACTATAGTCTGGTTGCCGGTAAACAGTTTTTCCGGCCGTACATACGAATCATGAGGTAACGTGCCCTCCGATAAGTCACTCATTCGCAACGGTATCGACTGCGGCCAGGCATGGCTCGTAATCTGACAAAAAATATAGTCACCGTCCGCTAATGCAGCTAAGACAAAGGCTGGCCGTCGTTTCGCGCGTGCCAAATTCGTGAACGGGAACGGCACTACGATGACATCTCCCGCTACAAGCTTTTCCATGCCTCATCCTCGTCTGGGGTCAGCCACGCGTCCGCCAGTGCTGCTTCGGAGAGCATCGCCGTATCCGGAACGACATGCCGCAAGCGTAGGAATTGCACGAAATCTGCGACCTCATCCACCAAATCGTCTGGGAGGTCCTGGAGGACCGACCACAGAACTTCGCGAGTCTTTGACGATGTCATCAACGCGCCCCCCTTGGCTTTTAAGTCTATTATACCCTGTCACAGGATGCCCCGGCCGAGTCTTGTGACCCCATCCTCAGCCACGTCCCCTTACCGCCGGCCCAATGAGCACTCGCGCCGGCGTTCCGTGCCGGTTAATCAATCCCGAAATCCAGCCATTGAAATCCATGACCGCATTCATCATCGTGAGGCCCTTACGTCCTGCCTCGCTTCGCGGATGTCGCGCTCAATTTCGCTTCGTCGGGGTCGATCGCAGGGGACACACGGCTGTGCACCCACTCCATGAGCGGCCGTCATATCGTTTTGCCACGCCACATCGTCCTCCAATCGACTGCGCAAGAACTGGTCCACCGCTTGTCGGACGAGATCGGCCACCGACTTACTTCGACAGCCAGATGTTTGAGAAGTCGTAACTGGTACTCGTCAAGATAAATGTCGGTCCGCTGCATTCATCCCACTTTACCTCGCTAACGTAGTAAATTGCCCAGCTCGCAATTTTCTGACATGATGCAATCGAGTCCGATTCCAATGCGGACTGCGGAATAATAGCATGAAGAATGCCGAACATTGATGGAGGAACTCCACGACAATGAAAAATCAATGGTTTGCTACTCTGGTTTTGTGCGGCGCACTCCTTGCCGGGTGCGGTCCCCCTGTCTCCGCAGTCCTCGGTTGCACCAAAGACAACGAGCCACTCACCCACGGCGCCGTCGGACACGAAGACGCTGGCTCAGATCCCGTTGGTCCGCCAGTTAAGTCTTAACTTAAATAAAAGCCCACTCACCGCTCATATGCAGCAAGGTCACGGAAGCCCGTTGGTATCTCAACCGCTCTCGTTGGCGGCGGCTCTTCGCCAACCCACGACTCACTATGGCGGTCTCGATGGGACCGGGTGGACGTTGGTGTTTGGGGCGGAATCGCAAACCGGGGCTTCGGCGATTTTGGTCGACGGCCACCAGGCGATGCAAAACCCCACGCCTTCCACAATAAAACCCGGATACATCTTATGGGAATATTTTCTCTCGGATCATGGGAATCGGCCATCGGCCAAGATAGTCCATCACTCGTAATCGAGTGTTTGCCCGCCGGACCAGCCGATGCCATCGCGGAGAGAACGGGTGTTGCAGGAATGGGACAGACTTCGCTTCGCCAAGGTTGCTGGAACTTTAAGAGGCACCCTTAGGGGGCGGTGGAGGCTTGCGGCGTAAAGACGCCCAGACGGAGGTGTTTCCGGGGTGACGAGGCAGAGTCGATGGTTACCGATTGTGGCCTTAAGCGGGGGTTATTATCGGGCTGCGGGGCGACACAACCTGCGCTTGACCGGACTGCGTTGAATGTCGAACTGAGCATCCACGTAAAGCAGGGTCAACTGACCGCCGACATGAATCAATTGAACGGTAGTGTGTTGTTTTCCAATCCGCTCGACCTGGCTGCGGCCATTCAGAATCCGACGACTCGCTACGGCATGCTCGTTGGCCCGGGGGACAGTTGGACATTGGTATTCGGGGCTGAGCCGCAGGCAACGGCGGAACAGGTTTTCGTCAACGGAAATCGGGCAGAACAAAAGCCGATGACAGCGGGATACGGCGTCTGCGATTATTTTTTGACCGGGGATGTGAGTCATCCGTTGGTTACGCTCAAGAACAACAACGGGTGAGGTTTCATTTCACGTGAAACCAGTTGCTTTGCTATGGCACATATGGGGGCGAAAGCGCACCGAGAGGCGATTCGCTTTGGGCACAGCCGGCGGTGGACGACCTTGCTCCACCACAGGGGGGTTAGAAGTATGGCGGGGATCGAAGACAAAAACCTATTCATGATGTGCGAAGCGTTGAATCCGGCGGCCCTCACGCACCTTTCTCCGGCGTATTATGTCAGAACGTGCCGGACAGACGAGCTGGACGTGTGGAAAACCATGCATTTTGATTCCCCCGAGCTCGCGAACGAATTTGCGGCCTTTATGACCCAGTATTTTGACGAGGTGTACGCCAACCAAGAAAGCGAGTTTTTCAAGCGGTGCTTGTTCGTTTGCGATAGTCGTGATACCCCCATCGCGACCTGCTTTGGGTGGAAAGCCTACGGGCACGTCAGCACGATACACTGGTTCAAGGTGTAAAAGCGGTACGAAGGCCTGGGTATTGGCCGCCCGTTGCTCTCCATTGTCATGAAAAGTTTCGGGGACAGTGACTATCCGATATTCCTTCATACGCAGCCGGGTAGCTTTCGAGCGATCAAGCTCTGTTCCGAAAAATTCCGCCGAGAAAGCGGGGCATGGCCGATCTCACTCAGGCCCGGGCCTGATCGGCGGTTCCGGGGCCGTAAATCCGCTCAGGATGCTGGTTTCAGAGTCACTTGGTAGCCCAAGGCTTCCAGGCGTTTGACGGCTTGGCGCTGGACGCGTTCGTGGTCGCGCTGATCGAAGTACTCGACTCCCAGGTCGACATAGGGCTGCTGGCGGTGGAGCATGTACCAGAGGTCCACGACCAGCGTATGGGCGACGATGACCGCAGCCCGTTTGGCTCCCTTGGTCCGGGCCATCCGCCGATATTGAGCGCCGACATAGGTGGCTTTGGTCCGCCCTGCCGCTTGCCCGGCTTCGACCAGAGCTGCCCGCAAACTGCGGTTGCCGGGAATGGTCCGCCCCGACAGACGTTTCCCGGCACTTTCGTGGTTGCCCGGGGCCAGCCCGACCCACTTCGCCAGCGCTTCGGGAGTCCGAAACGGAGCGACGGTGGCCCCGATTTCGCTCAGCACGGTTTCGGCCGTCCGCTTCCCAATCCCAGGATGGCTTTCAATCAGCGCCTGGGTCTCGGCCAAAGGGGCCAAACGCCGCTCTACCTCGGCATCGAGCGTGGCAATCTGCTGGTCCAGCGCCGTCAGGTGCTGCAGTTGCGCGGTGAGCAAAAACTGCTGATGGCTGGCCATGAGTCCGTCCAACGCCCGAGTCAGGTCGTCAGGCGTGGCCCGCTGTTGGCGCTAACTAGTTTTGTCATCACTTCCACTAACTTTCGTGCCATCAGATACCCCACGGATCAGGGCCAGACGTAAAGTCGAGATCAGTCCAAAGGGCTGGGATTCGCTGATTGACGCACCCAGAAGACCCACTGCCTACGCCAATCAGCGAATGCTGGGAATACCATTGGGGAGTTCCCCGACCACCCGTGCAACCTCGGAATTAGGCTAGAACTGATGACTACCGACTTAGCCAAAACACCCGCAGGCGGTCATCGGCTAACGCGGCCAA
>DAHXNH010000142.1 GCA_027365485.1 Clostridiales bacterium
GCTCCGCACCTCGCCGTTACCGGCAACGCACGTCAGGGCAAGGTCAGGTCCGTTGAGCACAAACCTGGGGTGCGCACCCGAACCATCCGGGCCTCCATTCTACGCACCCACTCCATCCGTGGATCCTCGTGTCGCAACGACCCTTTGGTATCGATTTCCCTTGGTGAACCCAAGGCAAACTTCGGCCAATGGCTTTGCCTTCATAGGCACCCCCTCCCGTGAGGTCAAATTGCCCTCCAGTACCCGACACGTAGCGCTTGGCCAGGGACTCGTGGGGTCATGGTATACCAGTGGGCCGAATCCGACCGGATTTCCCTTTTCCTATCTGCTGACATGGCGCGAAGGGAATTTTACCTATGCCATCTGGGCACAGCAACCGGAGGACATCTCCCTCAATCAGGTGCCGGCGACAGTCGTGGCATTGGCCAAGAGCATGGCTCACGCGCAGCCGATTACCCAGGTCGAGCGCGCAAGCATGAGCAGTCGATATTTCCAAAACACCTCGAACTCTCCACGCTTGGCGGGATATTTGGTCCATCAAAGCCTTCGTTTGGCGCCGCCGGGCACGAGCGGTTATCACACTCGGGCAGGAGTCGGCTACGCACTGAAGATCTCCAAAACGCCGATTCCCGTGACGCCCCCGCCCGACTATCGGTCAACAGGACAACATCCCTTTCCCGGCCTAAGTCAGGTGTTGAAGCCATTGGCCCAGGTGCGTCAGATTCCCGTCTTGCTGCCGCGAGTGACCCCGTACCTCAGCGCTCACTCCTGGCCTGCCCTGGTTTATCAGATAGGGCGACGGGGCTACTGGATTCAGATGAACCAGTCTAATGCTGCAATCTTACCCAACACGCCCACGGAGGTGGATAATTACGGCGATACGCTTACTCTCGGCACCATCGCTGGAGGCAACATGGTCAGCCAGGCTGGATTAGTCACCGAGGGGCCGATGACGGCGCCTCCGATTGCGTACGCGCAGTTGATGAAGTCGGGCATCGGCTGGGTGTTGAAGCACCAACGAAAGGGTGTTTTTCGCGAGCAACTGACATTACCCAACGGGGTCAAGGCGGTGGTGGCCGATCTGGACCTTTGCGGTTCGGGGGGCATGAGCATCGTGAGTTTTCGAGTTGGAGGCGTGCCCTATGCGGTATCTGAACATCTCAACCTGAATCAGACGCTACAAATGGCGGCTAGTATGACCCGTCTCTCCGCCAGCAGGGCCCAGCGCTAACGAGGGCGGCACCGACCCAGCGGTCCTTATGGAAGGAGCAAAAGCAGGTAGTCCCGGCGTCTTAGGGACCATGGGTCGAAGAGGCAGGGTTGTCGGGAGAGTCTTCTCGATCTAGAGGTCCACGGCGGCCGAGTTTACGGCATGCAGCACAACTTACTTGGCTGGCCACCGTCTCGACATAGGCCCAAGGCGGACCCAACCAGAGTATCTCCTCATGTCCACACCAGCGGCGGACCCGATGAGCCTCTCCTTCTTGAACGCGAAATAGCGGGGCAGTGTTCGCTGCATCCTCCTTGCACACGCCGTTCCTCCACCATCCTGTCCCATGACCTGTCGGGAATATTCGAGAAAAGACCAAGAAAGTCCTGCTAGGGTGCCCGACGCTTTCTAAGAATATCGTAAAACCAAGAGGATCCGATGAAACGTTAGGATGGGGAGTGCCAACTCTTCCCATGGTTTGCGAAGATTCCATGTTAAGCTTCGAGAATACCCGGGAAGCTGTATATATTCGGGGTTTCAGCTCGTAACCTCATCATCCTTTAAGGGGGAGAACCAGCAACGCTCAATGGCCCATTCAGCGTTAAGCCCTGGTGCCATCTCGGGCGCGAGGGACCTCCGGGATGAAAGCTCCACGTAACATGGCCAAACCGGCGTGAGGTGGGTGCACTTTACGTCACGCCCCGAAGCAAAAATCGCGGCCGAACGAATAAATTCGTGATCCCTGTACGTCGCTCTCTATCGCGGCGTAGCCGAGCAGGCCCGAACTCCAATCCGAGAGTTTTGGACATAACGTTCGAAAAACTGCGCAAATTGCGAAGGATAGCTTCGCGCCGGTCAAACTAGGCGACCTATTCTTCGGCATTTTGGCGTGTTGCTATCGAATCTTGCCAATAAGCGGTAAAGACGTTAAATAATAGGTCGCATATAGGTTGTTTAAGTCAAAGACACAATATTGTGGTCAGAACAAACATTTTCTATATCCCTCACCTGACAACATTGCGCCGCCCCCCGGTGTTCGACCTCCGACCGGGCGTAATCATCCACGCTATTCATGCTGCGAACGACAATGGACCCTCTCTGATTGCGACCGATTCTCACGGGCTTTAGGGATTTTCGGGGGGCCATAACAGAAAGTGCGTAAGAGCCAACTTTGGGGGCCTTCGTCTTGCGACAAATTGAGAACAGACAGACCCAGCTCCTTCAGTCTCGTGTACAGGTCGAAATGTTTTGCGCTAAGAACCGCCTTTATACTGCGCGTTGGTCGAATTTGACGGTTTGATGCCACGGGTGGGCGTCTTAACACCTTGCGGAATAAGGATTTTCCACCACGATAGCGTTCTTCCAAAAAGCGAAAACTATGACCAGGGCGCAGTATCACTGCGGGAATAGCTCTTTATTTGCTGCAATACCCATGAATACGACGCAGGTTGAGTGGCCTCCTAATTGGGAATGCTACCACTTGCGATTGGATCTATGGAGGGATATCATCGATAGTAGGGAAGAGATTGCCGACGTATATAGTGATAGAGTGGTGAGAATGATGGATGCTCAATATGGCGAGAGCAAGAACGATGAGGTTCCTTTGGGTTTGACTCTTTTTAAAAATGTCTGCGAGCTGTTTGTGATCTGTGAGGAACGTCTCAGTGAGATGGGTGCTGAAAGGGTAGCTCTCGAAGATTGCAACGAGATGGGACAGCACGTGGAGCGCGAAGTCACGGAAAAGTTTATGCTCGCCTTAGAGTTTTATTTGGCGCATGAGTACATTAGAATTTTAGAAGATATGGTGGAGATCTCACGAATGATGCTAACTCAGGCTTCTACGTTAGAAGAATTGGGTAGCGTAATAAACTGGATGAGTTCTTTAGCTGTCAGAGCTTTAGGTTTTACGATGGAACGAAGGGATCTGAGCTCTTCTGATGGCGATGTGTCTTGGGAACCCCTCAATAGTCCGTGGCAACCAGGCACAATTGTTGCTGGGGCCTCTATAATTGCAACTATTTAGGTATACCAATTTGGACGAACCAAATTGGTATACCTAAATAGTTGCGTTGGCGGAATTGATGCCCTTGCTCTGGCTGGGCCAAATCGATGCGGCCATTGCGTATTTGCGGGCCATACGGCCCGCGCAGATCAAATCCGGGAAGTCTGTGGACCGCCTCATCGAGTACTTTGAACGAAATCGGGAGTATGTCCCGTGTTACGCTCTGCGCGCCCAACTGGGCCTGCGGAATTCCAGTAAT
>DAHXNH010000263.1 GCA_027365485.1 Clostridiales bacterium
AGCGAATATCCGTCCCCCAACCACAATGGCCGACGGTCGGAGACCGCTCCAGATCAGACCGTGCCGCACCGGGTGTCGAGTGTGTGCGGCCACTCCCGCAAAAAAAACCCTGAGTAGTTACAGGGTACTTATGGTTGCAGCTGTCGTATTGGAGTCTAATAAGGTACTCACTGGTGGCGCAGCAGCTAGCACTACAGGAGTTAGGGCCAAGCTCATCGTGGCGCCTATCAGAACGCTAATCGTGCGCCAGAAGCCCCGCCGCGGAGCCGGTCGTTCGGGTTTTGCGCTGGCTTGGATGGTTAGCAACATCAATCACTCTTCTTTTCAGTGATAACGCCGTAAAAGTGACTTCGGTTACAACCGGCGGCTTTGCCATCGCCTAGCAGCCCAATGGATCCGACACGTTGTGGCGCACGGAGAATGCGGGGCATAGCTGGAACCAGATTACCCAACAGTAGCCATTCACTAGCGAACTATATGGTCGGCATTAAAGATTGATAGTTTTGGGACTGTAGTATGCGAATGTTCGGTGTATAGTACAAACGCGGCGATTTCCGGTCCGCTCAACCCGTTTTTTAGCGCCACCACCCCCCGGGTGGTGGCCACTTTGGAGTCGAAGCGGAGCCATCTGGATCCCTGCTGGAACCTCGGGGATGTGGCAGTAGCCCCTCCCAAACGGGAGCGGCAATCAGGATGGAATCCGACGGACTCAGGTCCCAGGTGCTTGTTATAATCCCATGCACAGACGCTCTCGGGTATTGTCCGGTGTGGTGTTCACCATCGCGATAACCGCCTGGACTGCGAGTTTGATCGCCGCCACCGAGCGGAAGAAGACGTGGTCGATGACCGACCGTTTGAGCCAGCCCCAAAAGGCTTCAATGAGATTCATTTGGGGGCTATAGGGAGGCAAGAACACCAAGGTCAAGTCGTCGCGATGCTCGGCGAGAAACGGTTGGATGAGCTTCGCATGGTGAATCTTAGCATTATCGAGAATCATGACCACCTTTTCGCCCGGATACCGGGCGACCGTCTGTTCCAGAAACTCGAGAAACACTGGCGCGTCATCATGGTCGTGCAGCAGGCAAAACCCCTCTCCAGTTACATAATCCAGGGTCCCCAGCATTTTAGCGCCCCAGTGCTTCCCGAATGTCGGAATGATCTTTTGTTGCCCTTTCGGAAACCAGGTGTGGGTGAGGGCTTGGTCGTCGCGAATCATCGATTCATCCTGGAACCAGAGGCGGTCCACCGATCCCAGGACCAATTGGATCTGAAGCTTCCGAAACGTCTGGCGAAACGCCTCCTGTTTGACCGGGTCAGCTTTGGCTAATGTATAGGTGGGGCAGGTAAAGCTCATATTGAGGCGGTACAGCAAGGCTCGAACCCCGCGATCGGAATAGGACTGGTCCCACTCGCGGCGGATCCATTCCTGCAAGAGGGGAGTCCGCCAGTTCATTTCTGCCGGAAAGCCTACGTCCGCCGGCGTCTTTTCCACAATCATGTCGTATAATTGTTGCTCTTGTGCCTCCGTCAAGCGCCGCGGCCGACCTGTCGGCCGGATCATCGCCAAGCCGTTCAATCCATTCTGGCGGTAGGCCTCCACATAACGGCTGATGGTGGTCATCGAGCGCTTCACCATCTGGCTGATCGCTTGGTAGGAATGGCCCTGCAGGACCATATCCACCACCGGGTAGCGTTCGTGCAAGCGCACATTCTCGCGAGAATTCAATGCGCCATCGAGTTCCTGCAGCGCCTGGTCCCTATCGATAGTATCCAATAATTTCGGTGTTTTCATCGTATGTCCCCATCCAGCGATCGTTCCCTACACGATACTGGAAAACGGGAAAAATAATCAGTCCCGAATTTGACCGTCGAGTGGACGGCTAAACCATCAATCTTTAATGCCGACCATATAGCAGCAAACGGCGGAACCAGAAAGATCAACACTTCGTGCATGCTCTTGTCCAAAAGTGCTAATCCGAGCAAAAGTCCTAAGGCCCACAACAGCGACCATCCAGAGACCGTTATGGGAAACGTATGACGGTCAACCCAAACCTTCATCACGATCCCTCCAGTAAAATGCTATTATACTGCGCGCGGGTCATAGTTTTCGTTTTTGGGAGAACGCCATCGTCTTGGAAAACCATTATGCAACCAGGGGTTGAGACCCCCACAGCCTTGGCATCAAACCGTCAATTTTGACCCGCGCGCAGTATAGTATAACGCATCGCCTGGATAACGCTGAATTTGCGAAGTGTCCTTTGTGCTCCAAGAGGTTTAGTGCGTCCAGAGCGTAAAGATGGCCTTTGACGACATGGTCGACGATTGTTTATTGTAGGTATGCTTCAAGCACAATAACGCGGCTACTCTCGACCAGTACCACGGACATTCGGCCAAATTCCTTGGGTGCAAACCCCATCACCATGGAAATTCTTTTAGCAGGATTTCTGGTAAAAATGGTGAATGCCTTTAAGGGATGCTTACGCAACATCACTGCGATGGCGCATATTGAAGGAGGGCTTTATGAAAAATCGACGACTGCGGGTGGCGCTGATAGGGTATCGGTTCATGGGCAAGTTGCATTCGCATGCCTACCAAACCGTCCAACAGTTGATGCGTCCTCCACTAGAGATTGAAATGGCTGTCCTCTGCGGCCGTGATGCCCGCCAAGTCGCTACTCAAGCGGCCGCTTGGGGCTGGCAAGAGACATCCACCAACTGGGCCGAAGTCGTCGCTCGGCCCGACATTGATGCCGTAGACATTGCTGTGCCCGGCGACGCCCATGCTGAAATTGCCACCATGGCCCTTCAGCATGGCAAGCATGTCCTCTGCGAAAAGCCTCTCGCTAACACCCTGGAAGATTCGGTGAGAATGGTGCAGGCAGCGCGCCAGGCGGGGACGGCTGCGATGGTCGGATTCAACTACCGACGTGCGCCAGCCATTCAGTTAGCACACCAACTCATCCAAGAGGGCCGCTTGGGCAAGATCTTTCAAGTTCGGGGCCAGTATCTGCAGGATTGGGCGGTTGACTCGACGGTTCCACTCACCTGGCGCTTCCAACAAGCTATTGCCGGATCGGGATCGCTCGGCGACCTGCTCACCCATGTGATCGATCTCACCCACTATTTGGTGGGCGGCTTTACGCAAGTATCCGCCCTGCAAAAGACGTTCGTGGCCGAACGTCCGCTGCCTGGAACACTTACCGGAGAAGGCCTTGGCCATGCTGGCGAAGGGGCACAGGGGGAAACAGGACCGGTGAGTGTGGACGACCTCACCGCTGTATTGGCTCATCTCGATGGCGATGCCATCGGCATCTTTGAAGCGACCCGATTCTCCACGGGTTACAAGAATGCCCTGCGTTTAGAAATTCACGGGGAACAAGGGGCCCTACGATTTGATCTCGAACGGATGAACGAATTAGAATACTATGCCAGAGATTCCAGGAACCCTTCGTTAGAAGGATTCCGCCGAATCTTGGCAACACACCCGGATCATCCGTATATGAAGTATTGGTGGCCAGAAGGCCATATTGTGGGATACAATGTCACTTTTACCCATCAGATCTATGATTGGGTTGAAGCGATTTCTCGCCAGATGCCAGCTCGTCCCGACTTCCTTGACGGTCTTCGCTGCCAGGAAGTCGTCGAGGCAATCGTGCGTTCGGCTGCGGAGTCGCGCACGACCAAGGTATTGCACCAGACGTTTTAACGAGGAGGATTTATCGTGAAAATTGGAGTCTTTATGGCGTTACTGGCCAATCAACCGTTACCCGAAGCATTGGACTATGTGGCTTCCGTCGGGGTGGAAGCCGTAGAAATCGGTACCGGCGGCTACCCCGGGGACCACTTGGACCGTAAGGCGTTGTTGCACGATGCCGGCAAACGCAAAGCCTTGCGTGACAAACTGGACAGCCTGGGCTTATCATTACCCGCACTATCTTGCCATGGCAATCCGGTCCATCCCGACCCAGCCGTCCGGGAAGAATTCCAGACCGCTTTCCAAGAGACGGTCGACTTGGCCAACGCGATGGAAGTACCGACGGTCATTACCTTTTCCGGTTGCCCCGGAGATTCTGAGGGATCGCGGTACCCCAACTGGGTGACCTGCCCTTGGCCTGACGACTACCTCAAGATTTTAGACTGGCAGTGGCAGGAAAAGGTCTTGCCCTATTGGTCCAAAGCCGCAGAATACCTCAACCAAAAAGGCGTACGGGCGGCCTTGGAGATGCATCCGGGATTCGTCGTCTACAACCCCGAAACCTTAAAGCGTCTCCGCCAAGCCACCGGCCCAGCGGTGGGTGCCAATGTGGACCCGAGCCATCTGTTTTGGCAGGGAATCGACCCGGTGGCAGCCATTCGTGATCTTGGGGAGAGCATCTATCATTTCCATGCCAAGGATACCCAGATCAATCCCTATACCACCGGCGTGAATGGAGTGTTAGATACCAAACACTATGGCCAAGAACGTGACCGTAGTTGGATCTTCCGAACGATGGGATATGGCCATGGCGCCGACGTCTGGAGCAACATTATCTCGGCGCTTCGCATTGAAGGCTATGACGGGGTGCTGAGCATCGAACATGAAGACAGCCTGATGTCCGCTGGCGAAGGATTTCAAAAGGCGGTCATCTTTTTGCGCGAACTACTCATTTCGGAACCTAAAGCCGCCATGTGGTGGGCTTAGGTTGACTGTAATGGGGACGGAGCGCCTACGCGCTCCGTCCCTGATTCACACGTCGATATAAAAGCTAGGGGACACCTCGTTGCAGGCATCAAGCTTACAGGGCGCCCGCATCCGTCTGCTTTGGGCGATTGCCATTTTTTGGGCCGGTTTGTACCTTTACATCCCGATTTTGACCCCCTACGTGACCCGCCAGGGCGGGTCGACCAGCATGGCTGGAATTGTGGTGGCAGCCTATGGCGTGCCCCAACTCACGACCCGCATCTTTTTAGGACGATGGGCCGACCGGATTGGACGTCGCCGCGTCTTTTTATTTATGGGCTTAGTGACCGTAGCTGTCAGTTCGTTAGGAATGGCCCTATTTCCAACTCCATGGGCCTTTGCTGGGTTTCGCGTGCTGGCCGGGCTGGCCGCAAGTACCTGGGCCATGTTTTCCATGCTGTACGTTAGCTATTACCCTCATGACAGCCGAACGGTTCATGCTATGGGCTGGGTGACATTTGCCAATAATTCCGGACAAGTGGTCGCTACTTTGGCCGGCGGCTTTGTCGCTGCCCGATGGGAATGGCCTGCTCCGTTTTGGATTTCAGCCGCCTTAGCTGTCTTAGGAATCCTCCTGGTGCTGACCTTGCCTGAAGGCAATTCTGCGTTTGTCCACAGCGACCCACCCAAACTTCGCTATTTGTTTCGCTACGGATCCCTGCGTGTGGCTTCGGGTCTGGGCATTTTCAACCAAATGGTGACCTTCCTCACCACATTTGGCTATGTTCCGCTCTGGGCAGCGCGCCACGGCATGCCCAAAGCCGACCTTGGCGTGCTGATGATGGTGGGGATATTGCCCAGTACTTTGTTTGCGGTCATTACCGGAACGTGGCTGTCCAAATACTGGTCGCTGAGGACGTTATCGTGGGTTGGATTTTCTTTGATGGCCATCTTTGCCATCCTGACGCCTTTACGATCCGGTGCGCTCTGGCTGTTCTTTACCCAAGCCGGTCTTGGGGTTGGGCGCGGAATCGTCAGCCCAGCTCTAATGGCCATGTCGATTGCCGGCGTTGAAGCGCGATGGCGAACCACTGCCCACGCCGTCTATCAAGCCGTGTACGCTGGCGGAATGATTGCTGGACCCGCCTTAGGAGCATTTGTCGTCGCTCGATTCTCCTTACCATCCATCTTTTGGCTTGCTGGGGGTTCCGCCATAGTTGGAATCGGGTTGAGTCTGAGTGCCACAGCCCATCGCCTTCAACTGAGCCCCAAGCCATCACCCTAGCTTCAAAACGATACTGCCTTGGCAGTGCCCAATCACGGGGTGGATTCGATACAATCCGGGTGAGTAGCTAGAGCGTACTCCACCGGAGTCCTCGCATTCCGTCGATTTTCCCCACCCAAAAGGCCAATCCATCGGAAGTATCCTCTGGCTGCCAACATGGATATTGTCGCGACCGACCCAAGACGGGAAGCGCCGGGACAGCGAGCCCAGGGCCGACGAAGGACCCCTTATTCAGGGTCCGCGTCGGCCGACGTCGATGCCTTCCGCCGGCTGGGCCAAAATGCCGATGCTCCAATGGCGACCGTACTTCCGGGCACCAAGAACGAACGAACAATCCAGGTATCAAGCAAAATAGCTGAGGTCAACCCAATCGCCAGCGTCTTCATAATCTCTAGGGGACTCAATAGCAGGGCAAAGAATACGACCACCATAATCATTCCCGCTCCGGTAATCATGCCGCCGGTCCGACTGAGACCGTCCTTGGCGGCATCTCGCATATCGTGGCCATGTTGCCACAACTCCTGGATGCGATGCAACAAAATCACTTCATAGTCCATCGACAGCCCAAATAAAAGGACGAACACTAACGGGGTAATCGAACTGTCCAACGACTCAGCCTCTAAGCCTAGTCCGCCATGCTGAATAGTCAAAACCAAGATCCCGGCGGTCGCTAGCGCCACTAAACCATCGAACGCGACACCGAGCAAGGCCTGCCAAATCGATCCGGTAGCTATAAATAAGATGACTAGAGCGACGGTGGCTACCGCGATTAGAATCCAGGGTAAACGCGCTTTGGTCAATTGATTGAACCCATTGAGCAACGCCGTGACTCCGCCGACACCGGTTCGCTGGCCGGGAAGCCAGTGAGCGAGTTGGGTTTGCAAACGATTCGTTAAAGCAATCGTTGAGGGAGCGTTCGGACCTTGGCGAGAGGTGACAAAAAGAGCCACCAAGTGCGAATTATAATGCACATTAGTAAACGACGGCAGCATCCCGGTAATAGCCGGGTCGCGCACCGTTCCCGCCACAGCGTCCGCCAAAAGGGTGGGGGACACGCCCACATTGGTCGCGGAGTGCACCGACAGCACCGCCGGATCGGCTGCGATCCGGTCAGTTACCTTAGCGACCGCCTGCCAGGTAGAGATGCTCGCCGTCGACTGTTTGAAATCGACCATGATCACGATGGGGTCGATAGACCCCGCCCCTAACGCCCGTTGTTCCGCGGCAACCGAGACGCGCAAGGGATCGTTTTGAGGCAGCATGACCGCGATATTCGCTGGCGTCTGCATGGATAACTGCACGCCGGAAATAGCTGGAATTGCCAACGCCACCACGGCCAACCCAACCGCCCAATAAGGACGTTTGCGAATCCAGGTGGAAATAGCCGGCCAAAACCGATGAAACGCGTCCGCCCAAGGAATGCGCCCCCAATTGATTCGTCTACCCAAGGTGCGCAACAAGGCCGGCAGCAAGGTATGGGTCACTAATAGGACGGAAAGGACCGCCACCGCGCCCCCAATGGCAATCCCCCGCCAATATGCGTTACCCCCAAGGAATAGGGTCAAAAGCGCCATCGCTACCGCGATTCCAGAATAAAAGACCGACCGTCCCGCACGCTGCATAGCTTCGTTGGCGGCCACCTCCGGTTCCTTCCCTTGGGCTAACGCTTGACGAAATCGGGCGCTAATAAAAAGCGCATAGTCCACGCCGACACCAAGTCCCAAAAAACTTACAATGTCGGTAAGATACGCCGACAGGGTAATTACATTCTCCAGAAGATCCAACGCTCCTAGGGCAAACACTGCTCCCACGCCGGCGACCAGCAAAGGCAACAACGCTGAGGTTACCGACCCAAACACCAGTAACAATAAGACCACTAAAAACGGCAAGGCCACGGGCAGGCTGGAAGCCAATGTGGTTCGCGTGTCCGAAATGACCTGATTGCCTACCGCGTTTTGATTTACCCAGGTCGTCTTAGCGCCCTCGTGACGAGCGAAGTCGTAAAGCGGCAGTAGTCGTGTCGGGCTTTGCCCAGCCGACGGAACCACGGTGGTGGCGTTAGGTCCTACTCGATAAATCCATGCGCTAGGCAAGTGATATTGGCGGACCCAAGCGTCTACCCGCGAGTGAGGGACATTTTGAATGAGGAGAGGCTCGGCTGCAGGCTTTGACGCAAAGTGTCCTAATTGGTTGTCTACCCAAATCGCCGAGCTTTTGGGATTGTCGAATCCCGTTGAAGTTAAAGCATGGGTCACATTTTTAGCCAACAGCCCCGTCACGATAAACAACATCGCCCAAGCGATAATCACCCATTTGCGCTGACGTATCATAATTGTAGCCCAACTCATCTGGTTTCTGCCCCCGAGTTCCGCGTCGATTTAGTGACCTATTCGTTCTGTTACTCCGCTACTGGCGCCGAGAACATCGGACCTGAGCCGTGGACTGGTCCAATACAATAGGATCAGAGCGTAGGTTGGAGGGTGAATACCCTACGCGCAAGGTCGCTCCGCAATGCTCACAGGTGGCATGTGCGGCGACAAAAGAATCGATTCTCTCCGACATGCGATGGCCAAGGCGGTGAGCCTCTGCCATCGCTTTCTCTAAGGCGGTGCGCAACGGCTCCATCATTTCGAAAAGCTCTTCATCCATCGGTGTTTGACTCACTCCTCCGACATATAATTAGGAAAAACTTAACATAGAAAAGCTTTTTGTTCAAGTCGAGGCCGCGCTTCGGCCATCAAGCACGAATCGTCAGCTATGAAATCCAGCTTCCATGATCTCCAGGCCGTAAGACTATTATAACTATAACAAGCCCAATCAGCCGAAGTCCAACCACCGAGGTCAGCAGCAGATAGCAAGCGAGGATTGCCGTCTGCTGGAAAGAGCCGAGACTTGAAACCTAACTCACGCACAGGCAACTGACATTCCCAAGCGCAGAGGTCAACCGCTCAGGCAAGAGGTCACACCAGGATGGATCTTGGCAAGCGCGGTACCACCAGGGCGCTTTTAACCCCCTCCACCGCGCTTTGGAATAACGTCCGATAAGAGGTATTATGTCAACCTATATTTCTTTTTATTGGGTTATCAGCTATACTATCTCCGTGTCTTTACATACGCGGCGAGCCCCCATGATATAGAGGTCTTCGCCTTGTTGCAGATGTCTCTGCCCGCAAAAAGGCCCTACAGGAGTGTCAGAAAGAAGGCTAATTCATGGATTATGTCAAATTAGGCCGAACCGGCCTGGATGTTTCTCGCATCTGTCTTGGATGCATGAGCTATGGGGATCCAAACCGCGGAACCCACGCCTGGTCGCTGGACGAGGATAGCAGCCGTCCGTTTATCAAAAAAGCCTTAGACATGGGGATCAACTTCTTCGATACTGCCAATGTCTACTCTCTGGGAGCTAGTGAGGAGATTCTGGGACGGGCACTGAAGGATTATGCCCGCCGAGAGGAAATCGTCATTGCCACCAAAGTGCACGGAAAAATGCATCCCGGTCCGAACGGATCGGGTCTTTCACGGAAAGCGATTATGACTGAAATCGACCAAAGCTTACAGCGACTGCAAACTGATTATGTCGACCTGTACCAGATCCATCGGTTTGACTACCAGACCCCGCTTGAAGAAACGTTAGAAGCCCTCCACGACGTGGTCAAGGCCGGCAAAGCGCGATATATTGGCGCATCGTCGATGCACGCCTGGCAGTTCATGAAGGCTTTGGCCCTATCTGACCGTCATGGCTGGTCTCGTTTTGTGACCATGCAGAACTATCTCAATTTGTTATATCGGGAAGAAGAACGCGAGATGCTTCCGCTTTGTCAATCCGAAGGGGTGGCCGTCATTCCCTGGAGCCCCTTAGCTCGGGGTCGTTTGGCGCGTCCGTGGCACCAAGATACCGTCCGCTCAGAAAGCGACCACTTTGCCAAGACGCTTTACGGCGCAACTGAACCAGCGGACCGTCCCATCGTCGAGGAAGTGTCTCGCATCGCCTCCAATCACGGAGTTAGCATGGCTCAGGTCGCCTTGGCTTGGGTGCTGCAAAAAAATCCGGTAGTGGCACCCATAATCGGCGCCACTAAGATTCATCACCTAGACGATGCAGTCGCCGCGCTCGACCTTATCCTAAGCCCGGAGGAGATCGATCGACTAGAGGGTCCCTACGTACCTCACTCGGTTCTCGGCTTCCAGTAATGACTCCAAGGAAGAGGGCGAGGCCTCCACGATGATCGCTTGCCCTCTTCCCTCTTCCCTCTTCCCTCTTCGGATCCATCCGCGTTTTGTTGTGATAGCGGTGGCTTTCCACCGGTGGCCGAAGGTCGCCGGCTCCCTCCCCTTCCCGATCGTCCAACCCTATCGATCAGAGCGCGATCTTACCGTCCAAACCCTATTCGCTCTTGACTGTCTGACTCGGCTGCTTGCGCACGTAAACATTAAAGCGATGGGGTATTGACGCCGAAGGTCCCGGCAGTGAGGACTCGAGTTGCCACTCGGCCGGATCCCAGGCCGGAAACCAGGTATCTCCCTCAATCTCTTGCTCAATCAAGGTCTGATAAAATCGGTCGGCCCTACCAAGAAACATGGCAAAAATACTGGTGCCGCCGATAATGTAAATCTCTTCGCGACTGTCCAAGGCTAACACGGGCGCAGGATCGCCAATGACCTCACAGCCTGGCAGCCGAAGCGAAGAATCGTGGGTCATCACATAATTCTTCCGATGCGGCAACGGGTGACCAATGGAGTCGAAGGTTTTTCGGCCCATGACGACGATATGTCCCGAGGTCAATCGCTTAAAATACTTTTGCTCTCCAGGAATCCTCCAGGGGATACTGCCGTTATAGCCAATCACTCCGTTTTGGGCCATGGCCACGATTAGGGCAATCACACGGAGACCTGACCGCGGATGCGGGGATGGCACTGATATTCTCGAAGTTCAATATCATCCATGGTAAATTCGTCAATTGCCTTGACCGTAGGATTCAGCCAGAGTTTGGGCAGCGGCAACGGTCGGCGCTCGAGTTGTGCACGGCACTGGTCTAAATGATTTAAATAAATGTGGGCGTCGCCCAACGTATGAATGAACTCACCCACCTCCAGTCCAGTCACTTGCGCCACCATCGCCGTCAGTAAAGCATAACTCGCGATGTTAAATGGCACCCCCAGAAAGATGTCAGCGGAACGTTGGTAGAGTTGGCACGAGAGTCGTCCTTGATTGACATAGAACTGAAACAAGGAATGACAAGGAGGCAAGGCCATATCCTCAATCTCTCCCGGGTTGTACGCCACGACCAGCAATCGCCTGGAATGCGGGTTGGTGCGAATTTGATCAATGACTTGACCCAATTGATCGACCGTGGTGCCGTCTTTGCCTCGCCAACTTCGCCACTGCTTGCCATATACCGGGCCCAATTCTCCCCATCGCTCAGCAAACCATTCGTCCTCTATAATTTTCTCACCAAATGCCTCGATACTCTCGCCTTGATACTCTGAGCTTTGACGGTAGTTGCGATAAGGCCAATCGTCCCAGATATGGTTTTTCTGCTGAAGTAAAGGCCGAATGTTCGTCGCTCCGCTAAGAAACCATAAGAGTTCGGAAGTCACCAGACGAAAAGCCAGGCGCTTGGTAGTCACTGCCGGAAATCCCCGAGTCAAATCAAAGCGCATCTGATAGCCGAATAGCGAAAGGGTCCCGGTGCCGGTGCGATCGTCTGTCTTCTTCCCGTGCTCCAAAACATGTCGCATCAAGTCCAAATATTGCTCCATGGGTTCCTCCTCATCGACCGGTTAGGCTCTTGTGACATCCGATTCCAATCGGCTCAGCCCTTGGGACCGCAACAGTGACAGAGCCAAAACCAGGGCCAGGCCGTAAAATACCACGAAGAAGTGAAATCCTGCGTCCGTCGAGTGCACCAAGACGCCTTCAAGCTTAGGCGCCAAAATGCCAGCGGTTCCCAAAAAGGCCTGAGACGCGACCTTGGCCGGCAGGCTGGCTTCGGACACCACCAGAGCCAACGTTAACGACAAGGCCATGCCGACGTTGCGGAAGGTGTAAAACATGCCCGAGCCCACTCCGGTTTGAGCCCGGGGCAGGCTCGACATCACCGCCTTCGTCAAAGCCGGCCAGGCCAAGCCATTGGCCGCAGACATCAGTAATAGCGGAAAAACGACTCGAGCCAGCGATAGGTGGGATCCTAGCCCTCCGAGAAAGTATGCCCCGGTTCCCAGCAGCGCCACTCCGACCAGCACCAAACGCGCCGGACCCATGCGATCTGCCAAGGTTCCACCCAACGGTCCCATGATCAATTGGGGCGCTGACAGCGGGATAAGCAAAAGGCCAGCCAGCAATGGGGTCTCATGCAATGCCCCTTGAAGATAAATCGTCAACAAAAAAGTGGAGGCAAAGTAGCCAATCGAATAGCTCATCGTCACCCCCAGGCCCGAGCGATAGTCGGGGTGACGAAACAAGCTCAGATCAAAGAGCGGGTTAGCCACTCGCCTCTCCCACCACACAAAACCGACCAGCAACCCTAGTGCACAGCCCAAAAATACCAAAGTTGGTAAGGATTCCCATCCCCACGCAGTACCCTCCGACAAAGCCACCAAGATGGTGGTCAAGGCGGTGGCAAAAGATGCCGCCCCCATCCAATCAATCCTGGCGTTCGCCTGGGGCTTGCCCGCATCCACCAGGATGAACCAGGCAGCAATAATGCCCGCCAAGGCAAATGGTACGGTAACAAAGAAGATCCAGCGCCAACCGAGCGTGCTCACTAAGGCTCCCCCGGCAACCGGTCCCACGATCGAGCCAATGACCCATGCCGTCGAATTAATCCCTAAGGCTTGACCTAATTGTTGAGGAGGAAAGGCTCGAACAATAATCGGAGTCGCCGTGGCCAGCGCTAACGCTGCCCCGGATCCCTGAATCAGGCGAAACAAGATGAGCGCGCTGCCCGATGGAGCCAGACCGCACAAAATCGTCGCGCCGGTAAAGATGGCCAGCCCCCACATAAAAATCCGTTTGGCACCCGAAATGTCCGACCACCGCCCGGCGGGCAAAAGCAACACGGTGCTGGTCAAAATATACGACGTGAGCGTCCATAATCCCGTCGTAATGGTGATATGCAGGCCCTGCATGATCCGGGGAAGGCCTACAATCACGATGGTCCCATCCACATTAGTGATGAAGGCTACCAAGGTTACCACCGACAAAATCCACCATTTTTGCGAGGGGTGTTCCAAGCCCACTTTGTCCACTCCTTACAGCGCTGATTCTTTGTTGTGCATTCGATTCCCAGGCCGGTGTACACTCCTTGCCGATAAAGAGCCTCCGGCTCTATAAAAATCGTCCAGACTGATAGTCGGTAAATGCCTGATGAATTTGCTCCATTGAATTCATCACAAATGGGCCGTAAGCCACCACCGGTTGGCGCAGAGGTTTGCCCGCCGCCAACCATACCCTGAGCGTGGTCTCGGCGGTGATGGTCAGTTGGCTTGTAGGTGGACCGAGCCCACCCTCAGGCATCGATAGCCACAAAACCTCTCCCTGTTGCCCGCTCCAATCCGTCGCACCGAACCGTCCCCGACCGTTCAAGACATACAAAAACCCGTTGTAATCGCCCGGCAGATCCACTTCCAGACAAGATCCTCGATCCATTAAAACCTCAACCATCGTGATGGGAACATAGTTTAACGTGTTCGCCTGAACACCGCAACTAGTGCCTGACAACACGCGAATCCTGGTTCCAGGACCACGGTCAGTCAGCATTTGGCTTGACTGCAACTCTTGGTAACGCGGCAGGGTCATCTTATGATCGCTCGGCAAATTGATCCATAGTTGTAAGCTGTGAACCGTTTCTCCGGGCACCGGGTCTTCTTTGTGGATCACCCCGCGGCCAGCGGTCATCCATTGTACATCACCGGGACCGAGTATCCCGCCACGACCCGTCTTATTGTCATAGTGAGCCATGTGCCCGTCAATAATATAGGTCACCGTTTCGATCCCACGGTGCGGATGCTCCGCAAAGGTTCCGGTTTGAAACCAATCTTCCGCCATCATCAAAAACGGATCAAAATCTAGCCAATGGCCGGGCGGCAACACAGGAGCCATTTCGTGAATTGGGCTTTGCCGCACTCTCTCGGCACGCCAACTACGAGAAACTGCACGTTCGTACACCAAATCATCTCTCCCGCTACCATACTTTTTCACTGCTGGTATTCACCTTTATGATACTACACGGCATCGCTTATGCATTTTTCCTCTGCCTGAAGCAAGCGCTTAACATGGTAAAATGGGTGCAGGGTTAACGCATGTTATTTCCGTGAGGGGTGGTCATGGCGTCTGCCGTTCTCGATTTAAAGGCTCGTCCACTGAAGGATTTGCGAATCTCGCTGACGGATCGCTGCAACTTCCGTTGTACTTATTGCATGCCTCGCTCCGTATTTGGACCGGGCCATCAATTTTTGACGCCCTCGTCAGTGATGAGCTTTGACGAAATTGTTCGTTTGGTGCAAATCAGTCAAGGTCTGGGAGTCGAAAATATCCGTCTAACCGGAGGTGAACCTTTGCTTCGCACCGGGTTAGACCACTTGATTAACCGGCTTTCCCAGGTGAAAGGGATTCGGCAGATTTTGCTGACCACTAACGGGTCGCGCCTGACCCGGCCACTGGCTAAACGGTTGAAAGAATCAGGACTGACTCGCGTGACTATTAGTTTAGACGCTCTCGATGATGAGACTTTTAAGTCAATCAATGACGTCGGTTTTTCTTCCCAAGGCGTACTCCAGGCCATCGACTATGCGGCCGAGGCAGGACTCACGCCAGTGAAGATTAACATGGTCGTCAAAAAGAACGTAAATGCCGACCAGATTCTGACTATGGCCGATCATTTTCGCCATAGTGGTCACATTCTTCGGTTCATCGAATTTATGGACGTCGGCAACAGCAATCGTTGGTCGTATCAGGATGTGGTCTCCGGCCAATCCATCGTGGAGACCATTCAAGAGAAATGGCCATTGAAAGCCTTGGCACCATCCCGTCCCGGAGAGGTCGCACGTCGCTACCAATATGCCGATGGAGGCGGAGAAATCGGCATCATCACCTCGGTCAGCCAACCCTTTTGCATGAGCTGTACCCGAGCGAGGCTCTCCGCTGAGGGGAAATTGTATCTTTGCTTATTCGCCAACCAGAGTGTGGACCTTTTGACTCCGCTGCGACAAGGCGCCGATGATCAGGAACTGGCTTTTCTCTGGCGCACGGCGTGGAGCACGCGCGACGACCAGTATTCACTGGATCGAGCGGCCATCCCCGGTATGCGCAGTAAAGTAGAAATGTCGCACATCGGCGGCTAGGCCGCGCCGATCCACCCAGGCCGCCTCCCTATCGGGTTGAAACGCCACGGTGACCGTCAATCCAATAGCGCCAAGGAAATTTCGCCGCCGCCCCAGCGTATTCCACACCCACCCGGGGTCCCTGGCGAACAGCCGACGGCTGAACCAAGAAGCCATCATCGCTAAAGAATAAAGGATCGCGCCAGAGACAATGACCGTTAAGCGAGCGATCGATATTCAGCGCTTGCGTTAGTCGCCCCGGACCATTGGTCAAGTTCCGGCTCTGTCCGCGACGCAGAGCCATCGTATCCACTCCATAAAGTGGCTCCAGCGCCCGAATGAGGATGGCCTCCGGTCTTCCTTCGCCTCCGCTAACCACGTTAAGACACGTATACATGCCGTAGATCAAATATATGTAGGCCACGCCAGCCGGTCCATACATCACCCGAGTGCGTTGGGTGAGACGGCCACCAAAGCTGTGCGCAGCACGGTCGCTGGGCCCTTGATAGGCCTCGACCTCGACCACCCTACCGCCAACCTGGCCATGCATCAAGATTTTTCCTAAGAGATTGCGCGCCAATAGATGTGTGGGCGCTGAATAAAAGTCGGCGGCCATCGTCCGCATCATCACATCTGGTCCCTCGCGGACCCCAGGGGGTAGATATTGGCCAGCCAATTCTGAGGATCGGCCGATGGCGAAGTTCGGGTAATCCATGCCAGCGCCGGCGCCGCCATGGTGATCGTGCCCCCCAACCCATTGAGGGCGATTTGCGCCATTTTGTGCACCTGTTGAACCTCATGACTTGGGACTCGAGCTAAGGTCACATGAGGGATGATGTCCGGATGTCTACCTCCATATGGGGGATATTGCGGAAATTCCGCGCACACCGTGCTCAAAATCACATCAAAATGCACATTATCCGCAATGGCTAGATATACCGTGTCCAATTCCTCTCCAGAGAAAAAACCGACGCCTCTAGCTTCTAAGACCAGGGGAGAGAAGGTTTGAGTCAGTCGCTTCAATTGTCGATCCACCGTGTCGTCTAGCGCCCGATTGGCAAACGGAATGAGCAAACTCGCATGGACGGGCAAAACATGGGCCATCGGATCGAACTGACATCGAATCAAATCCAATGCCTTGGGCAACGTGACAGGAATGACCAGCGCGCTCTCTTCCACCCATGCTCCCCCATTCAGACTTCTAGTATGCTCCATCGCCGCGGAAGTCATCGCCACTGCCCAAGATTGTACCTACTCACCGCTTTCCCACGTTTAGGCATCGGTTCCGGCGGTGTCGGCGTCGATTCGAGGCTCTCACCGCCGAGAGTGGATGCGAGATCGCGGACCTTTGGCTAATCCTTTGACCAGAACAGGTCAGCCCAACCTGACCCACGCCGCAGGCGCTCGATAATCGCGGGAGTAAAAATCCGTGTGCGTTGCCAACATTTTATCAGATGCGCCGTGAAACTCCGCCGTTCCTTGGACTACGCCAAGGACACGGTCAGGGCGGAGATATAAGGCATTGCCGTCAGACAAATGTTTTGCTAAAATACAATTGTTTGTTTTTTGACAACTGGATACGTTCGTGCGGTTGTCTCTCGCAATCGTGGGAGACGTAAAATGTATCGCGTCGTCGAGACCAGACGTAAACAGGTTGGCGAACTACGCCATGAGCGAACCTAACAAGTAACCACAGACTCGATGTCGGGCGAGTGGCTAGAGGGCTTTTGGCAAACCCTTTGCGAGTAAAGCTCACGTGAGTGGGTTCCTCGTAAGAATCCCCCGCCTTTAGGCGTGGGGAGTGTCAAGGCCACCATAAACTATTGAGAATGGTCGTCGCAACCCTCATGTCGGCTACGGGCACCGTAACCTGAGCCCTGACCATCCCCCCCTGCGGTGCGGTCACCGTGACCCCGTAAGTCCGGTACCCGCGAAGAGTCGTCGGCAGGGTGTAGGCTATAGCATGATCCGACAGCCAAAACAGCAATGTCCCTTTCGGCACTTGCAATTCTGGGCTATCCGGGCCCGATACCGCATTCACGCGATTGGATACGTGCCCGGCTAGATAACAACCCTCACAATGAGACGTGGTAACGACCACATCTTCCTGGGTATTGGTCCCGTTATTCGCGCTGATCTCGTCGTTCGCTGAAGCCGCTACCCGATTCCAAGATTGGGGAATCGCCACGATCGGAGGATCCCCCAGCCACTGGTATCCCTGGGGCAGCGCATGGACATAGGGGGTAAAAAAGCTCAGATGAATCGGTGATCCGTTAGCCCAAAGCGTGCCATTTTCCCAGCCTAAAGCTTCGGCGGAGCCTATATCGGGGATGGTTACGCTTTGACCGGTAGCCAGATCTAAAGCGGTACCGTGCCCGGTTCCCGAATCCCACCAGGCCACTACCCCTCTTCCCGACACAAAAGGCAATCCACTGACCTGATCCAGGTACCATTGATGCAACCGACGTACCGCCCCAGTGGTCAAGTCCACGCTCCACAAGACCACCGACCCTTCACCATCTGCCGACATGCTTTCCGTAATCAACGCGTAGCCATCGGTAATGGCCACCAAATTCATGGATTGTCCACGAACAATTGGGTTCAAACGAGCCAACACATGAGCGCCTCGACTGAGCAAATTGCTTGAACTCTCTTTCGGAGAAGCTAATGCGACGATCCAGTCCTTCGGATCCGCTGACACCCAATGAGGGGGAAGAAGCAACACCACCCCTTTGGGCGTATCCGCAATGCCGATGGTTTGGTGGCGCACCGACTCGGGGACAGATACCTGATAGGTCCTGCCATAGCGGACTCGGATGAGACTAGATGCCTTTTTTGAGGTTTGGCTGGTGATGATGGACACCTGTTTTACCAAGGCCGTCGACTTTGACTGAGTCAATCCAGCGATTGGCGATCCGGGGGCTCCACATCCAGCAAACATAAAGACGCCAATTCCAGACAAGATCCATCGCGCCCAATGTTTTTTCATCCTCTTAGCCTCCCTTCTTACCGCTTTAACGCCAGCGCCGGCTCTAAGGTTACACTAACTAGCCAACCATTCGTTCCCGCCCTCTTCCCCCGTCCGGAGTGGAGCGAAGAGTTTTCGACGGAACACCACCCGCGCAGCCATTTAGTGCACCGACACACCTTCAAGCATCGCATCGACTAAAAAGTCAGTGACGGCTTTGGGCCAGCGGCCATTCGCTCCAAGATAGCAAAGCGCGTGAAGCGATGATCGCTAACACCCTCGAGGTTATGTTGGCTGTCCAATCTCTTCGCGCGATCCCTTGTGATCGGTAATCGGCCATTGCCAAATTCTGGCGCATGGACCGGTTTGGGCGAAGATTGCTCAAGATCGAAACTTACGTGTGGCAAATATTCCACCTGGACAGGGAAAACTCCTGCTCAGCGATTGAACTGTCCATTCCTAACCTAGTCGATCCGTCCCAAATCCCTTTATGTGACATATCCCGAATTCGCTCGTCCATGGTAAGGTGATAGTAAAATTAACTCATCGTGTAACCTTTACGAGGATGCTGACGTTATGATTGGGGAAGGGGTGAATCAGCCTGGCGGCCGAGCAGGGAGATCAAGAAGCTTTTGCCACCTTCATGGAGGCGCATGGTACCAAAGCGCTCCGTTTCGCCTTGCTGACCCTCAGGGACCGGGCAGAGTCGGAAGACGTGGTACAAGAGGCGTTTTTGCGACTGTGGCGTCATAGCCTTCGACGAGGACTAGAAACGCTAAGTCCGGCATTGTTGTTTCATACCATTACCAACCTTTGCCGAGACCATATGCGTCACAGAAAACGACACCCGGAGGATTCCAGCGAGTTGATGGAACTCGTCCACGCTGCTGCCGAGACAGGCGATCTAAGTGAGGAGTTGGCGGTTATGGAAGCCGTGATGCAACTGGAAATGGCCGAACGTCAATGCATTCTCATGTTTTATTATATGGATCATTCTTTGAAAGAAACGGCCGCCGCCCTCGGACTGAATGAACAGGCCGTCAAAACCCGACTATTTCGGGCACGACAGCATCTGCGGCCGCTACTCGCTCCCATCTGGAAGGAGGAAATGTTGTGAGCCAACCTCCACACAGCGATCGTGTTGGCAAAGCTATCGATCGCGCCTTTGATCAGCTTGACGTACGCTGGGATACCACCTGGGTACCCCACACCCGTCATCGGACGCGTTGGATTGCCTGGACCGGGGCAGGCACGGCTGCTGCCGCGGCCGCGGTGGTGGCACTCTTTATTCCCTGGTCAGGAACACTGAGCAATCAACAAGTCAGTGTAAACGTCCCGGTAGCCGCGGCTCCATCCTTACCGGGATCAGTGACTCGCACCCTTCACGCTTTTCATGCGTCGGATTATGTCGTCGAGGGGATGGTCCCGGTCTACGCCTCCTATCCTGTGGTCAATCCTACCGCCCATTCCTATTCATTTATGGGAAGTTTCCACTACGACGGAGTCAGTGGCAATCAATTGTCCCTGGTGGTGAATGCCGCGAGTCAAACGGTAACCAACGGGGTATTGTTTGCGTCCCAAAGTCCCGTCTACTCCTTCCGTCTGAAACTTGGCAATCCGGGACAACCCTTCACCGTGCTTCACTCGCAAGTGATCACGGCCGCGCCTACCCCGTCTCTTTTAGCTGGCACCTGGTATCAGGCAGGATCTAGCCAAATCAGTAGTTTTACCGCCTCCGGTCCCATCGTCTATGCGACTCACGAAGGCTACTGGACCTCGATTTCAGGACAAGGGAACGGACTGTGGCAAAAGCCGCCGCAAGGCTCCCCGATGTCCGAAACCGCTACCATCGCCGGCTTGCCCGCTGACCCGGCCCATGCCTTACTGGTCGAAGAAGCGTCGTCAGGCCTGAGCGAAGGCTATGTCACGGACAATGCCGGGCAGTCTTGGACCCGTTGGGGTCTTCCCTCGGTGTCCTTTTCCAACTTAATTTCGATGAATCATCGATTTTGGGCAGTTATCAACGGCAGCCTGGAGGAGAGCCAAAGTGGGTCATCATGGCACTCGATATTGCCGGTCAACCCCAATAAATGGCAAGTCCAGGATTTTGCCGTTAATCCTGCCCATCCCGCCATGCTCGTCGCTGCCTTGGTGCCGCTGGCCGGAAACGGCATCGGCCCCGTGCTGACCACCCAGAACAACGGACGCACCTGGCAGGAAATTCCCAACTTCCCTAACCTTGGAGTCGCTCCATCCGATATGGCCGTGTTGCCCGACGGCAACATTTCTGCTTTAGTCGGTTTAACCAAGCCGGTATTAGTCGAGTACCATCAGAGTGCTCAAATCTGGCAAATTATCCCTGTGCCCAGGCAAGCCATGGGCGTCGGCACCGGTGAACTGACTGCCGCCCCCAACGGCAATCTAGTCTACGGTGCACCGGGTGGCAACATTTACGTCTGGGATCAAGCCCAGTCCGTGTGGCAAGTGATTGACGCTCCGGCCACGGCCCCGCTGAATGCAGCTCCAGCCAATCCATTAGAAGCCATCGGCGACCAAGAAGTGATGGCCGGTTACCAGTCGGGTTGGTATTATTTCGCTATCAGTTCGACGCCTACCCCGCAATAAGCGCGTACAATCGCAGTGCTTTGCCCAAGTCGCCGTCCACCGCGATCTCGCCCGCCATGAAGGCTTCTCCGGCGGTGGTTCGATTTTCCAAGAGGGATAAAAACACCGGCAACGAAATCTCTGCACTGGCATCGGCAGCCACCCGATGACCGACCTGCTCCACGATGGGTTCGCAACCCGCTTTAATGGTCACCAACACAAAGATGCGGTCCTCATCCTTCAACGTAATTAAATAGAGCCCCTGGGCGTCTTCCATCTCGGATACATCGTGCTGTCGGAAACGCAGACGAATTTTGTCGAGGATCTCTGTCGGCGTCATTTCGCACGCTCCTCGACCGGGGGGAACAACAGGCGCTCCAACACCGCCAACGTGGGTGCGCCGTGAGCCAACAGTCGATTGTGAAAAATCTCCAAGGAAAAATCCGTGCCCCACGATTCTTTCGCTTGACGCCTCAGCCGTAGAATTTCTAACTTGCCTAACGTATAAATCAGATAGAAGGGGTCCATAGTCCCCCGCAATGCCTCCCGGTGGGCACTAGGCTCGGCCATCACACATTGCTGGCGAAAAAACGTTTTTGCTTGGTCTAAGCTCATATCTCCGGTATGCAATCGAATACCGACGATGAATCGCCCGACTCGCACCAAAGCCTCTTGGAGCTCGGCCAACCGCATCAACGGATGTCCTTGGCCATACCCCGAATCCACGATCAATTCTTCAGCATAATGTGCCCAACCCTCGACAAAGGCCCCAGACCACAGGACCTTTCTCACGGTGCTTCGACCCTGGGGCAGCCACGAAAATTGTACCGCGTGGCCGGGATACACTTCATGGGCAGAAATCAGCCGAAGCGTCCAAGGGTTGAATTCCGCCATCTGCTCAATAATTTCCGACGGTTTGGCGTCCGCCTCGGGCAGCGTAATCTGATAGTAGGATTCCCGCGCTTCCTCTTCAAATGGCCCCACCGGACTCAGCGAGGCCAAGGTGGTCATGCGCAGGTAGGCGGGGGTCTCCACAACGACCGGATGTTCTGCCGGCGGCAAGTCTAACAGGTGCTTTTCTTCGGTAAACGTTTTGAGTTCCTCCAATATGCTGCGAACCTGATCGAGTACCTGACTGGGCTCTGGCGTCTCTTCATAAAGCCTGGCCAACACGTCGTTTACGCTGCCCTCGGGATCGAGTTGGGTGGCGGTAGCAAAAAAGAGCGTACGCAGGCGATTTAACTCATCATATCCTCTAGCCAGCAAAGTGGGTAACGCATCGTCGATTCCCTCTTGCCAGCGAAGTCGATCACGAAACCGTCGTTCTCCCAAACGATAATCTCCACTGGCCCTAGTCAGCCATCGTTCCCGCAAGAAATCTACGAAGTCAGCGTAGGCTTGAATCAACACCCGGCTTTTGTCTTCAATTTCCATGATCCTGGGCGAGTCTATGTTCGCAAAGGAAGAACCTAATCCTTCGAACATAGCAACGGTGGCAGGAAATTGCTCTAAGGCTATCTCCACGAATACTGGAGGCGGATTGTCAAGCCACACTTTGGCCCACTGCAACAAGTCCGGAGCTTTGCTCAGGCGAGCCGCCAGATGCTGGGCCCGCACGTTGGGGTCTTGAAATTGTCGGCGGGTAAGGCTCATGACACTTTCGCTAATGACTTGGTTATACCAATTGGGATCGCGCTTCATCGGATTCCAATCGGTCGCATCGCTCCACAACAATTCCGCTTGGTTGGTCAGCATCGTCCAGTCGGCGTAGTCCTCTGCCTCCAGTGCATTGGGATCGATGCCCTTTAGCCTCTGACGCCAATCAGCCAATTGATCTTGCCAGTGTTGGCGAGCCTCCGGGCTGAGATCGGGCATCTCCTGATCAAACCGATGAATTCCCAGATCAGTAGCTATACAAGGCATCTCCATCATGATAGCCGTCAAAAACTCGCGGGCAATCGACTGGAGTTCTAAATCGTGAGGCAGTCCCTGTTCAAATAGTTTTTCCGACATTAACCTAATCCCTCCCGGGCGGGGTTGCATCAGTCGCCTAAATTTTCCCCTCTATGGTAGTATAACCATAGTATGATCAAAGGGGGTCGTGGCTATGGCCATCAACGGAGACGAGAAGCGTAAACAAATTGTCGAATATATTCAAAGCCACCTTCGTCAAAATGGATATCCGCCTTCCGTACGGGAAATCGGAGCGGCTGTAGGATTATCGTCCACGGCGAGTGTAGCTCGTCATCTTCGTCGTCTCGAGGAATCAGGCCAGTTGTCCCATGCTCCCTTTAAGCGCAGAGCATGGCGCCTCGACGGAACGCCTCGTGATGCGCAGTCATTACCGCTCGTGGGCCATATCCGTGCCGGAAATCCTATTTTGGCCCAAGAGCACGTGGAAGACCACGTGACGGTGTCGATGGATTTGTTTCACCCGAGCGCGGACTTTCTGCTCCGCGTCAAAGGCGATTCCATGATTGACAGTGGAATTTTTCCCGAGGACTTAGTCGCGGTGTCACTCCAAGCCGAGGTCAAGGACGGAGATGTGGTCATCGCCATGCTGGGCGATGAGGCCACCGTAAAGCATCTCGACACTCGTGAGGGACGTATCCGACTGCTGCCGGCCAATGTGAATTACGAACCGATTGAATCTGAGGACATCGCCATCGTGGGCCGGGTCGTCGGCTTGCTGCGAACCTTTTAATCAGGCGAGCGCCTTCAACGTGCGTTCGGCTGCCATGATGGTATGCCACCGACTGAGACCGCCTTGCAAATAGACCCAATATGGCGGTCTCATCGGGGCATCGCACGAAAGTTCCAGAGAAGCTCCGGCAATCATCCCCCCGGCGGCCATAATAATCGGATCGTGGTATCCAGGCATGTTCCACGCTTCTGGTTCGACGCGACTATCCATAGGTCCCAAGGCTTGGACCGCCCGACAAAATTTTTCGACCTGCTCGGCCTGGCCCAAACGGATCGCGGTAATCATCTGGTCAACCCCGCTGACTCCCGGTTCTACCTGAAATCCGGCTTCCTGCCATCGAGCTCTGGCATATGTCGCTCCCATCAACGCCTCACCGACCATCTCGGGAGCCAAGAAGAACCCTTGAGCAAATAGCCTGAGATAGGGCCCGGTGGGTCCGAGTTCTCCTCCGATCGCCGGGGCGACTAGTTGGTCGGCCACGAGATCGACCAACTCCTTTCGTCCCGCAACGTAGCCGCCCGTAGGAGCAATTCCCCCTCCTGGATTTTTGAGCAGACTGCCTGCAATCAAATCGGCTCCCCAAGCCGTTGGTTCGCTGATATCGGTGAATTCGCCATAGCAATTGTCCACCAACACTAAAGCTCCCTGGCGGTGCGCATCGTCAATCATCGTTGAAATTTGGTTCCGATCCCACGGTTCATGCAATACATATCCGCGGGAACGTTGAATAAACACCACCTGAGGCGGCATGGGGCCTCCTGGCGGACAAAGATGCCCTTTAGCATCGCAGCCCACGTCTACCACCGTGACGCCATGCGCGCCCAAACTCTGAGGATGCTCACTGCCCAAAAGTACTCGAAGCGTGTCATATACGCGTCCATCGGCAATCCACAATCGGTCGCCAGGACGCAGTAACGCTTTGAGCGCCGTGCTAAGCACGTGCGTTCCAGAGGCCCATTGCGGGCGAACCAATGCTCGTTCCCCTTCAAACGCGTGGGCATACACTCGATCGAGCATCTCCCGGCCACGATCATCGTAACCATAGCCTGAGCTTCCGGCCAGATCGATTTGCGAGGCTCCCTCATCCGCAAACGCTTGAATCACGCGAATGCTGTTTTTGCGAACCGTCTCGGCAATATTTCGCCACCTCGGTTCAATGGATGCTAAAATTGCTTCGTTGATCATCAGGGCATGGCCCCCTTCCCAGTGCTGACCACCATTGGGACTAGACCAAGACGCGCACGCTACCGCCCTCTTAACGCCGGTCAAGCGATCAATGCCGCCAATCTAACCCCAAAGTGCCGCCGACCTAATATATCTTACCCATAGGTGACTAGCAAGCCGTCAATCGACCAGGTCTTCGGCATTTCGGTTAAATTGACCTATGGCGGTCATAGGATCGGAAGCCTTCAGTCGCAATGAAAGTCCCTCAGGGTGCCAAACCGTTTGGCGAATTAGGCAGTCGTTAGCACGCAGGCGGAGATTTCCTCACTCTTCGGTTTCCCATACCGCGAACAGTCGTTGCTTAAGTTCCCGAAATCCTCGCCGGGTCACCGCCGACAGGGGCAGCACCGGATGGTCTGCAAAGTGTTGACGGCGCACTCCCAGGTTTGTAGGATGCATGTCGGCCTTATTGTCGACAATGATAGTCGGAGCCACCCGGCTGGCCAACTCTACCAGTGCGTCGTCGAGCGATGCTAAATCGTCCAATTCGCGGGTGACCACCACTAAGATGGCCTGGGCTCGCAACAACTCCTCCAGTCCTCGACCGATCGCTTGCCGGACGGCAGCCTCTTCTGCCACCCCATCCACGATGCCGGGAGTATCGACTAAAATCATCCCCCGATGGGGAAATTTAGACGAAGTCAAGCCTGCGGTCAGCGCAGCGAGGTGTTTGTGGGCCACATAGGACACGCATTCCCGCCGTGCTTGCTCCAACGAAATTCTAGCCGAATTCGGGCCTTCACGAGTAATTTCGGTGGCCCCTAGATATGCGGCAAAATTTATCAACAATAAGGTCTTGCCCACATTGGGGCGTCCCACTAAAACGACCCGCAAGAGCATCCCTCCTACCGTGGCAACGGTTGAAAGTCAGACCAGCGCAATTCCATCAGTTGAGCCCGCGACGGTTCCTTGACCGAGCGCACGAGCCTTAAGGCTTGTCGTCGCATCGCGTATTCAATCAAATTACGAGCCATCCGAGCATTGCCCGCATACGGATGCAAAGCGCCGTCTGCTTTCTCGAAATAATGGACCAATTCCAACTCCACTTCGGCGGACAACTGATATTGGCGTTCAGTCACCATATGTCGTATAATCGCCACCAACTCAGGCGGCGAATAATTCGGAAAGTCAAAAATAGTGCTAAACCGCGATCTTAGCCCCGGATTGATTTCAATAAAAGCATTCATCTCCTGGGGATATCCGGCTAAAATCAGGATGAATTGATCTTTTTGGTCCTCCATAGCCTTTACTAACGTATCGATCGCCTCTTTGCCGAAATCTTTCGACCCCCCGCGCGCCAAGGAATACGCCTCATCGACGAATAGAATTCCCCCCAATGCCCGACGAATGGCCTCTCGAGTCTTCTGAGCTGTGTGCCCAATATATTCGCCGACTAAATCGGCGCGCTCGACTTCGACCAAATGCCCTTTACTCAAGACCTCACTGGCATGAAAAATCTTGCCGAGAATGCGAGCGACGGTGGTTTTCCCTGTGCCCGGCGGTCCCTTAAACACCATATGCATCATGTGGGCCTCAGATTTGAGTCCGAGATCCTGACGACGCCGTTGAATCTCGACGAAGGCTTGAATTTCTCGGACCATGGCCTTAATCAAAGGCAAACCCACCAACGCATCTAATTCTTCTAATCCGTTGGCCGCGAAACGCGGGCGGATGACGGTTGGCAACTCACTTTCAGGCGCTGGCTGGGGATCGACGAATTGTTCTAGGTAACGAACAGCGGCTCGCCCGCCGATGCGTCCCCCCTCCAGCCAGTACAGAACCTCTTGCCTGGTTCGAGGCGCCCGAATGGCCTCTTCATTCCTTATCACTTTAGCCACCAGTTAATCCTCCCGGTCCTCGACGGCCGATCCAACAGGGTGAGATTTCCCTATATCACCGGGTCGTGCCAGTTCAGTATACGATCGGCGGCAAGCCGTGCTGCCTGTACCTGGTTGCTGGTTGAATTGAAACCTCCCCCATTTCAGGCAAGCTTTGGAAATGGTTGCATATCTATGGAATGTTATTACCTAAGCGGGAGGCAATGCGATGAGTCAGACCAATCATCCTTGGATCAAAGGCTGCACTACGGGTGTGCGTTCATTGGGGGTTTTGTCGGGACTGTTCATCGTCGGATTTAACCACGCCGTAAACACTGAGCCGTCCACCCCGTCTTTGACCCGTGTCACCGACCATTTATACGCTCAGTCGAATCGAGTGGCCAAACCCACTCGGCTTAAACCGCGTCCGACCAAGACCACGCTTAGGATGGATACTGCACCTATGCTCTATCCCATTGCCTGGGGGGATACCCTCTTGGCGATTAGTGCCAAGTTCCCTATCAGTATTGCTCAGCTGATGCGTGCCAACCACCTTACCAACGACGTGATTTATGCAAATACCACACTCCTCATCCCAGGAATTTACACCACGACTACCCCGGACACCCTGGCTAGCGTCGCTCGGCAGTTTCACGTCACTACGGCCGCCATCCAAGCACTCAACCCCAACGCCAAAAATCCCTTGGTCGTCGGCGAACAGTTGGCCATTCCCTATCACCTAGCCCTGCCCAAAGATGTCCTCTTAACGTCGGCGTATGCGCGAAACCGATTAACGGTAGGATCGGATCCTCCCTCAGCGCGAGCAGCGTCAACCCGAGAGCGCCCGCGGCTTGGGGCCGACGGCATCCGTCTTTTGGCTCATTTAGTGCAAGCCGAAGCAGGCAATCAACCGTTTTTGGGTCAAGTCGCGGTGGCTGCGGTGGTCCTTAATCGGCTCGGTGCACCGGGATTTCCGAAAAGCTTGGCCACGGTTATCGAGCAACCGGGACAGTTTCAGTGTGTAGCCAACGGCACAATCTACCAGCCCCCCAGCCAACGGGCTTGGTTGGCTGCCAAATCCGCTGCCTCGGGCTGGGATCCAACCGATGGTGCGCTCTATTACTACAATCCCAACTTGACCTCAAACCAATGGATACGCACTCAGCCCGTCGTCACCCAAATTGGTCAACAAATTTTCGCCCGTTAACGGCTTGCCGGCAATTGACGCACACTGCGTTCGATGGCGACCAACGCCTTCGATTCGCCATAGGCCGCCAAGTCCAGCCAATGAGCATCCGTCTCGGAACGAAACCAAGTCAGCTGCCGTTTGGCTAGTTGTTCACTATGGCGGATAATCAGGCGCTCTAGTTCGTCGTCGGACAGTCGGCCATAGTACCAATCCACGGTTTCCCGGTAGCCGATCGCAGTCATACTTTGCGCTATCTTAGGCACGCTATGATCCAAAAGCAAATGGGCCACTTCCTGCTTCAGACCCTGATCCAACATGCTCCGCGTTCTCTCAGCAATCCGAGCATGGACTTGAGCCACAGGACGAAACACTACCCAATAGGACACTCGATAGGGGGACTCCCCAGGGCTTCGGGCCA
This sequence comes from Clostridiales bacterium, assembly GCA_027365485.1. Taxonomy (GTDB): domain Bacteria; phylum Bacillota; class Sulfobacillia; order Sulfobacillales; family Sulfobacillaceae; genus JAMCVM01. The sequence continues at coordinate 28,190 of DAHXNH010000263.1, forward strand.
AGCGCCTGCCCGACGCCCACCAGACCTCAAGGGCACGACTGATTCTACGTCGATCCGATAGAGCAATCTTGCGATAGCTTTCTGGGTCAACCATTCGCAACACGCGCCGAAGCGCCTCCCATCCATAGCGCCGCGCGATTTCGGCGATATGCGTGCGCATCTGGATCTGATCTATTTCTTCGGGGAATTCGTATCCGCGGACGACTGCCCGAATCCAAAGCCCGGTGCCGCCCACCAAAATGGGCACCGAACCCCGGCTGTACACGTCCACGATGGCCGCCCTAGCCAATTTTTGATACTCTGCCACCGTAAATCGGCTCGCGGGGTCGACCACATCCAGCAGATGGTGGCGCACCCCATCCATTTCATCCGGCCCTACTTTGGCGCTTCCGATGTTGAGGCCGCGATAGACTTGGGCGGAGTCGCAAGAAATGATTTCGCCGTCAATGCGCTTGGCCAGTTCGATAGCCAGACGGCTCTTGCCTACGGCTGTCGGCCCGGCTATAACGACCAGGGTCGGCTTATCCTTTTCTTCCAAAACGTCGATCCACTTCTTCCATAGTAAAGTGCAGCAAAGTCGGACGCCCATGAGGACAGCTTCGGGGGTCGTCGCAGGCCGCCAACTGTCGAAACAATTCCAGCATTTCCTCTCTGTTTAACTTTCGATAGGCTTTAATCGCCGTTTTACAAGCGGCCATGGCGGCTGCGTCCATGATATATGTCCACGGATGCTCCGTCTGATGGTCGGAAAACCCGGTGAGAATCGTAACCAACGATTCTTCACTCAGTTCGGCATCGTTGAGAGCCCGCGGCACCGCGCGCACGATGATGGACCGAGATGACAAGCTCGTCCAGTCAAAGCCGGCGCTTTCCAGCAGGCCGCGCCGCTGGTCAAGCACTCCTTGAACTTCAGGGGGCAAAGTCAAGCTTAAAGGCATAAGCAACAGTTGACTCATCTTCGCCTGTTCAAATTCCCGTTGAAACTTTTCAAAATAGACGCGTTCATGCGCGGCATGTTGGTCAATCAAATATAATCCGCGTTCTCCTTCGGCGACAATATACTTCTGTGCCCATTGGCCAAGAGGATTTAGACTAACCACCTCGCTCGAAAGAACTCGCACAGGAGGGTTATCCGCGCGCTGATCGGGGGCATACGTGGCGGTCTCGGGGAATTCCAAGGCCTGGCTGGCCTGCTGGGACGGTGCCTTGGCCAAGGCGGGCCCTTCACCCAGCCAAAACGCGGTGGATCCAGAGCGGGCAGCGAGGGTCTCCCGAACCGCGCGATGGACCAGCGCAGCCACTTTACGTTCGTCGTCCATGCGCACTTCTGATTTTTGCGGATGCACGTTCGGGTCTAGACGATCTCCGGGCAGCATCACCCGAATTGCGGCCACGGGAAATCGCCGTTCGGCCAACTGCGGACGATATGCTTCTTCGAGTGCAGCGCGCAGCGCCCAGTTATGAATCACTCGCCCGTTGACCACGATGGTCTCAGCATTCCTTGCTGAACGCGAAAATTCGGGAGGCGCCACCGTACCACGAACACTCACTAAGCCATCGGCGCTTTCAAAATTGACCGGCAAAGACGCTGCTGCCACCTCCCGCCCGTAGGCAGCCAAAAACACGTCCAAGGCCTCGCCACGGCCAGGAACGTCGAACAAGACGCGTTCTGGCGTGGTTAAGCGAAAGGCGACATGGGGATAGGCAAGGGCCAAGGCCGTCACCAGCTGTTGAATCTGGAACAACTCCGCGGCGTCCGTTTTCAAGTGTTTGAGCCGCGCTGGCACCGAGTAAAACAAATCCTCCACTTCCACCGTCGTTCCCGCATGGGACGCACAGGCGGTCAACTGGGGCTCCCTGTTCCCGCCGATGCTCAGCCTAAATCCCGACGAAGACGCCGCCGGACGCGAGGTAATGACCATTCGGCTCACCGCTGAAATCGCAGCCAGCGCCTCTCCGCGAAATCCTAAAGTTAAACTATGACTGAGATCGTCTAAATGCGTGAGTTTTGAGGTGGCATGGCGCGTCACCGCCAGGGCCAAATCCTCTTGGTCCATTCCCACGCCGTCATCCTTAACCCGGATTCCTGCCTTGCCTCCACCGCTGACATAAAGCTCGACGAGCTTAGCATCGGCGTCGAGACTGTTTTCCACAAGTTCTTTGACTACGGAACTGGGGCGCTCCACCACTTCTCCGGCAGCAATTTGGTCTCTCACCGAAGGCGCCAAAATTCTGATCGCTCCCATCGTCTTCACCCCCTTTCATCTACCCGTACCGATCCTACGGAGGTGCTGCCCTGGTTCTCGCGACTCTTCTAGGTCTCAGGCTTCCGTCCCTCGAGGCGGCGGTCCTGGTGGGTGCCCATCACCGCTACTGGTGTCAGGATTTGCCTGTATCTTCCATTCCCAAAGCCATTCCCAGGCCTGACGTGGACTCAGATCGTCCAGGTCTAATCGGTTAAGCGCTCGCAACATTTCCGATGCCACCGGATTGGGCGCCATTAAACTTAACTGCTCCACCGTAGGCGCCTTGGGGTTGGCCGCCTCCCATCGCGTCAGAGCCCTTTGCGCCCTCTCTAACACCGTGCGAGGCAGGCCAGCCAGGCGAGCCACGTCAATCCCGTAGGATCGGTCGGAGCATCCAGGGATCACCCGATGGCTGAAGACCAAATCCCGATTTGCGTGTAGGACCACTTCCACGGTCCAATTCTGCACGGTCTGACGGCGCTCGGCCAGTTCGGTCAATTCGTGATAATGGGTGGCAAACAGCGTGAATGGCCCTTTGCTCTCGGCCAGATATTCGACGACCGCAGTGGCAATGGCCAAGCCATCATAGGTCGACGTACCGCGACCCAATTCATCCAGCAAAACCAAACTGTGCTTAGTCGCGCGCCGCAAAATCAGGGCGACATCTTCCAACTCCGCCATGAACGTACTCTGCCCCCGAAAGAGATGATCCCCGGCGCCAATACGGGTATAAATTCCATCCGCGAGTCCCACCAGGGCGGTGTCCGCCGGCAATGCCATGCCCATGTGCGCTAACCATACGCCAAGCGCCACCGCACGCATAAACGTTGATTTTCCACCCATATTGGGTCCCGTAATCACCATCATCCGTTTGGTCGGGTCGGGAGCAAAGTCCGTAGGCACATAATTGTCGATCACGGTCTCCAAAACCGGATGGCGCAGGCCTTGAAACGATGGCACCACCCCGTCCTCGCCCCACTCGGGCCAGACCCAGCGGCGCTCAGTAGCCACCCGGGCCAACGCGGTAACCACATCCACCTCAGCCAAGTATTCTGCTGCCCGATTGAGATCCGAGGACAAAGTCGTCACTTGGTCTAACAGCGCAGAAATCTTTTCCTGCTCCAGGGCTAAAGCTAGTTCCTCGGCGCTAAGAATTTCTGCTTCCATGGCCAATAAGCTATCCGACGTATATCGCTCGCTTTTGGTCATGGTCTGTCGTTTTCGCCAATCATCGGGAACCTTGTCGACCTGGCTTCTAGTCACTTCCAAGTAATATCCGAAGGTTCGATGATATCCCACCTTCAGCGTGCGAATCCCTGAGCGCTCCCGCTCTCGTTGCTCCAGATCAGCGAGCGCTAACCGTTGATTTTCCGCCAACTGCCGCGCTCGGTCCAGTGCCGGTTCCACCCCGGTCAAAAATAGGCCTCCGCCGTCCCAGCGCGGTGGTGCCGGTTCGGCTAGTTCCGCTAGCGCCTGTCCCAAGGTTCCCATGCTCGGATTGTCGGGCAACACCTCGTCGCCTAATTCGGAGGCTATTTGTCGTATCTGTTGATACGCACCAAGAGCGACTCGAATCGCGATGAGATCTCGGGGAAAACCCAGGCCTAGACTCAAACGCGCAATTCTGCGGCCCATATCCCCGACTCCGCCCAAGCGCTCGATGACTTCTGCAGCGGGCAATGAGGCTAATTGCCAACGTTGAATCCTTTGACTGCGCTTTCGTATAGCCGCTTCATCGCTCAGCGGTCGCGTCGTCCACCAGTACAATCGCCGGGCTCCCATCGGCGTTCGTGTTCGGTTTAGCACGCCATAGAGGTCAGGTCCAGAGCTAGCCACCACGTCCAGGCTGGCCAAGGCATGAGGGCTGAGTCGAAGCCCACCCTTTGGTTCGACGACGTGAACGGCACTCCAGTGTTGGATGCGACGTTTCTGACTGAAGTCCAGGTAGCGAAGCAGCACCGCAAGAGATTTTTGCCACCGAACCTCCCCTTCCAGTCCCCAACTACTCAGACTCGCCGTGCCCAGACGCTCCGCCAAATCTCGTTCCAAAGCGACTCCCGCTTTGAGGCCACGAAACCATTGCTCTCCTTCAATCCTTCGCCCGACGCCTTGCATGCCTTCGATTGACCAATTACTGAGCAACTCATCGGGCTGCCAATAATCCCACTCCTCTACGACCCTTTCCTCAGCAAATCCTTCGGCTCCGGTCACAAACAAAACCCCAGTGGCCAGTTCGGCCACCGCCAATGCCCACCCCCGACCATCACGATATAGCACCGCAAACCTGGGAACGACCGGTGAATCCTCGGCCACGAACGTGCCCGGCGAAAAGGTGCGCACGACTTGTCGATCGACCAACCCTTTAGCGTGGCGCGGGTCTTCCATCTGCTCGGCCAAAGCCACACTCATCCCCGCCCGCATGAGTTTAGCCACATAGACCATGAGCGCATGGTGAGGCACGCCGCACATGGGGATGATCCCATCACGGGTGGTTAATTGCACATCCAACAGCGGAGCCGCAATCCGTGCGTCCTCATCGAACAGTTCGTAAAAATCTCCCAACCGAAACATCAACAAGGCATCCGGATGGTCGGCTTTCAATCGTTGGTATTGCTCCATCATTGGAGTGGTCGGCCCGATGCCGCGGCTCAATTCACTACCCGCCATGAGATCTCCTACACCACCTAAGTATTCTGGAATCGATTGAACCTCTTGCTGTGATCTTCTCAATCCGATGAACATCGGTCAAGCCTTCACAACCCCCATGGCCGTCCTCTGCCCAAGCTGGCAGCCAGCCAGATGCCTTCCAGCAGGCCGTAATTTGACCACACCAGTTGGTTCACGTGGTAGTGGTTGCAAATCGCATACAAGATGTCAAGCCCCGGAACCACCAGTTCCAGTCGATCCTGAGAGATCCCCTGAACCTGAAGCCAGGAAGGCCCTCTTTCGGCCACAATCGTTCGTAATCGCTTTAATTCACTCAAGAAGATGGGCTGCATCACCTCCCGTTTGAGCAGGACAGCCAGGGCATGCCCTGCCCCGCCGACCACGATTGCCCGATCGCCAGACACGAGCATCGGCCACCTCGTTCCCTCCAGCACCGGCCGGTGTACGCCTATCGGCAAAGAATGACTATCGCGGGAGTCACTAATCTCCGTGCTGCCTCCGCCAATATCAATCAAAAGTCCAATATCCGTCCGAGTACTGGATAAAATTGCCATTCGGGTGACTTGCCCTTCTTCACCTCCGGTTAACTCCCACACAGGAAGGCTAAGGGACCGGGCCAACTCCGGGTTTTCACGAAAAACCTGGCCACCGGCCATCAACAGACGGTCGGGCCGGGGATTGAAGGCGCTAAGCCAAGCGCTCACCGTCTTGACGAAAACGGCTGGAGCATCGGGACGCGCAATCAAATTCACGACCACCGTTTCGCGAATGCTTGGCCGATCCAGATCTTCTGCCACCAAATAAGAGAGTGTCGTCGATCCAATTTTCAGGGCGCCAACGTTCATTTCACTCGGTTCCTCCGTGAAAAGTGAGACCTAAAGGTTTTTCCCATTCCCCCGCCTATTCAAAAACCCGAAGTTCACAATCCGTCCCAAGACGTTCGAACGGGGTCGCTTCCGGCGCCGGCGCAACCGGTGGAGGACCACGGGGCAAAACCGGTCCACCAAGCCTAAAGACCCATGATACCGTCAGATTCGGTCGACACGGGAGATGAGGCGCCCGGTCTGCGACCAATGAGACCGATCCAGAGCCACCCGTGCGGCCCCAGAGATCGAACGACCGGGTCATCAGCCACTGAGGCAGGCGATAGATTAGCCCCTAACCGTTTTTCTTGATGCTCCGGTGCGGACGCGATCCGCCATGGTTAAGCCCTACGCCCCGACTCTGAGCATGCCTCATCAACGGCGAATCAACGCCTCCAGCACCTCTTGAGTCGAACGCACTCGACCAATTCGGGGGAAAATCCTGGTCATGGCAAAAACATGATCCTCTTCGCTCCTCGCAGAACACGCATCTTCCACAAAGATTTGCTGATACCCCCGTTCGTAGGCATCACGGGCCGTACTTTCGACCCCATAGTTTGTGGAAATGCCACAAAGCACGATACTGTCCTTGCCCCGTCGTCGCAACTCAAGGTCAAGATCTGTGCCATAAAACGCTCCCCATTGCCGCTTGCGAATGACCACGTCTTCTGGTTGCGGGCCCAGCTCTGGCACTATCGTATCCCACCCCTCAGGGAGTGAAGGCCACTGCGCCGCCTCATCGATAATCGGACGCAAGGTGTCTTTCCCATCCGGGGATGGACCCACATGAACCAATACCACCAGCCCACCCGATGCACGAAAGCCAAGAGCCATCTGAGCGGCATGCGTCACCACGACGGTGGCCGGGTGCGGTGAGGCTGGCATGCCAACGATGCCCTGTTGCAAGTCCACAATGATTAGTGCAGTCCGTTCCAGATTAAACAAGCTTTTATCAGACATTTTCCATCCCCTTCTGGTGTCCTGCAGCCAAATCCAGGTTCGTCCCTACTATACTACCATCCCTTGTCTGCCTGGACCTCAAAATCCCTACAATGACTCATGCCTTGGGTCGTGGCGCCGCGCACGACATGATATCGATAGGTTTGGCCTGAACTTTTAGAATGCAGACTTAGCCCAAGAGGCTAAGATCCCAGATGCATATGGATGGGACCGAGGCCATCCGCAGCCGACGGTTCACGCCGAGTCTTGGGCGGCCTGAGTGCGTCGGCAATGAAATCTCCGGCAAAGAGATCCTCCTGCCTCACCATTTGCCGGGGAGGCTGTCATTTTCGACCATCACTCCCGTTGGGACGCATTTCAGGCCGTCCTCTTAGCCAACCCCACGGCCTCGGCCCATTTTCGTCTTCGCGGTCAGCGCGTATCGCCGGCGAGCCCGCTCATGAAGAACAGATAAGAAATCGGATCCGAGCGATATTTGCTCGCTTCTCCTGCTACAATCAAGAAGGCGTAGCTCACATCCAATCCAAAGACAATGGCGAGGCGATAAGTATGCATGTATTGACCGAAACAATTATCGGCATGGGAGTATTCGGGGTGTTCATTGGCATGCTGCTCGAAAGCGCCTACATTCCTATCCCCTCAGAAATCATCCTCCCTTACGCTGGCTACCTCGTCTATTTAGGCCATGCCTCATTTCTCACGGCCGGATTGGCGGGTCTCGGAGGGAGTCTTCTTGGAGCGTTTATTTCTTATGAGATTGCCTTTTATGGAGGACGGCCATTGGTGGAACGCTATGGCCGCTATATTTTCATTCGCCGCCATGAATTGGACAAAGCGGATCTCTGGTTTCAGCGTCACGGCGACGCCGCCGTATTTATCGGCCGTCTTTTGCCCGGTGTCCGCACCTTCATCTCGCTGCCAGCCGGAGTGGCGAGCATGCCCATCGGCCGATTCTTGATATTTTCGCTGTTAGGAGCCATCCCTTGGACCGTCCTTTTTATGGCCGTAGGATACGAACTCGGCAGAAATTGGAAGCACGTCAGCGGGCAAAGCCACCTTTTCGCGGCCATCGCGGTTTTGCTCTTGATCGTTTGGCTGGCCATCCTGGTCTATCGTCGGAGACGATCACAAAATACTCCCCGGCCATGAGCCAAGGTACCGCCCAGATCCACGACAGGTGGTGGGCGGGGAGGTTCCCATGCAATCCTGCCCACAAATCATTCAATCCCACCGCGCCCACCGTCAGTGAAGACAACCTGTCAAGCATGAGCCTAGCTTGATGACCAAAGCTTACGGACAAGAGAGCGCCAATGGCCATGCCAAAGCCGAGCGCAATCCATAATCCGGTGCCAAAGCCGAGGCCAATCGCTTCACCGATCATCTCGATAAAGTCTGACCAGCCCACCGCCGACCGTTGTTTAAGCGCCCGCCAAGCGGACATGGCTAAGAACAAACCGCAAGCGATCCACCACGTGGCGACGGTGTGAGCGGATACCGTCGCCCGGTCTAAGAACCACACTAGACCTAGACCACTCAGGGTAGCGCAAACCCATACTCCCAGGTTTGCGCGAGTACTGGACGCCGTCTTAAACCCCAACCAGATCCCACTGGCCAAAATCCAATTGCCGAGGGTCACCCGAGACACTCCTCCGAATTACCAAGCCTAGCCATTTTTGGGAATCGTCTCCCAGAATCGAGGATCTTCGTCACCCAATTGCCAGAGCGCCACGCCCGCCAAATGGTAAGACTCGGCTAGATCCACTCGAGCTTTAGCCGATCGATCTCCCATGTACCAGACCACGTGAGACACTCCCCCGACGGTGTAAGTGAAGGTGTTTTGCGAATTCCCGCGGTCATAGCGCGGTTGGACGCCGTGTGCCTTGGCCAAAGCCTCCGCCGCAATATCGGTCACCGTCGCCGCCGGCCCCGGTTTGCCGTTGTTCATCCAATCGTAACCATACATGCCTATCGCCAAGACCATTTTATTGGCCGAGATCTGTTTCAGCGCGGCCACCACATTGGATTTTACCCAACCGTAGGGCGCCACCGGACCTGACGGTCCGCCACTATAATGATGGTCATAGGCCATGATCACCAAATAATTGGCATTACGAGCCAGTTGAGGATAATCGTCGGCTCCGTTGACCGAAGCCGGCAATCCCACCAAAGGGAACACCGAAACCGCCAACACTTTTTTCAATGGTTGCAACTGCGTTTTTAGGTCTGCCACAAACTTGCTCAGGTCCGCTCGACTCGACGGATTCAAGAGTTCAAAATCCAGGTTAATCCCATCCAAATGATATTTCTCTACCGCCGCCTTTATGTTTCTTGCCGCCGCTTGGCGAGTACTCGCCTGCCATAGCACATTGGTCGATCCCCCCGCATTGATAAATAACGGAACCACTAACCGATGGTGAGCGTGCGCCAATGTTACCAATGCTTGTGCGAATCCGGTGTTGACCACGGTGCCGGTAGGCGTCACCGAAAACCACAACGGCGATACCGTGCTAACCTGGGACCAATGCGCGGAAAAAGAGGTCATGGACGTGGGACTAGACCCACCCGGTGACGCGTTCTCGTAAAATCCCACCACTTGAAATGGAACCGAGGCCTGACCGGGTACCGGAACATTCTTCCGGTTGGCCAGCACGACAATGACCATCACCACCACGACTAAACCTGCGCCTAGGCTGTACCACAGCGTGCGATTTTTATACCAATCTACACGGTTCACGCCTCTGCCTCCCTTGTGCTGTTAGGAAGCATAGTATGAACCGCGGCTGAAGAACCCATACAAATCTTCTAATTTAGGCCCTCGGGACTCTCCTCATTCGGGCCACGGGTGCGTCTTCGCTGTCGACGACGGCGGGAGGACTCCAATTGTTGCATCATTAAGCGGTATCTCTGTTCGCGGATGACCACCACATCCATCAGTACTCGCCGACTATGGCGAAGATCTATCATTTTTTTCTTCATATCCGATAGTTCGGCCTCAAGCCGACGAATCTCGGACTCCTGGTCGTAGGTCACTTTGGCTTTCACCTATGCTCACCTTCCCTATCCATTTGCCACACTTAGTATACCGTCAAAATTGCCAATTTATTCCTACCCCGCTCAACAATGGTCCACCCGGCGTTATATCCCGGGGGAGCAGCAACCAATTGGCGCTGCCCCTTTGGGCCTAAAGACTCTGGCTACGCCCGATTCCACGCTCGGGTGATCCTGTTAGATCGCACCGGGAACGCTTTTTCGCCGCATTCTAAAAGGGCTTCGCCAAGCCTCCCCATCACACAAAGAGGCAGAATGGGACCAAAAGACTTCCCAAACTGCCTCGACGCCAACCTATGGATGGATCACCGACTCCATGCTAAGTCCACCGACCAGATGCTCAGCCGATAGCGACGTTGCCCAAAGAGTCGTTTCCTGTCTAGCCCCGTCGTAATCTCCGACGGTGGGATTAGATTAGATACTCGGGCAACCGCGCCATGGTCCGCACCATCACCCCGGTCGCTCCCCCTTTGGCGTTCAATGGCCCTTTACTGGTCCACGCAGTGCCCGCAATGTCGAGATGGACAAACGGAACCGGATCGGCAAACTCCGCGATAATCATCCCGCCGGTAATGGTCCCTGCGTCACGGCCCGGCGCGTTTTTCATATCCGCAATGTCTGATTTATAAAGATCTTGGTACTCCGGGTAAATCGGCAGTTGCCATACTCGTTCACCCGCATCTTGACTGGCCCTCATGACTATTTCGGCCAAGGCATCATCGGTGGCTACCATGGCCGTGGCTTCATGGCCAAGAACCACTAATGCCGCTCCGGTCAACGTTGACGCTTCAACGATATAATCGGCACCCAAATGCACGGCATAACTGACCCCGTCGGCTAAGACCACACGACCCTCTGCGTCGGTATTGGTGACCTCAATCGTCTTGCCATTAAAGGCGGTGACCACGTCACCCGGCTTATAGGCAGATCCTGACGGCATATTCTGAGCTATCGCCATGATCCCTATGACGTCCAACCCGGGCTTTTGCTCCGCAATCGCGCACATAGCCCCTAAGACCGCGGCAGCTCCTAACATGTCGTATTTCATTTCATCCATGTTGGCCGGCGGTTTTAAGCTGATTCCCCCGGAGTCAAAGGTAATCCCCTTTCCCACCAAGGCCAAAGTTTTCGTGTTCCCGCCCCGATAGCGAAGAACGACCAGGCGCGGAGGAAATGTGCTGCCCTGGCCGACTCCCAACAGTGCGCCCATCTTCAATTTCAAGAGGCGATTTTCATCAAAAATCTCCACTTCCAGCCCGTGTTTCTCTGCCTCTTCTTGGGCAATTTCCGCCAGTTTCTCGGGGTACAAGTAATTCGACGGAGTCCACCCCAGTTTGCGGACTAAATTCTGGGCTGAGGCCAACGATTGGCCGCGCCCGATACCGCGTTCAAACTTGGCTCGACCATCGCTCCCGAGTTGCACGATGACCGTTTTCATCCCGACCTTTTCGTCGCCATCTTTTTGATGATAGCCTTGAAACGTCCAGGCTCCAAGTTCTAACCCCTCGACCACGGCTTCGCCCATGGGCTCCGGCTCCACTGGCATGCCTTCCAAATCTAACGCCACAGTCGATCCACCCGATTTGTTGACCCACTGAGCGATGTCCCCCATCACCTGTCGAAGCCGGCTGGAGTTGAATTCGTCTCGGCGACCTAGCCCTAGCACCACGATTCGCTGCGCTGACAGGTGACCCAGGCTTAGACTCGACCAGTGTTCGAGCCACTGACCCTGGAACTCTTTGCTTTCGATGGCGCGTTTCAGCGCCCCATCAAAGCGCTGGTCGACTTCCCTCGTCGCCCCCGCTAATTCTTCGCTTTCAAATGCAAACACTACCAACACGTCCGATGGGTAGTCGACAATCGCTGTGGTCTCTATGACTATCTTCATCCAAATCCCTCGCTTTCTCTTCCCTCAGTTATTCCGCCAACGGGTCCCTCAATCCCGCTACAAGCGGAGACGGGCGCTCCCAGGCGCTCCGTATCAAATCTATGTAGTTACCTCCCCCAATGCGGGCAATGGAGTCGTCGGACATACCGCGTTGGGACATGCGTTCAATTAACCGCGGCAACGCGGTCACGTCGGCGAGACCGCCAACGGGATGATCCACCCCATCGAAATCAGACCCTAAACCCAGATGAGTGTCATCTCCGACCACATCTAACGCGTGCCACATGTGATCAATCACTCGGTCGATGTCTTCGCTCCCGCCCAAGAACTCGCGAACAAACGTAATGCCTTGCACCCCACCGGCCTTGGCTAAGGCTCGAATCTGACCATCAGAAAGATTTCTAACGTGCGCCGTCAATCTGCGGCAATTCGAATGCGATGCAATGACCGGTGCCGTGCTGAGCTCCAGCACATCCCAAAACCCAGCTTCAGCCAAATGGGAGACGTCGACCATCATGCCAATTCGGTTCATTTCCGCCACCAGAGCCCGCCCTGCCCGACTCAGACCACCGGCACCAGGGTCTTCGCCAGCCCCATCTGCCAAAGAATTGCGCTCATTCCACGTCAAACTGACCAGACGTACGCCCAAACGATAGCAAAGACGCAATCGAGCCAAGTCCGTGCCTAAGCCCTCACTCCCCTCAATCGACAAAATTGCGCCTACTCCGTCCGATCCCACGATGGCATTCAACCCGGCGATGTCGGTCACCACCCGAGCTAACCCCGGATACGCTTCGACCTCCAGCCAAAACTGGTCGAGAAAACGGAAAAGCTGCCCCAGCGCTTGCTCGGGCTTGTACTGTGGCTCGACCCAACAAGAAAAAAACTGGAGGTTCCAACCCGCTTCAGCCATTCGCGGCCAATCTAATTGCCCTAGTGGGCTTCGTTCTCCCAGATGGCGCTTGCCTTCCAGAACCTGGAGCAGACTGTCAGCATGCGTATCCACCACAGGAAAAACCCTTCCACCCCAGCGCATCAGCGATCCCACCCATCACGATTCTTCGTATTTTAGTATCCTTCGTATGGTCTCGGCCTTGCCGCTGGCATCGTTGATATCCACCAAGAGCGCACCAAACTGACCCACGCCCACGGCTGTTTCAAAGCGAGTAGGCATTTGCGTGCGCAGCTTTTGGATTACCGATGGCGCCTTCACCCCAATCACCGAATCCCGGGGCCCCGTCATGCCCAAGTCGCTAATGTAGGCCATCCCTTGAGGGAAGATGCGTTCATCCGCGGTTTGAACATGTGTATGGGTACCCACGAGCATCGACACCCGGTCCTCAAGATACCAGGCTAAGGCCATCTTTTCCGAAGTGGTTTCGGCATGGAAATCCACAATAATGATCGGCACCTCGTGTTTCAATGTGGCTAACACTTGGTCTAGCGCGTGAAACGGATCGTCATACTGAAACGGCATAAAGGCGCGGCCTGCGACGTTAATTACCGCCACTGGAACCGACGCCTTAGACACCACCACATAGCCGTGTCCCGGAGTGCCCTTGGGTAAATTCAGCGGCCGCAACAATACAGGAACATCGTCTATGAATTCAAAAACTTCGCGTTTGTCAAAGATGTGGTTGCCGGAAGTCAAAACATCGACTTTGAGACTTAACAACTCGTCTAGGACTTCGTGGGTCAGCCCATTCCCGCCAGCCGCATTTTCCCCGTTCACCACCACCAAATCGATAGCCTCTTGATCCACCAATTGAGGTACCCACTTGGCTATCATGCGGCGGCCAGTCTTTCCCACCACGTCGCCCACCGCCAACACTCTCATAAAAACCCCGCTTCTAGGTCTTAAATACGACAACCCGTCCGTCCTCGCGCAACGCCACCAGCTGACCGTTTGACCCTTTATTCAAGGCCTCCAGCCCTGCTTGAATGTTTTCCTCTTGAACCAGCATTTCCTCTTCCAACAAATCATTGGGATCCGCGGCGACATCGAATTCGAAGCGGTCGCGCAACATCTCGATGAGCATCCCCACCTCTTCCACGGACAACGTTTTAGCATCCCTGGTCACTTCAATGACGGTCACGCTTTCCACGGTCATAGCGTCCAGTTCGAGCATCTCAAGCGGCGTCCGGGTCAGACTTCGATAGGCGACTAGAATTTCGCGAATCGCCAGGTCTAATTCTGACCACACTGACGGCTCCAAATTTCGACGAACGATAAAAGCCAAGGTCAGCGTTTCGGATTCCGGATTATACTGCATGCTGGACACTTCCGGATAACGCATTACCACGGCGATCAACGTTCCCAACCCACGGATGCTTGTTCCCCATCCTGAAGAGGGCATGTTCAACGGCGCACTCTCCTTCCTGCCAGCAACCCAAGCTCTACGCCGAATCATGCTGATCAGCCGAGTTCAGGGTCCTTTGAATGATCGGACTCGCAAATCCCTCGCGATGGAGCCTGCGCATCAGCCGAACCCGATCGCGTTCATCTTCTCTATCGTACTCTTGGGCGACCCGGAGGGCAATGACTTGCCAAGCATCCTCACCTTCCTTTAGCATCTCGCTGACCAGGTCGGGCGCAAACCCCCGCCGAAGCAACCGAGCCCTTACACCCAAGGGCCCGTGCTTGCCCCGTTCGAGGGCATCCGCTACCATATCGTGAGCGTAGGCTCGGTCATCTAGGAGCCCCAGATCAATCAGCCGGTTTAAGGCCTCTTCACATTCTACGCTTTCCACTCCTCGGCGTTTCATCCTTTGCCGAAGTTCCTCGACCGTTAATCGGCGGCCGGTCAAGAATTTTAAACCAATGGCAACCGCATCATTCGGCACTGGCTGGTTCCGTACTAACCACCTCGTCTTCAACCACCACGATGGGCGCGCGCAGACGTTTTTCAATTTCTGCGGTAATTTCGCGATTGGCTTTGAGAAAGTCCCGACTGTTCTCTCGACCCTGGCCCAGACGAATGTCTCCGTAAGCGTACCATGCTCCGCTTTTCTGAATAATTCCCGTCTCTTGACCTACGTCCAGGATACTGCCCTCCCGGGAAATGCCTTCGCCATATAGAATATCAAACTCCGCCTGTTTAAATGGCGGTGCCACCTTATTCTTAACCACCTTGACCCTGGTCCGATTGCCGACGACGTCATTGCCCTGTTTTAAGCTTTCTATCCGGCGCACTTCCAAGCGCATAGAAGCATAAAATTTCAACGCCCGGCCCCCAGGCGTGGTTTCCGGATTGCCAAACATCACTCCAACTTTTTCGCGCAATTGGTTGATAAAGACGGCAATCGTATTAGACTTGGAAATCGCACCCGTCAACTTTCGCAAAGCCTGGGACATCAGCCGGGCTTGCAACCCCACGTGAGCATCGCCCATTTCGCCTTCGATCTCAGCTCGCGGCACTAGGGCGGCCACGGAATCAATGACCACGATATCCACGGCCCCAGAACGAACCAGAGCCTCACAGATTTCTAAGGCTTGTTCCCCAGTGTCGGGCTGAGAAATCAAAAGTTCATTTAAATTGACGCCCAGTTTTTCCGCATAGATCGGGTCTAAGGCATGCTCGGCGTCAATAAACGCTGCCGTGCCCCCGCCTTTTTGAGCCTCAGCGATGGCATGCAGAGCCACAGTCGTCTTTCCGGATGATTCCTGACCGTAAATCTCTACCACCCGACCCCTTGGCAGTCCTCCGACTCCGGTCGCAATGTCCAACGTAATGCACCCTGTGGATATGGCATCCACCGGCATTCGGGCACTAGCCTCTCCCAAACGCATAATGGACCCTTTACCAAATTGCTTTTCGATTTGGGCTAACGCCAAATCCAACGCCTTATCCTTCTCCATTGCCACAACGACCCCTCCTCATCACGTGGAACACTTCGAGTCGAGGGAAAAAAACTCCTGCTATCCGCGCGGTCGTGCTGGTTCCATATTCACCGATTTTCCTCGAATATGAATATCGGCTACGGACGCCAAGACTTTGGAGGCCACATCATGAGGCATCTCCACAAAAGTGAAGCGATCGTAAATGTCAATCAACCCCAAAACGCTTCCCGAGATGCCCGACCCTTCAGCCAAACCTCGAACCACATCCGCCGGACTTACCCGATCGGCGCGCCCCAAATTCAAGAACAAGCGGACCATACCCGGTTCGGCACCCGTTTCGCCAAATTCATGCTCTAACTGCGGTTCACGGCCTTTATCCACCATCAACCGGACCGCTGCGGCAGCGATGTCCACCGAATCGTACGATTCTGCCAGCGACATCACTAAGTCTTGATACTCGGGCAACACGCCGCGTTCGACTTCTTCAGCCAAACGCAGTTTTAATCCTTCCCGCTGCTTCTCGGCGACATCTTGCGGCGTCGGCAACGGACGACGCGCCAACTTCACTCTTAGCACTCGTTCCATCTGCCGAATCTGACGAAATTCCTTCGGCGTCACTAACGTGATGGCTGTACCCGACTTCCCCGCGCGACCCGTACGCCCAATTCGGTGCACGTAACTCTCTGTGTCTTGCGGCAAATCATAGTTAATCACGTGCGTCACATTGTCAATGTCCAACCCTCGGGCAGCCACGTCTGTAGCTATCAGCATTTCGCTGCCACCCTCTTTAAATCGTTTCATCACCCGATTTCGTTGGACCTGATTAAGATCCCCATGAATCGCTTCGGCGGTATAGCCGCGCGCTTGTAATCCTTCTGCCAGTTCGTCGACCCGTTTTTTAGTTCGGCAGAAAACAATCGTGCGCTCGGCTCCTTCCATATCCAGGACACGACTGACAGCATCTAACTTTTCGTGCTCACGCACCTCATAGTAGACTTGATCCGTCAAAGGCACGGTCAGACGTTCCGGACTAATGGAAATGTGCTCCGGAGAATTCAAATAGCGTTTGGCGAGACGGCTTATCGGCTCTGGAACCGTCGCCGAAAACAGCAAAGTTTGGCGGTCTGTGGGCACCTGCTGCAAAATAAACTCGACATCTTCGATAAAGCCCATGTCGAGCATTTCGTCAGCCTCGTCCAGGACCAGAATCTTGACGTTGTCTAAGTGCAACGTTCCCCTGCGAATGTGGTCCATCACCCGGCCAGGTGTACCGATGGCTACTTGGGCACCGTGCTCCAACGCTCGAATTTGTCGATCATACGACTGCCCGCCGTAGATCGGAACGACTTTCACTCCGGCGTGCCGACCGATTTTCGTAATCTCTTCCGCCACTTGGATAGCGAGCTCCCGGGTAGGCACTAGCACCAAGGCTTCTACGTGCTTGGACCGATGGTCCAATTTTTCGATAATCGGAATCCCAAACGCGGCGGTCTTGCCAGTGCCGGTCTGAGCCTGTCCAATCAAATCTTTTCCGTCCATAATCAACGGAACGGTTTTAAGCTGAATCGGAGATGGCTCCTCAAAGCCCATCTCGGTCAATGCCTTAAGCACCTGCATCGACAATCCCATTTCTTTGAATAATTCGCTCGCCAATCGCACGACTCCCTCAAAAGATATTTTCCTCGCCCTTAGAACAAGCCCTGAGCCGAATCCCAATGCCGATCATGACACGCTATTCGGACCTCACGACTACCGATTGATGCCCATATTCTCCCTATGCCATCCAGGCTCAACTCAGTTCCAACAGTTCCCACAGGGCGGTTAATGATAATTCTACCACAGCTTGGCGCACTGCAGTACGCTCCGACGACATCTGGCGACGACGAACATCCACCGTCCGACCACCGTCGACGGCGACAAAAAAGGTCCCTCTGGGATTTTGCGCGGTGCCACCCGTTGGCCCGGCAAATCCCGTAGTAGCGAGGCCTATATCCGCCGAGAAAACTTTGCGTGCAGCCGCCGCCATAGCTTTGGCACATTGGGCGCTCACCGCACCATAACGCTCAATAATCGCGGGATCAACCCCAAATCGAATTTTTACTTCTTCAGTATACGCGATCACGCTGCCTTGCACACATTTAGAGGCGCCCTCAACCGCGATTAGGCTTGACGCCACCAATCCGCCGGTCAGACTTTCCATTATCGCTAGATGAATCCCCCGGTGGATCATGGCCTCGATCAATCGTTCGACTCGCGACCCGGAAGGTGAATAGAGCTTGGACGGCACCTGCGAACGGGCCCATGCCTCCGCCCGTTTCGTGTTCAACGAGCCGTTTGGAATGTCCTCGGGGCCTTGCATGCGAAATTCCACTCGACCCGGGCTGGCATAAATCCCTACCAAGGGATGTTGTCCCCAGGCTAGATTCTCTAGCTG
>DAHXNH010000164.1 GCA_027365485.1 Clostridiales bacterium
CATCGTTGTAACTCCGCATTCACGGGGCATCGCCTCCACGAAGCACGGTAGCACTGGCGAGCGGATTTGTCCAGGTAAATATTGGAAGTAGTCCACGCAAATTTGCTTTCGATTCTGAAACCAAGCCAATGCATGTATAGCGTGTCAATTTGTATAGCGTTGCTATACAAATTGACACGAGAGGGACTAACTGCATTCAATCTCTAGGTGGTAAAAAACCGCAAAGTCCACAGTAAAGATGTGGCAATCTAATAGTACAGGTATGCGGTTATTCTCTCGAAAAAATTAAGGAAAATCGTCAGACAGTCCAGAGATGATAGATATATTGGGGTTATTTCCCTGTAGTTATAGCAGTAGATAACAGGAAACACCTATAATATTCCTGTTTAATTCCTGCCTAGTCAATTAGTAATAACAGAAAGTACGTAAGAGCCTCACATTTCCTGTGGTGTCCATAGGGGTCCGTGCCGAATCGGTTCCTATTTCAAAAAATTACCCGAATCTTAGAGTCCGTTTCTTTAAAAAACCCCGAGTTTACCGAGTATGTACCTGCGAGAATCTTTTTTGCGCGTTCTCGAACGCGGTATCCCGAGGTACTTCCAAATCATGTTCTTCAGAGCTGGCGCCAAAAAACCGCAAACTCCATACCAGTCACCGTTCAGCCAGTGATAACAAGGGATAATGCACTGATGTCGACTAGGATCAGGGCTGGCTTGGTCTCGGTCGTGATGCGGAGCTTAGCATCCCTAACCGAAGGGATTTCTTAGACAGAAAACATAACAAATAAATAGAGGTATCGAGGATTAGTTGCTATTTCAGACGGGTTGATGGTTGTTGTTTTGTCTATAACTCCGATAGACTCTTGAATACGTGACAAAAATCGTGTAGCATCTAACAGTAGATAGTTATATAAGACTAAAACCTGACAAGAATGCTGTTAGGTGTTCGGCCTGAAGGGAGAACTCACCATGATACCGTCGGCAGCCTACCTTAATCCGGGAGATACCGCGTGGCAATTGATTGCCGCGACGTTGGTCGGCCTAATGTCTATTCCCGGTCTCGCCGTGTTATACGGCGGATTAGTGAAACGCAAGTTTGCTCTTAATTCAGCATTTATGGTGCTTTATGCGTTTGCGGCGGTTTTGATTGTGTGGGTTCTTTGGGGATATCAATTGGGGTTTGGCGATCCGATGAAATTGGGCCCCGGCATTTTGTCGAGCCTGATCGGAATTCCCGGATCGGCCCTGAGCCATGTCACCGAAGAGGCGCGGGCCAATATTCCCTTGCTGGCGTCGGCGATGCCGCGCTTGAAGATCTCCGGTTCTTCCCTCGTATATTTTCAGTTTGTGTTTGCCGCGATTGCACCGGGCCTTTTGGCTGGCGCTATTTTAGGCCGCATGAACTTTAAGGCCTGGATCATTTTCGTTCCTCTCTGGTGTACCGTGGTGTACTGTGTCAACGCTTTTTGGATGTGGGGCGGAGGCTGGCTGGCGCAACTCGGAGCAGTGGACTACAGCGGGGGCTATGTGATTCACGTAGCTGCCGGAGTGTCGGGATTTGTGGCGGCTTGGGTGATTGGGCCTCGACTCAAAAAGGACCGAGAAAACTTCACTGCCAACAACCTCCTGTTTGCTTTAATGGGTGCTGGCATCCTGTGGCTGGGTTGGAACGGGTTCAATGGCGGCGATCCATATTTCGCTAATGCGGATGCTTCGGCGGCGGTGTTAAACACCAACATCGCTGCCGCCGCCGCGATGTTGGTGTGGATGATTTTTGATATTTATGCGCGAGAACGCGCGAGCTTGACAGGCGCCATCAACGGAATCATTGCGGGTTTGGTGGCCATTACTCCAGCGGCGGGATATGTGAATGGCGAAGGCGCTATCTTGATAGGGCTAGCGGCAGGAGCCATTCCCTGGATGACCATGAATTGGCTCGGTTCCCGAGGATTTTTTAAACGAGTGGATGATACCTTAGGGGTTTTTCACACCCATGCCGTGGCCGGTGCCGTGGGCGGACTGATGGTCGGGCTCCTGGCGGATCCGCACATGATTGAGTATCTAGGCTCGAAATCGGTGGCTAGTTCGGCAGTGACTGGATTATTTTACGGGAATCCCCGCCAATTCTTCGTACAAGCGCTGGCGCTCTTGGTCATCGTGGCTTACGATGGATTGGCGACGTGGGGCGTGCTGAAACTGGTAGGGTTGGTGGTGCCATTACGCCTGCCTCAATTAGCTTTGGAAGTGGGCGATCGCGCCATTCACGGCGAAGGGGCTTACGATGACGGCGAAGATGATGATGATTACGAGGAACCAAGTGATACTTCGCGAGTCTTGGTGGGATGGTCGCTCAAAGACAATGGGGAGTCAGAAGAAGTGGACGCCTAACCCGTGGACCGCAATTAGGGAATGAACACTTGAACAAAGGGATCCGCCTGAGGCCGAAATCGGCTGAATGGCGGATTCGGTGCGATAGGACGAATGCGTTCAATGTCGCCTTGGTGATAGGCGACCCAAATTTGCGCCTCTTCTTTACTGATACAGCTAGACAGCGGCCGACTGTTCAAGGATTTTTCGGCCGCGTCTAGTGCATAAGCCTCGTGATGGAGAATTTTTAGAATCACTGGGTGTGAGGGACGCACGCCGGTCCAGCGCACAAAAACCGACGGAAGCGCATTGTTTCGGCTGTGGTTGCAGGCGCGACAGGCGATGACACAGTTATCTAAGGAAGTGCGTCCTCCCCAGCAAATCGGCAGGACATGTTCCAAGGTGGAACCTGGCTGATAGCACCACGCGCACACGAGTCCGTCTCGCCGGCGAACTAGTCGATACACATGGCGATAGCCAAGCGGTCGATAGTTGAGGCGAAGAATCCCTTGCTCCATCGTAGCCAGTCCGTCCTCAAGATTCTGCTGAGCCTTTTCCGGAGAACATGGGCTCAACGGTCGACCATTGAGGTCGACCACTGGCACCAACTCCGGCAGTGAAAGATCCGTCATCCTAATCCCCGTTCAGTCAAGAGCTCCATGTGGATCCCACTATCCACCTGGTAAGCTAAGCATACTGGGCTTAGTGTAAAAACGCAACCCGAAGAACGCACTGACCACACGATGGGACCGAACCTCGCGCGTTTACCTTCCCAAAGATCGCGAATCGAACGCATCGTGGCGAGGCTTGATGCCGACATAGACAGTGGCAAAAAACGCTATCGCTCCCACTAACCTGAGCCCGGCTGGAATCCAAAAAATGCTAGGGATCGGCACGTAGTGGACCAGAACGACGCTTACAAACGGCCCCAAGACGCTGGCAGTGGCGATCAGCGTGTTCGCCATGCCAATCGCGAAAATGCGATCGTGTTCGGGAGCGACTTCCATCAAACGCAGCAAGAGAAACATATTGACTCCGGCGCCGAAGGCCCCGCCGACGATGTTGGATAGCAAGATCCCGTGGAGGCCTAAATTTAAGGCGTAGACAACAGGGACCAAGGACAACAGCGAGGTGGCCAAGGGTAAAGCGTACCGGGGGCCGACACGGTGGCCAAAACGTCCCCAGAGGGGACTCATGGCGGCGCTACATAGGGCATTAGTGGCGGAAAAGATCGCGATCCAGGCATTCGTGGCATGGGCATCGGATACTTGATATCGGACGAAGAGAGGCTGCGCCATCTGCCATCCAAAATAAAAAGGGATGCTTGCCAAGGTATATCTGCGGAAGTCGCGCAAAGCCCAGACTCGCCGCGCCGCTTGTAAGAGATGGGGTGGTGCGGTTTGCACGGGGGGATCGCCGCGAAGGCGAAGGAACCACCAGACTTCAACCATTCCAGCCAGAAAAGCGGCGCCAAATATCCAAGGATAGCCGCTGACTCCCGGGCTTTGTCCGACAATTAGGGCGGCGCCCAAGAGGGTCACGATTCCGAGGGCACTGGTCGCTACAGTACGCAGAGTGACTGCCCGATTGCGGATTTGCGGACGGAACAGGGCGCTTATGATAGCCTGCCAGGTGAGATTGGCGACGGCGATAGGAATGTTCATTGCGCCGATGAGAATGACCATCAGGAGCGGTTGCCAGGGCGAGGGCGATAGCAGATTGACGACTAACAATCCCAGCGGAAAGATCCGTGCGATGGCATAAAGCAAGGCTGCGGTGCGATGCGGGCTTTTGACGCGAGCAATCCAATGGGCCCCCAGTAAGGTGCTTGTGATTACCGCCAACGGAGGCAAGGCGATGACCAAACTAAGCTCGAAGTTGGTGGCGCCGAGACGCACCAAATCGATGCCGAGAAACGGATTAACCAAGTTTAAAGCAATAGCTTGAGCCCCACCGTTGAACGTGTTCGTGCGGATGTTAGCGGATTCTTGATCGGCATATGGATGATCGCTTGTCATGCGTCCTTTCCCAGCTTTCGAGGATATAGAATGGCTTTAGTGTACTTGAACCGAGGAGTAGCCACCATGGATCTCAGAACCAAAATATAAACGGTAACGAAAGCGCCGGGATGAAGGGTCACAAATTTCGCCAGTTTGAATGAAAATGTCATAATAGGGCTAGTGGATTCAAAAAATGGCCATTTTTGCCAACGTGGGAGGACTACCAGCTGAAATCAACCAGGCCTGGATGTTGACGGATGTTGAAAGGAGTTGGTGAGATGGGTGGAGGTGAAAATATCCCTACCTCGGTCGTGTTCCAACCCATTGTAGATTTGGTCAACGGGAAGGTTTTGGGCTATGAGGCTTTGGGGCGATTGGCAGGTCGAGAAGACGAAGGATTTTTGCCCTTAGCCAACGAGGCTAAAGCCCAAAGACGCTTGGCGGCCATCCGGCGTCAGTTGCAGGTGCAGGCGCTCTCCAAAGGCGCTGAACGCCCTCCAGGGACGCTACTGTTTTTGAACATGACGATGGGTCAACTGGCAGACCTCAGGGTCTTCTTGGCTAATCCCGACGCGCATCCGGGGCGGATTGTCTTAGAGATTCCCGAAGGCGATACTCGCATCGAACGATGGCAAGCGCGTTTGCAAGAATTTCGCGCCCAAGGCGTCGGCGTAGCGATTGACGATTGGGGTGTTGGAACTGCGGATCCGTTGCGACTGATTCAGTTGCATCCCAATTGGCTGAAAATTGATGTGGCTTTGGTCCGTCGAGTTGGCCATGACGAAGCGGTCGATAAGCTGTTGGACCTGTTGGTGCGTTGGGTCAATCCAGAGACCACGCATCTCATCGCTGAAGGAGTGGAACAGTCTGAACAGATCATGAAATTACGGAGACTGGGAATCCGGTACGGGCAAGGATTTGCCCTCGGGCGACCGAGTTCGACCTGGCCCGTATCGATAGACATCCCACTCCCGTCGAGTCGACGAATCTCACTGCAACTTCAGCCGCTGGCATTGCTCCAGGTGCTTTCGCTTAGCGATGACGTCTTGGAGCACATCGCTAACGAACAAGAGGTGCTGGCCCCTCTATTTCGGACGGTGGTGGCCGATTTGGCGGCATGGATTGGGTCGACCGTTCTAGATGTCAGGGTGCACGGAATAGACTGGGGGCAATACGTCCGTTTGCTGGAGCATCATTTTGCTCAGTTGACCCGGGGAAGATTGGACGAAACGGATGTGGCACGCGGACAACAGATCGCGCGAGCACATCAACGGTACGGTATTGACTTGCCCTATTACGTTCTAGGATATCGAAAGTTACAAGCGGAAGTCGCCAAGGTTTTACGAATGCAACAGAGGGTGGATTTGGCGGAAATGTTGCGCGACTTATTTAACTGGGATATAAGCGTGGTGATGCAGGCTTATCAGGAACTATTGGATCGGGATAGTTTGACCGGCGTATTGACTCGCCAGGCGTTCTGGGATGGAGTGAATCGGCAGATCCCTGACGCGCTCCAGCAAAATCAGGCGTGGGCGTTTGGCCTGATGGAACTGGAGGGATTCCAAACCGTGAACGAACACCTTGGCCACGTCGTGGCCGACAAAGTGATCGAGCAAATTGGCACGTTAATGCACGACCTTATGGCGGCCCAATACCTAGTCGGAAGACTGGGCGGGCAAGCATTTGGATTGTGGATGCCGCATCGCGAGGGGCACTCGGTCAGCCACGAAGTGGCCCGGGTGATTCGGGCATTAAAACAGTTTCAACCTGATCTATCCATGGCCGTGGGGACTGCGGTGTTGGGACCCGATGGGACCACAGCAGAAGCACTCTATGCGGTCGCTGACACGCATTTGCTCCGGCAGCGGCGGCCAAAGAGACGCCACTCTCCCAGTTGAGTCAGCGAGGGTTAATGATATTGGCCGACGGCGGCAAAACTTAGCGACGATTGGAGGACTGGTCGGGGACGATAACGGCGTTTCGAATGCAATCGGTAGGGGCCTTTGCCCAGATTTGCGAGTGGGTGTGATGCGTGGTAATGGGCCTTGCTTGATAGGCAGCAGGGCTCGCAATGCTGGCTAGATGCGAGCCCTGCTGCTCCGGGGCTATTTGGTCGCGCAACCTGTGGGCATGGATGGATCCTAAGGGGCATCCAGTTTCGTTTTAGCCTTGCTGAGGATCACAGGCAGGCTATGTTATGATTAGGCGTACGGTGAACCACATCGATTGCGAGAATAGGGACGCTTCACTGACACGGCTATCTCTGAGCAGGTCGATGTCGATTTTTGGTAACCCCGTGTTCTCTAGCAAGGGAGACTCTTCCAACTATCATGGGGTGATTGGTGAATGCCGACGTCAAAAGCTCGAATCAGTGCCATTGGATCGTACGTTCCGAAACGGGTCTTGAGTAATTCCGATTTGGAACAAATGGTGGGAACCAACGACGATTGGATCGTGCAACGCACGGGAATTCAAGAACGTCGGATAGCGGATACGGGCGAATTCACGAGCGATTTGTGCGTGAATGCGGTTCGTAATTTGCAAGATCGGTTTGGGGTCTCGCTAAGCGATGTCGATATGGTTATTGTATGTACGTTTACCCCGGATTTCTTTACGCCCAGCGTTTCTGCCCAGGTGCAGCAAAGGTTGGGCATTGCTCAGTGCGGCGCAATGGATGTTAACGCGGCTTGTGCTGGATTTACGTACGGGCTGCATCTTGCGAATGGGTTAATTACTTCTGGACTGCATCAGAAGGTATTGGTGATTGCGGCGGAGACCATGTCAAAGATTGTAGACTATACCGATCGCACCACCTGTGTGTTATTTGGAGATGGTGCTGGAGCGGTATTGGTAGAGAAAGATGTAGAGCGTCCGAGTTTCTTGGCGTTTCATTTGGGGACCGAGGGCAAGCAAGGCATCAATCTATACTGCACCAACCTTTCGCTCCAGATGGACGGGCACGAGCTCAGTCGCGGTGGTCGGTTGGTACAAAATGGGCGGGAGGTCTACAAATGGGCCGTCGCCACCGTTCCTCCTGGGGTGCAAGCGTTGATCGACGGGAGTGGCGTAGAGACTGAAGATATCACTTGGTTCGTCCCCCATAGTTCAAATTTGAGAATGATTAATACGATATCCGAGAAATGCCATGTGCCGGCAGAACGGATGCTTAATAGTCTGATTTATTATGGGAATACCTCTTCGGCTACCATTCCTCTAGCTTTGGACCAAGGCGTCCACGACGGGAAAGTGAACGCTGGTGATAAAGTCTTGCTCTATGGCTTTGGCGGCGGGCTCACGCATTGTGGCTTGTTGATCGATTGGGGAATCGGTTACTGACGATACCCCACCCGGGCCGGAGCGGGAAATCGATGACGATTCGAGCACGGCTGGACACACAGATTGCGGCCGGCGATCGGACGATGTCAAAGCCCGAAGCTGCGAAGGGGCGAGAGACGGGCTCTTGGACTTCATGGTCCGGGTTTAGATGACGACTCGGGATTTCTGGCCTCATCAAACTAAATCCCGAGGGGTTGAGTCTAAGCCCCGAGGGGTTGAATCGCTGCATCGGTTCGCAGCATGAGGATTTGTCCCAAACTAAAAAGATTTCAGTGGTGGTGGGAACACACCGATAGGCTTAGGCGCTGACCGCATGCCGATATCAGGCCTGGTCGTCAGCGTCTCGGGGATCGTCCCTGATCATGGGTCGGGTATGGCGGTGAAGGCCTTTGATGGAGTCACGAAATCGATGAATAAAATGCCGGTCTTCATCTTAATTGCTAGTTTGCATCGCCATGAGGTACCGAGCCCGAGGGTTGGCTTCGAAGAGTATAGGGATCTCGGAAGAAGCGAGACCAGGACGGCCAGCGTTCGAGATTGACTTCAGCGCTGAACTGGCAAATAATGGATATCTGGAGGTCTGGCGATGGATAAGGTGATTCCGATACAGGGCTTAAAATCTCGGTTGATTGCTTATTTGGGGCAAGTGCGTGAGGGCGAGACCTTGCTCATTGTGGATCGGGGTCGTCCCTTGGCCCGGGTAGTCCCGGCGGAGTTAAATCCCAGCCGTCAAGCCCTGTACGCGTTGGCCGAACAGGGGCTCCTGTTATGGGATGGGGGTAAGCCGTTCGGGCTCCCGGAGCAAGAAGCTCCGCCTATCGAACGGCATCTGGCTGAGGTCACCGTCTTTGAGGAGCCGGAATCATGATTCTCTATTTGGAACGTGACGCACTTTTGCAGTTGTATCTTCGCGATCGTGGGCGCGAAGTTGTCGAACGAGCCAATCGCGAAGCGGATGCCCTGGCGACCACTGCCATAGGCTATCCATGGCTTCGAGCGTGGCTGGCCGAAGCTTGGCGTGACCGTTGGATTAGCCCGCAGCATTATCGGGCAGTGGTTACCCGACTAGATCTGGATTGGGTGCATTTCGTACGAGTGCCGGCTACCGATAATCTGTTGCGTTTATCTGGCGACTTAGCGGAACGGTGGGCGTTGGATGGACGCGGCAGCGTGGAACTCGCGTCGGCTCTCGTACTGTGTCACTATGGACAAGAGGTTGAGGTTCGCTTTGGATCGATGGATCGAAGGCTGGCCCATGCGGCCGAAGGGGAAGGGCTAATCATGATGGAATCGATGCTTGGAAACGGTGGCTCGTGAGCTTAAAGTGCCCGTACGGACCGGTGACCCGCGCTCCCTGGGGGTTGTTGCCGCAGTTCCATCGCGATCCCCTGGGGCTCTTGGAAGACGTCGGTAACCGCTACCCAGGCTTCGCGTCGTTGCCGTTTGGGCCGTGGACGTTATACTTGGCCACCGAGGACACTGCGGTGGAGGACGTTCTCAGACCTCACAAAGATCATTTTCGCAAAGGCCCGGGGATGGAGGCTCAAAATCCTTTGATTGGCCGGGGGCTCTTGTTGAGCGAAGGGGATCTTTGGCGCGAACAACGAAAGGCCATCGCCCCAGTTTTTCAGCCTGATCCGATGAAGGCGTATCGCATCGCCATCGCTGAACGAATCGGGGCGGCGGTGTCACGGTTTTTTACCCCGGGTCAGCTAGATGCGGGAGAGTTTGGACGCTACTTGGCACTAATCGTGACCATGGACGTGTTTTTTGGAGTCGCTTCCGTCGCCGAGTCCGTGGGACGTGTAGATAAGGCAACAGCCCAGGTGATGGAACACTTTCACCGTCGTGCACGGAGTGCCTATCGGCCACCGTATCATTGGCCTAAAGTGTTCAATCGTGCATTTCATCAGGCATCTGGGGTACTGACCGACTTTATTGAGCCTTTGTTCGACGAACCCTCGACGCCGCTCTTGAAAGTCTTGGCGAATTCGCCTGTAGAGCGTCGGGCTGAGGAAGCTTTGACTTTTCTCATCGCCGGACATGAAACTACGGGCAATGCGTTAGCTTGGACCCTCAGGCTCTTAGCCGAATATCCCGACATTGCCGACCGAGTGGGTGACGAGGCGCTCCATCAAGGCGATCCCTTCCAATCTGGGGCTTATACCCAGGCCGTGTGCTTAGAGGCTCTGCGCTTGTTCCCTCCAGTTTGGTTAATCAGTCGCACCGCCATTCAAGAGGTTGAGGTGCAAGGCTATGCATTGCCCGCGGGGTCGGACTTTTTAGTCAGCCCATGGGTCACTCACCGTCGGCCAGGGTATTATTCAGAGCCGACAACGTTTCGTCCTGAACGTTGGATCCGTTCCCGAGAGGTAGTCCGATCGCGGACCGACTATCGGTTTTTGGCTTTTGGAGGTGGACCACGTCGGTGCCCCGGTGAGGAGTTTGCGTTAACTGAAATGATGTTGGCGATTTCGTTTATCTGTCGGGAATGGAACCTACGACCGTTGACCACTTCCTTTCCTTCGCCTCATCCAGGGATGACCTTAGCTCCTCATGATGATTTAGGCCTGGTGGTAACCCGGCGTTGAGAAAGGTAGAGTGGGTTGGCGCCCGAGTGCCATTGAGATATGGTTAGTGGTGGGAGGAGCGCCCGTGGCAGAGAATCAGAACGACGTGGCTGTGACCCGTGAGTTTCGCAAGGCGGCTGCTAAATTTGCGACTGGAATTACCGTGGTATTGGTGGACACTCCCCAGGGTCTTCATGGAATGACGGCCAATGCGTTCATGTCGGTGTCGCTAAATCCTTTGACGGTGGCGGTGTCCATTGCTAATCATACGCGAATGCATCAGTGCTTAGAGGATCGAGGGACCCGATTTTCTATTAGTGTCCTCGCTCACGACCAAAAGTTGCTATCGGATGTGTTTGCCGGGAGGATGGATCCCAATGACGTGGCCGATCCATTCGAAACCGTCCATGGTGGGGTTGTCATTCGCCATGCGGCCGCCTGGTTTTGCTGTGTTCGCGAGGATGTTTTTGTCAGTGGGGATCATACCATTACCATTGGCCGTGTGGAAACGTTTGATCGCACAGACCGTGACCCGTTGATCTTTTATCAAGGCAATTATTATTTGGGATTCGATTTTTCGATTCCTGACACTCAATGGAGGCAGTTAACGGACTCCTAACTGGGACGACTGATGATGCTAAGTCCGTTCCCAATCATCCGAGATTGGAACGTGGCCCGGTCGAAGAAAAGGGTTCGGGCATTCTTGTTTACGATCGCTTGGAATGCGTCCGAACCGATGCGGCTCTCAAGGGGCTCCATCTTTTCCCACTCCCGGCGAAACTGGTCGGGAATGCCTCCACTGCCAAAGAGCATCCGGTCCCATCCGATTTCTTGAATGGCGGTTTGAATGAAGGCAAGTGGAGCGCCCGACGTTTCTAGAAGGACGTGGCGGTGACGTTCGGCCAACAACAAGGCTTCTTCTAACAGCGGGGAACGTCCGCCCATGTGTACTAAAATTAGGGGCACTGAAGGAAATTCCTGCAAAAACTCGTCCCAGTCTAAGGGATGGTCGAATCGCAAGGGCGCGCGGCCAGGTCCGGTATGCACGAATAACGGGCGACCCGAATGTTCGAGAATAGTTCCCAATTCGCGGACTAACGGGTCCCAGGGGTGCAGACGGTCCAACCCGGGATAGGCGAATGCACCGCTCGCGCCTTGCGCAAGGAGGCGTTCCAGTGAG
This sequence comes from Clostridiales bacterium, assembly GCA_027365485.1. Lineage (GTDB taxonomy): Bacteria > Bacillota > Sulfobacillia > Sulfobacillales > Sulfobacillaceae > JAMCVM01. The sequence goes on from DAHXNH010000164.1 coordinate 11,453, forward strand.
GGGCCGTGACCGGGTCGGGCCGGTGCCAAGGCCGCCAGCCTGGGATTTTCCCCAGTTTTTTCGAGCAGCGCACGGCCAGCAGCCAAGGGGTCAGTGGCCAGCAAGGCATTCCAGTCCAGGAAGACTCGCCGTTCGGCCTCCGACCCCAAGGCAGCCAGGGGATCGGCGGGATCGGTTGGCGTTTGCCCAGAAGGAGGCACGTAGGCGGCGATGTCTGTGGCCCCCAATTGGATCAGGGGGGGTTCCGGGTCTCCGGCAATCATCAGGCCTTCACGGTCGCTCGCGCTCAAAATGCGTCCCCCCTCAGCGATTAATGCACCGGGGAGGTAACTCTCCCCTAAGAATCGGCCCATCAGCGGAGCCACGATGACGGTGCCCTGAATTTCCCGACTGCGGCTGACCGCCATTTCTTGGATGAGTTGTCGGTCCTCCATTGTCGTGAACGAATGGGCCATGACTACGATGTCTGCGTCTAGAGCAAGCGTTTCTTGCCACCTCAGGGGGTCGGAGCCGTCCAACCCGAGGAGAATGACCACGGTGCCGAAGTCACTGGAGATCGAGATAACTTGCACTCCTGGTTCAAACCACGGTTGTTCTCGAGGAAGAAAACGACATTTGCACTGGTCGCCAGCGAGGCTTCCGTCTCGATTGATGACGAGTCCCTTTTGCTGTTTTTTTCCCGTAGCCGGATCCAAGGCGCGAAGAGTACCCGTAATGACGGTCAAGCTAAGCTCTCGGGCGGCATGAGAAAGTCTAGCGGTTAACCGATTGGGCAGTATATCCACAGGGTTTACACCTAAAAACCATTCCGGAAAAACCATGAGATCCGCTCCGTGGCTTGCCGCTTGCCGCATCTGTTGGACGGCGCGTTCGAGAGACTGGAGCACATCTCCAAGATAAGGAGACTGGAGAACCGCAATACGGGGTGCCATCGGATTTCTTCCTTTCTCGGTTGCCGTTTGTTCGCGTTTAATCCCTAAATCCCTAAATCCCTAAGGCTACACAGGATGCAATCTTTTCGGATCTTATCAGCGATAAAGACCGTCTTCGGCATCAATGTTCGGGTTGGCTGAATTTTTGTCGACCCGGTTTGGTGAGGTTTAACGACATTGTAATCGAACTGGTAAAAAATGTAAAATGCCGTCACGGAATAATTGCCGAAAAGTTCAGTCAACCCCCCTATTTACCGGCAATCCGTGCGAAACTATAAAGGAGAAGAACGGAGGAACCCTGATGAATCGAAGGACGGCCATCCTGGGTATCGTTAGTCTGGGGGCAATAATGACGTTGGCGATGCCTACGTCGGCCATGGCAGCCTCGTTTCAACCTAAGCCGATTAGCATTGTGGGGACGGCTCAGGCCGCCGCAGTGGCCGCGGCGGCGCTCTCCTACCCTAAAGGGGTAGGTACCGCGATTTTGACCTCCGCCGCGATAGCGAACTTGGCGGATGCGGTAAGCGCGGCACCATTGGCTGAAACCTTGAAGGCTCCCATTTTGCTTACCACCAGCCCCGTCGCAATCGGAGCAGCCACCGCGGCAGAACTGGTGGCATTGCATGTTCATCGAGTGGTTCTCATCGGTGCAGATGATAATTCGACGTTAAAGGCGGAACTGCCGCACACGATGACGAGTGTGGGATATGCTGGCGCGAACCGTTATCAAACGGCCGCCGCAGTGTTTCGCGCGGTTAAAGCCAATGGTGGGGACACTCAAATGGTCTTTTACGCGTCGGGAAATAATGCGAATTTAACCGATGCACTGACCGTCGACGCGGTGGCATCCGCCAAAAAAGCGCCGATTTTGCTTTTGCCTCCTACCGGTCAAGTGCCTACCGCCTATACTGGCTTGGTCAAAGCCGACCAGACCTCATACGTGGTGGGGGCCGCAGTCTCGTATCACGACCGGCTTCCTCATGTGGTCCCGTTAGCGGGGGTTAATCGATTTGTGACTGCGACGTTAGTGAACCAAAAGTTTTTTGCGCATCCGACGGGTATCGTGATTACCAATGCTGGCTATTTGATGGATTCGCTGGTGGCCAGTCCTATGGCTGGCAGCCAAGGCATGCCTATCGTCATGGTGGGCACCACCATAATTCCCGGGCCTAGCTTTGACTATTTGGCCAGTGTCGCGCCACGGGTCGCCAACATTGTCACGGTAGGCAGTCCGGTTGCCATTTCTCAGGCCATGGTCCAAGCGGTCGTTGAACTTACTAAGATGGATGGTCAAACCTAACGGGGGTGCAGCGACGCTTGGTGTAGACCCTGTTGGCAATACCCTAGCGGAAGCCACGGGCAGGTGGAGCACAACTGAGTCAGATCGTCGGGCACGAACCGTGTCTTGGCACGTTCGACTAGGTCCGACCAAGGCATCGTGGTACCTCGGTGGAGATCGAGTTGAGCAAGTATCCGACGATCTCGCTTGATGACTTCAGGTTGGCAGCAGTGGTTCGGTTGGTCGGTCGGATACTTGGCGCAGAGCACATCAGGCTCGTCGGTGAGACGCACTAAAGTATGGCTGTGCTGGGAAAGGTGATCCAGCACAGCGGTCATATTGTGGACAAACGCTTCCGAATAGCCATGGCCGCGGTAACCAAATTGGCAGAGCAGATGGTGAGCGCGGAGTGCTATCACTCTAGCCAATGGCGCGGCGGATGCTCATCTCCACGGGAGAGAGTTGAGCAGGGTCTACGGGTTGATGAATCTGCATGCGTTGTTTCAATTCAGCGGTTCGGTTGCACATGAATCGCGGCACATGCCGGGTGTTTTGCGAGGTGGCATGAAAAAGAAATGGATGGCATAAAATGACATCTCCAGGATTGGCGGTGGTCTCGACGACCCGGAGGGTCACGCCCTCGGGATCCACGCTCGGTTGCATGAATCGAGCGATGCGTTCGTCGGGCGCGAGCGGTTCATCCTCTGCTGACGCAGTTAAAGACTGAAACCAGGGGTGGGTCGAGGTTACCTCGGCGATGGCCGCTTTGTGTTCCATGCCTTCCGGGTGCTGGGCTAAAAATTTGGCGACGACGCGATGGGAGCCCTCGACTACTAACGTTCCACCACCTCGAGGAGCAATTTCCGAAAAAACGCACAGAACTAGGAGTCCCTGTTCGGGGCTGTCGACGTAGTGGCGAAAATGCTGCCCATCCCAGTGCCAGCCGACGCGAGGAATGTCCCAGGGGGCGTCCCCGCCAAAAAAGAAATTGACCGGCCACCAACCCCAGGCGTGAGTGCTGCGCTGACGAAGACGGTCTCGGCCCACCAAGTCCTCCATGGCATCAGCCAGACGTTCGGTGTTGCAGCGTTCAAACTCTGGGGAATCGTAGCCTTCATTGAGTCGTATCATCGGAGTCTGCCAACTCGAGGGATCCCTCTCAAATACTCCGCGTTCTTCCAGATGACGCCAAACTACTTTTTGCGCAGCCAAAGCATCTTTGGGGTCGTAGGCGCTTTCAACCCGAACAAACCCACGTTCCATAAACGATTCCACATCGTCGCGGCTCAGTACTTTCAGCATCCCAAGACACCCCCTGAAGGTTGGTGTTCTCACGTGAGGTGAGAACTTACTGGATCTTTCTCTTTGCCGACCGCAATTTCCTGCACGCCTCAGTAAAAAGAGGTATTTGATGAGTCGACCCAGGTTTGCATCCAGAGGCAGGCTAGTTTTGAACCGCATGGACGCCCAACGCCCAGAGCGCGGCATAACCCGCAAACAGCGCTCCCAGCACGACCAGCATGAGGAGCTTGCGACGCGGGGTGCGGTCGGTCCACATCGCGAACGCGATATACACCGGCGGTAGCTCGGCGATGAACCGGGGGATTCCTTCAAAACTGTTGGAGGCATTGGCTAAAAGCACGGTGATGAGAATGTAAGCGGCTCCTGGCCAGTAATCGGTCCCTTGGCGTGCTAAGTAGATGACCGTCAAAATCGCCAATAAAGACGCGAGGATGGCCAGCGCGGGGAAGGACCATCCACCCTGTGCGGTGATGTTGAGATGGCCCAGCCAGCGGATGGCGGACGCAAAGGGGATGGCGGTTTTGCGATTCCAAGCTGTTTGGATAGCCAGAAAGGCAAGGGGATTACCCGTAAATCGCCAATCGATGAACCCAACAACGACAAAGCCTACGCCGAATCCGGCGGCTGCTAAAGCTCTCAATATTTTGAGGGGCCAGGTGCGACTGTGATGCCATATGGCGAAAAGATAAGGTACGGCCAGCAAGATGCCAACGGGCCGGGCAAGACTAGCCAGCGAGCCGGCGAGGACCGCAAATCCCCACGCTTCCTGTTCTAAGAAGTAGAACACGGCCATGGACAGGGCAAGGAACAGCGCGGCTGCACGATAAGCCGTGAAATAAGGGGTAAGCGGTGAGAAGGCGGCCAGAGTCATCGTCAAAAAGGCTAGATCGGAACCACGCTTTTGATCGACTACTCGTCCGATCAAGACTAAAAAGGCCAGCATGCTGGCTTGGCTCCAGAGAAATCCGTTATCGACGATGCGAAGTCCAATGAGGTCGCGAGTCCAGCGGGCAAGATAGGGATAGAGCGGGAAAAAGGCCCAGTTGTATTGCGCACGGGTGTTAAACTGAACGTGGCGGTAGCCATGGATGGCGATGGAATGGTAAAAGGCCGAGTCGGAAGTGTACACTAATTGGAACAAGAGCAGATGCCAGGGCTGATTGAACGGGAGGGATCCGCCGAAAGCGGGCGTGCCTCGCACCAAAACGGCAATCATCAGACCAACGGCGATATAGACGATGCGACTGAGCAGATAGAGCCCGGCCGCCTGAAAGAAAATAGCGCGCCACGTTTGTTGGCGCTCGGCCACTACGGCTCCCATAAGGCATGCACCACGCATTCTGAGGCCGGGTCGCTGCTCGTCGACGATGAAGCCGCGAGGCACTTTACTTGACCGTCGCGGCGTGCCCAAATGCTGCTTTGACCATCGAAGTGGACATCGAGCAACGAAGCCAACAGGTGTGGATTGACCGCCACTTGTATAGACTCCATAGGCACGAGCGCAGCCGGCAGGGATTCTTGCGCCCACTGTTCCTTCCTCAGTCTCGGAGGTACGCCGCGATCGAGCGGCCAAGGGGCATCCCAGGACCAGGGATTAGCCGAGGGGATCACTAAAATGGTGGCACCCGCGCGATCTAACAGCGGCCATAAGCTTTGAAAATGCGGTTCGTGGCTGGTGTGGGCCACGGTAAAGCCGTCGTAGCAGATGGCCGTAGCCACCGAGAGCCGAGCGGTTCCCGGTATCAGGGTGGAAATCACTGCTTGGTCTGCGGGTCCCGGAGTTAGGTCCAAAACATCCTCTTGACCGGGAACCAAATTAACCTTGCGCGTCATCGCCAGGAAGCGACCATCCGGACCGTAGGTGACACTGAGGTTATAGACGGACCGACTTCGGGCACTGTATGCGTCTTGGTCATAGCCTAAACGGTTTTCGGGGATTAAGGCGCTGCCGGCTATAGTCGTCATTGAGAAACGTCGCGCCAGGTCGGACATGGTGCGGTGCCATATGCGCCATACGGTGGGGGCGGCCGCGGCGAAGAAGGCTTGGCGAAGAGAAAGAGTGCGCCTTTGGATCATGGTGGTGAGTAGAGGGCGCCATAATATTTGCCCGATACGGCGAAACCCTTCGTCGATGGTCGTGACTTGCGATAGGATCTTAAGCTGCCCTGCCAGCGCCAAAAAGGTGGCAATATCCTCGGGAAAGGCAATGAGCGCGGGAAGGTTAGGATTTGACCGCAAGGCATCGGCTTGTTGGAATAGACCTTCAATTTTATGATAAAATGCTTCGCCATCCGCATAGTCACTCAGTGTCATATACGGCTGTACGGCAAACAATTCGATGGCGGCCACAGCCAACACCTCACTTCTTGAACCTATGTCAAATTATAGCGGACTTTTTTCGGGTAAAAGAGTCGGATGGGTATATTCAAACGCAAATATTTTCTGCGAATAATTTCTAATTTAGAATGGGAGGGCCTACGGGCCATACCTCTCCCCGCAGGCGATTTTGACTCCACGGATTGGACCCCGATCGAGCTAGGATATAATCATCAGCACCCGACCGCTGGCGCGCTAGAGCCGTTAACAGCTTGGGGGCATCAATGGGCTTTAAAGGCAACAGCAACAGCGGACGTCGGTTTGGTAAAATGCGCACTCCCATCAGGCCACTGGCCACTGGAACCGACGTCCGCGGCGGTTGGTTCGAGTGCGAGGTGAAAAGAAACCCTTAGGCCCTACCCGTTCGCTTCAGTCCGTTTTATTCGAACAAAAGCCTGACCGCCGGGGTGCTTAAAGCTGAGTGCCCAATCATTGAAGGCAAGCCACCCAAAGCCAGGTGGCAGCCACACTAAAAAATATCGCCCACGAAACACCGCCAAAACGGCCTTGGCTATCGTCCAAAATGGTGGCATGCGTCCGAATGCGGGTTCGTATAGCGGGAGATCCTAGGACATAGCTATGGTGTAGACCGAAGGAAGGCTTGTTTAGGACTTGGAAGGGAGGCCATGGGGCCCTCAAAGCGCCGTGACAGACCTTCGGGACAGAGACAAGAGATATGGGACCACTCCAGGAAAGTTTTCACATGTCCCAGTTTTCGTTATTATCATAGGACAGAGACGTGGACCGATGAAGCCTAGGTTTTGCGGTGAAGCGTGGGAGAGAGGCGATGGCGTGTCGGCGACAGGGTTAGTTGCAGCGACTTGGCAAGAAGCTCGAATACGGCCCGGAAGCTTAGTTCTAGCGTTTTGGTATCTTTTTATTGTGGTGGTCTTTGAGTACTTTAGCTTAAGCCATTTAGGCCCAGGATTTTCTTCTTGGATCTCCAAATTAACCAGTACCGGCACGGTGCCCGCACTGCACGGCGACTTGGCGTTAAAACTGGCATTAGTGTATCTGACGTTTATTCTCATTGTTTTTCCGTTTAGTGTCGGCGGTCTGGGCGGCGGCGTCGCTGCCGGGCTGGCCGGAAAAGACACGCTCGCCAGTCTGTTTGCCTTTTTTCGCCATGCAGTGGCCAGCTTTTGGACCAGTCTGGGCCTAGTGGCTTCGGCCTTGGTGGCCAGCGCGATTTTGTATTTGGCGGTCGTGCTGGTGCTCAATCTGGGCTCCTTCGACTTGGTTTTTTCGGTGATTGTCCGCCTGCTGGCTCTTTTCATCCTGCTGTTTTGGTTGGCGACGCTTTTCTATTGGACGGGTGCCGTGTTTTTGGGCGCAGAACCCGTGCTCTATGGGTTGTGGCATGCCGTTCGATGGGTGGTACGCAAGGTTTGGTTTGCATTTCGAACGACCGCCCTGGTGGTCGCGATCTTAATTGCAGCAGCCATTGTCTTTGCGTTTTTGTCCCAATTGCCGTTTATCGGTTCGATCATATCTATGGTTGCCAGTGGCGCCGTTTTAGCCTTGATGGCGACTTTTGCCATGGTTCTGTATCGCAGTCAACTAGAGATGGGATAGGGGGGTCTCTAGAATTGGCAGTCGTGTAGAGAAGGTTGATTAAAAGGATTCAGGGCCTTGACTTAGGAACTGAGCCCAAAGTGATTCATCATGACTAGCGCGATTTAAATGATCGAGGCTCTGGTAAAGCGAATACAGTCCGGAAGCCATCAGTCCTATGGGAAATATCCAGAGATAGATCAGCCCTCGCCATCTACTGAAGCGAATGCGAAATAGGCCAAGGCCAAAAGCATAGGTCATGATGGCTGCGATGCTCCAACCCGGTGAAAGTCCCACCCAGCCTCCCCCGAATATGAGGGCCAGGAATGGAATCCATTCACGGGCTGCTCGTCGTCGGCAGCGGCGAAACACTAACTGGGCGAGATGGCGATTGCACAAGCCGCGGAGGCGTCCTGGGCATAAAGCACAGATGCCGCTTGCACATTGGGCACAACGCTGAGTCGCGAGTTGACCATGCTCGACGCATTGGAGCCGGGATGGGTCCTGAGCGGCTCGTTGAGCGCGGGTGGCCGAAGAACCCGATTCGGCCGCGGCCAGAGCTTCTTGATAGGCGAGATTAATGATGCACATCTGGTCTTCTTGGAGGCGAAATCGGTCCGGGTCCATGCCAAAGCGATCCGGATGATGGAGGCGGACTTGGCGAAGATAAGCGTGGCGGATGCGGTCAGGGTCTTTAGTCGGTGCGATCTCTAATACATCCCATGGACTGGCTAAGCGGCGTGAGGCCATAGTCGACGGCTCCCTTTGGCATGGTCGGCGAGAGAACTCGGGCATGAATTCAGAAAGGATCCGCGAATCTTTTCGGACCCTTTCTGAATTCATGGATATGCGCCGTCGGGCAAATAATGATTGGCCAAGCCTACATGTCTCGTCCTAAAAATTCTGCCGGAGGGAGTGAGGTGACGTCCCAAAGAGCGGATCCCCAAGAGAATCCATCTCCGAAAGCTACCGATACCAAACGTTGGTTGGGTTCGAGAAGTCCCTTCAAGATCATATCCGCCAACGCTAGGATAACGGACGCAGATCCCGTATTGGCGTAATGGCGGACATGCGAGAAGACTTTGCTCGTCGGTAGATGAAGTTCACCGGCCACGGCATCCAAGATGCGCTGATTGGCTTGGTGGGGTACCACCCAGTCGATGTCCTCCGGACTCGTGTTGGTATCTTGCAAGACCTGGTGAGCGGCATTCGCCATGCGATACACGGCTTGGCGAAAGACCTTCTTGCCTTCCATATGGATGCGATGATGGCCCCCGCTGGCGACAATCTCAGGTGGAATCGGGTTTCTTGTACCACCATAGGGCTTTTGCAAAATATCCGCCTGGCTGCCATCGCTAAAGGTGCGCGAATGCGTTAATTGAATGCCGGCGTCGCGACTCGGGCTTACGATGACTGCGCCAGCACCATCGCCGAATAATACTGCGGTGTTGCGGTCCGACCAATCCATCGATCGGCTCAACAATTCGGTGCCAATGACCATCACGGTTTTTTGCTGACGAGCCAGGGCATCGGCTAATTCAAGGGTCTGCAAGAACCCCGCACACCCGCCTGTCAGATCGATGGCCGAGGCATGAGTAGCTTTGAGACATTCTTGAACGAAACACGCGGTCGCCGGGGTCCACATTTCTGGAGTGTCGGTGCACAGCAGGATCCAATCCAGATCCTCCGCGGACATATGCGCTCCACGTAGGGCGGCGTCGGCCGCCTCGAACGACATGCTTGCGGTCGTCTCTTCGGGCAAGGCTATGTGGCGTTGTTGAATGCCGGTGCGCGTGCGAATCCACTCATCGTTGGTATCCATCATACGAGAAAGATCGTCGTTGCTAAGAATTTTTGACGGTACATAGGCACCAATGGAAATAATCGCAGATTTGGCCATGTCGGCTCCCCTAACCCATTCTAACTTTAAGCGTTCCGTCGCACGGTTAAACGTCAGGCTACGTCAAACCCCGAGAATTTCATGATAGCGCTCTGACAGCGCGGAGTCTACATCCATCTTACCGTTTGCGGAAGAGGACATGATGCAAAGGGCTTAACTGAAAATGCACGACGGGCTCTCATGCCTACCCAATATTACCGCGCGGACTTCGGCTTGACTATATCGTTCCAGAGCACGAATTCTTAGAGGGCATCTGCTCCCGTCTTGAAGATCGGACCAGAAGATGCACGCTATAAAAAGGCTTAGCGGTACGCATCACCCCGTCGGAAAAGGCGCGGTTGCTAGCGGAAATTTATGAAAAGTTCAGGAAGGTCATCCAGCCACCTCGCGTAAATTGACTATCCTTGCTATAATTGGCTTATCGATTAGCGATTAATTCAGGAGGTACCGGTGATGTGGGATGACTACTTGGAACGGGCAGCTGAGGCCATTCCGAATAAATACCGGGCTCGTCGGTTTAAAGCCAGAGTGCGAGGCCAGTTGTTACGGGAGTACCAAGTGGCCGTGGATGAGGGCTTTGACCCGGACCAGGCGCTCGGCGAGGCCATGGTGCGCTTGGGGACGCCCGAGGTGGTTGGTCTTCGACTGACGGCCCCGGAGCGTACACAGCACGGCTGGTTGTGGTCCGTGTCGTTTCTGCAACTCCTCGTAGGGTTAGCCATGATGATGGTAAGTATGCATACCCAATACTTCGCGGGCATTGGTTTAGGCCGTATCGTCTCAGCGTGGGGAATGGTGGCTACCATTATCCATTCTCGCCACCCGGGCAAGCTGCGGCAGGCATTGGCCAGCCTTGGCAAGGGGGCTCGCTTGCGCTGGTCGAAGAGGTTGGGTCGGGTCATCCTTGGCGTGTCGGGCATCGGGGCACTGAGTGGGATTTTGGGCGGTTTGTTTTTGATCGTGCCTTGGAATGTCATTGACAGTAATATTATTGACCCAGTCTTTTTGTCGGAAGGGTCGATGGTGGCGGTGGCAGTGGCAGTAGCTATTGGTCCTCTGATGATCTTGCCGTCTTGGCGCGACCATGTGTTGCGCAGTGTGGCCCTTCAGGTCTATGCGGGCATGGCAGCGGCGACATCGTATACGACGCTTTTGTGGTGGCATCCAGGGCTTGTGCCCCCACCGTTTTTCAACTGGAACGTTCCGCTCATGGTGGTGGTAGGGTTTGCCGCCTACTTTAGCTGCGTTCGATTATATCGGTTCTTGTTAGCGGTAAAACAGCCCATTGATACCTGGAGCGAGGAACAGCCGTTAGCCGAGGCAATGTGACCCAAAATTTTTTTCGATAACCCACAGATTGTTGATTCGCGATTCGAATGATTTATTAAGCGAATGGATGTGGGGTAAGGGGGCACTAGGGTGAATCTGTTATCTTTGCTAGGGTTGTTTGTGATGGTGTCTTTGGGGGCGGGTCATGGTGGCATGCCTAAAGCGCCGCCGCCGGTAGCGGCTCCACCCCCACCGGCGGGCGCGGGCTTGCCGGCGACACTTTGGACAAATCATCCAGGAAGTCTCGGTAGGGATGGCATGCCCACCGCTAAGGGGATGAGCGCCTACTGGAAGACTGGATTCAGCGAACAGCGATCGAAAGTGACATTGTATGAGCCATCAGGGGTAGGCGTGTCATTGCCCAACGATTCATACAGCGTGGTGAGTACGACCAGTACCCCGCCCAAAGTGCCTCAGGTGGTTCAATTGGAACGCGTGGTTTCGTCGATAGCCGACCCGTTGTCTGGTGTGAGCACGGGTTTTTCGGTAGTGGACGGATTGATTGATGTCAATACCCAGGCGACTCAAAAGACAATTCTTGGGGACACGGTGTGGATAGTCAATGTCCGTGTCCATCCCAAAAAAGCGAAGACGGCGGTTAGTACCGTGAGTGGCATGAGTGATTATGCCGCGATGGCCCTGGCCAATGGCTCGGACTTCTACCGGTTGGTGATCGTTGAACGATCATTACCCAGCGGGGATGAGGTTGGAGCCGGCGTTTTTTTTAGCCCTAAGGCACTTCCGCGGTCGATGGTGAACTTGGTCAATTCGCTTCCGGGATAGGAGCCATCGTGGGCGGTGTGGGAACCACGGGGATCTATGAGAAACTCTGCCTTTTCGGGCGCTGGACCGGGTGTTGATGGGAGGGCCAAGACAGCGTTCAACGGTGGCTACCCCGGCGGAAATACCACGTTTAGGATGTAGAGGGATGAAAGGCGAAAAGAGCGTCTCCAAGCATAGGGCCTGGTTGGAGCAGTCCTAGATGTGAGCGGGTAAAATGACAGGGGGCGTGAGTGCTCCCTCGAGTCGAATGACGATCATATTGGATCCATACATCCTTCTGCAACGAACCTGGGGATTATTCTCGCAAGCTCGAAGTCAGTACGGAAGTGAGATGATACCATGGATAGAGAGACTTTGACACGCCCCACGCCTAAAGGCGGGGGATTCTTACGAGGAACCCACGCACGTGAGCTTTACTCGCAAAGGGTGAGCCAAACACCCGCTATCCAGTCGCCCGAAGGTCTCTGGTTAC
>DAHXNH010000169.1 GCA_027365485.1 Clostridiales bacterium
CGGAGATGACACGGGGACGGGCGGAGGCACGAGGAGCGTCCACAGCCGAGCTTGATCGTCCTCGCCAAGATCTTGCACGGAAACTCCGGTGAGCAAGGGAACAATCTGGTCCCAGGCCCGTTGAATCGTGTGAGCCGAAACGGGACCTTGCCAATGTTGGGTTCGCGCGAGAGTTTTGATTAATAAGGCCTGTTGACTCGGCGTTAAGGGTCCCATGAGTGCAGTCGAGCCCAGGGTGTATAGCGTTCCTTGGGTCATGTATTTTTGCGTCAGATGATGGAGAACCGCCGACTTGGATCGATGCGAAGTAACACCGGGTAAATAAATGTAATGCAAAACGCAGGCGCGATCGAGGGTAATCATCGTGCCATTGCGATGGGTGATGCCATATTGCATCGTTGTCGCGTGGCCGCAGAGCATACAGGCATCGTCGCGCGATTCGACGTGAGTGAAGCGCCATTGGCGGCGGGCTTGCGGCATCCGGGACTCCCCGGAGAGCGTTAAAAAGCGCTGAACCATCGGAGAAGCCATAGAAACGACCTCCTTTGTGAAAGTAGAAAACCAGGGTCAGCGTCTGAATTAGGACGCGGGCTGGTGGAAATGGTCATCAAACGCCACGCGCTGTGGGCGAAGCGAGGGGGAACGCGCCGATTGGGGCTTCGGCTCAATCGGCATGGTCGGAACGGTGGGCACATGATCTAAAAAGGCCCGCACGGCGGGATGATTCCAATCGTTGGCCAGCATTCGACGGACGACGTAACGAGAGCACTGAAGGAGTTGACTCATTTGGTGGACCGAGTAAGTCTGTTGTTGATAAAAGCGAAGGCGGTGTGCTATGACTGAATGGGAAGACATCGACTCCCCCCCCCTTTGTAACCAACAAATATCTAGGGATGCATGTCAGGAAATGCTCAAAGAAAAAGACCACCGAAGGTGGTCGATACGCTGTTACGGGTTGTCCTCCCAGGTCTCGTACGGTTGTCGCCGCGGGCTGTGGGGGATGCTATGGGGTGTCGGCATTCGGGGGGCATCGAAGTTCGGCAGAGAATCCAACCACAGGGGGCTCGCGCACTCAGTGTGTTAGGCGGCGGTGGTGGTATCGTCCCAGCCGTCGGCCTGACCCAGCGTATCGAAACGCGGCTCGCAGAATCATCATAGACCTGCTCCGAAGAGCAGTCGTGATTCTGGGCTAGACGTCAACCCCGATGACCACCAAATTCGGATGACTCCGGTGAGGTGGGGCCATCGGCCCGACTATGTTAGGTGCATACGCCACCCGGTCCGGGGGGGTGAAGGAGCTTAGATGCCCGTGAATGGCACGGTCCAGCGCTTTAGGAACGTACACCTGAGAATTGGGGCTGCGGCCACGTCTCAGGGGCCAAGGTTGAAGAGTTTCAACGAGCTTATTGTCATCGTTGAGCGGTAAGGATTGGGTACACAAGGTGTGGAACTGCCCCCCATTGTGTCCGTTCCGGTCCCGCCATGTTTGATACAATCAGACTATACTCGACAGCGTCGAGAAAGTCAAGTACTATTTGTAGTGAAGTCAGATCATGAAGAAGGAGTTGCGATGGAACAGAATGACGTACGTCGGATTGGAGGGCGAGTGCGACTGGAACGGCTCCGTCGGGGCATGACGCAGACTGAATTAGCCGACCGCATTTCCGAAGAGTGGCTACGCCGTTACCCGGACCGCAAGCCGATTACGCAGAAATGGATCAGTGCGCTCGAAAACGTCGAGATGCAGTTGACCAATCTAGAGCGCGTGGTCCTGATTGCGCAGGTCTTTGACCTCCCGGTCAGCGCCTTGCTCGAGGACGAAGGGCCCGACACCACAGAGGATCATGCCTTGCGCTTGGTCTTGCGCATGCACGGTATCTCGGGAGCGATTAGCGAAGACGTGGTCCGCGAGTTTCATCTGATTGAGGAACAAACGCGGGCCATGCAGGAAGCGTCACCGTCAAAGCCGAAGCCGCCACAGGCTCCTCGTCGACGGGGAGCGAAAGCCACCCCAAGTCTTGAAGATGGTACGCCACCACCGACTCCGTAACGGCGGCGTGACGGGCCAGCGCAGAACCCATCTGGGCCCACCAGCGCACTTGGCCCTCGGGATCGAGCGGAATGGTGGGCCGGACGACGTGCTCAAGATACGACCACGGAAGGAGGATTTCGCTGGCCACCGTGTTCGCTTCGGTTTCAAACCACCAATACGTCTGGGCCTTGCGATGATGATGGAGCAAGATGTGGCCCAGTTCGTGAGCGATGGTAAACCGTTGAACGCGAAAATCATCGATCCCGTTGACTAACATGACCACCCCTGACGCCGGTTGTTCAGCCACGGCTCCGTGAAACCCGGGGCCATCCAACCGAGCCCGCACGAGGTGAGCATCCAGGCGATCGACCCAGGCCATCAAATTGACCGGCACTTCCGTGGCAGGCAAGGGATATTGTGCGCGAAAGACACGGCGGACATGATTGGCGATCTCGGTTTGCATGGACGTTCGGGCCATCGAGAAAATCTCCTTTGTAAGAAACGTCTTAAGAACCCTTTTATACGGACATTATATTATAATGGAAATCCGGGAGAAGTAGTGATAAAAATTGCGAATGAGTGAGATGGCCCGGGAGCGAAACAGAAAAATCGTTGACACTCCCGATAATACGAAAGGCCCCGATTATCGTCAAACTTTTTCAGCACATCCGGCTCATAGGCCTCCGGACCCTGCGCAACACCAGGGATGGTTTGAAGATTGACTGTGGCCAGATACACGGGAGTTGATGCGCTCTAAGCCAACCGCTTGA
>DAHXNH010000175.1 GCA_027365485.1 Clostridiales bacterium
GCGAGTTCGTAATGAGGAGACAGATCAGAAGAAGGCTTGCGAGAGATCGACATCAATGTAACATCCTTTCTACGAGAAGGTCTTGTGAAATAGAACCTCCCCATCACAGTCGCCCGCGGTCGAGGTGGCCGCGGGGGAGACGGGTGGTATATAGGGCCGATTTACTTTCTACTACCCATGGCCGATTGAAACCTTTTATCCAGATTTTTGGCGGCGGCCTTTCTACTACCCATGGCCGATTGAAACGCTCGCTAGAATGCCGAAATGAGAGTTCTTCCCTGATCGAGCGTTTCGAAATCTCCAGGAATTTCGGTATTCCGCAACTTCACACCTCCCACATTTTTACCGTTTCGGCTCGCAAAGTTACTGCACCATCGTGTTTTTGTATTACTCCACTTCCCAAGTGATTTGGGCTATGTGCAATCTAAGGGGGGATCGTCTTCGACGGCCGACCGTGCGACATCACCCGATTTATGCAAAACCTGGTGAAAAAATCCTTGAGACTGACGTGGCCGGAAGCGGGGAAGTCTTCCCGCTCCGACGAGGGCGCTCGGGTTCTTGCGCCGACCAGGTCGAATCCATCAGCTTCAGGGTTGCCATCGGTATCACCATTCGCTCACGGACACAAGTCCCAGAAACGGGGCGTGGTCGCGCGAGCCCTTTCGTCGAATTAAGCTCTTTGGATGAAACGGGAAGTCGTAGCGCTATCTGACTCCTCGAGGGTGTCTGCACAGAAATTGGGATGTCCCTGGGTCGCCAGTTGCAACGACGGGTTGTTCAGCACTTCCCAAGACGCGTTGCATTGGGTACAGTGCAAGGTCCAGGATTCAGTACCCGGGTCGTGGTGAATCGTGACGCAGGCGGGGGTTGAGCGGGTGGACATGATTTCGTCTCCTTCATTTTTAGAGAATCCCTGGAGGAGCTCAAGGTTCCTCCAGGGTGGCAAGATTCTACGATATTTCAAGGCGACCACGGAGTGGGCGCGGATCCTAGCACTTCGAATACCCACACGCTACGCAATGTTGGTAACCTTCCTCGTACACAAGAGAAATCGCTGAATATTGTGAACATCAACAATACTTAGTCGAATATAACGGTGGTTGATCTGCCGTCACGGCTAGGGTGGTATCGGATGGAGATGGATCGACAGCGGATTCCAGATCGGATGGGAATTCGTGAATTGGTGTCGTCGTGATGGGAATGGCCTCCTCATAATCGTGAAATTGGGCAGAAAAAAGCGCCCACAGCGTGGGCGGGCGAAAAATTGATAACCTACGATACGAGGCGCGGAGCAGTGGATAGCGCATAGACGTTCCCAATGGATGGCTCGTGATCCTCTTTTGGATCGTGGAATCACAAAGAGTCGGGCAGCCATAACGGAATCGGTTGTTGCGTCTCGGCCGCGTGCCACTTGGCCACAAACAGATTCCAATGGTCGGGCGTAATCCAATCGTAGGCACTGGGAAAACGGGCGCACAACGTGTCCCAAGACGGCAAGGCGGTCTGTTCGAAATGCAAGGTGATGCACAGATCACGATCCGTGTACAAAGCCCGCCATCCTGGACCCAACGCATGCCATTGCGTTACGGCAACCCGCTTAGTGGCCATTTGGATACCCCACAGCGTATGATCGAAAGGAAAGGCCGACCAAGAGATCGTAGGATGATCAGAGAAAACCATCGACTGCACCGTACCTTTCGAGTGGAGTGGAGTCAAGCAAGACCCTATGGTTTGAGAAAGAGGAACGATTCAACGGAGCCGTTGACGACGCCCCCCTGGCTTGAGCCAGAGGGGGGATGTCTACTATGGGGAAAGGGGGTTAGCCGTCAACGCGGACATCGCGATAGAGTAATCTATATTTAGTATCTATATTATCAATTAGGCACTATATACAGTGTTAATATCAAGAATAATGCCAGTGTACGCGCGTACACTGGCGATATCGACCCATCCCGCTCTGAAAATCCTCAACAAACATACTCATGAGGATTTTCGTCTTATTGTTCGCTCTCTGCCGATGGGCCTGCTCCCTGATTGAACCGCTCAATCGAGGTCCCCACCGTGGCGCTAGCGTCCAGCCGGGAGCCGTGTACCCACTAAAGGGGTCTCCTTCCGGCGACGGAACCTCTCCATGAGGATGGCCTTGACCTGCGCTTTGGGAGTCCAAAGGCAAATCTCGGGATCATCCAAGCGCTGGAGAATGTTCATTCCAGCCACAACGTCTGCATCGCCATCCCACCCACACTCTAGGCAGTGAAACCGATCTCCGTGCCGATTGTCTTTGTGGACAGATCCGCATGTCGGATTGGGATAGATTTGACTGGCGTCTGCAGCATTGACGGTTTCAAGGCGGGAACATCCCGCCTCAGTACGAAACTCCAGCACTTACCTTCATGGCCATATTATAGACAAAAAGATTACGTTTGTCTATCACTGCTAAAGAGTTAGCGAGCAGTTTCTACCCCCTATTGAAGCTCTTGGAGATCGAGTGTACCCGGGTACACTGCCAACAGGACGATATACCCGTCTATCCAAGAAGGCCTGTCCGTTTACAGGCAGGTCTTCTTGGATACGATGCGCGTTGTCGATCCTTGCGTATTGGATTAATCACTGCCAGCGTCCCCACCATCGCCGAACACGGCGATGGTGGGCTTGTCGGGGCGTACTAACTCCGCCGCTTGCGCTAAGTCCTTAGCGGCTTGCTGATAGACTGCCGTGAGAGCCAAGATTTCTTCCCGACGACCACGATGCATCACTCGGGCGATCACGCCCTGCAAATGCTGTTGCTCCACTTCCCACACGGCATGCCCACGCTTCTTCTGAGACGCCGGAGCGTCGACCGAATCTGGAATGCCATGCAGTCAGGTACGAACTCTCCCGCCACCTAAACCTGTCGGACCTCCCGCTAACCCTTCCGGCAGATCTGTTGCCGTTTCGCAGGATGGACTCTTCTGACCGTCAGACGTTAGTAGGCTTACTTAGCGCCGAGGCTTTCGCCGAATAAACCATTTACGTTCGCCCGCCACAGAGTCGCGAAATTTCCACGGTACATATTCGCCCAAGAATCCCGGGGCCAAGGTATTTGCTGCGGCCGCGGTCTCCTCTGCAGCGTCCTGAGTCGGATATCTTTTTTTCGCCACGTTACGACCCTCCCTATTGTGCAGCCATTGATGGAACCCGGAGCAGACCCTAACACCTGGGTATGGCCCATTCACCGCAATCTTTTCCTCGCGGTCGGGGCTTACCGCCACGTTACCTTCGCTAGCAATGATCGTCGTATCGCCGAGCTCGACGGGCCGAAGGTGTGGCATAGATCCACGCGGCTGGGCAAGATGCCGCCTTGGATGGATAGGTCGGCGTTTTTCATGGAATTACCTCAAGATCAGAATATTCCACCCAACGCGCTGTCCCCCCAACTCTGACCGTGAAAGAATGAGGGGATTATAAGTAGCACGCCACGCCCGCCCCCCCTCGTTCGTCCTACAGGCTCGTCAGTTCTTCAGGCAAATCCGTGACCGTGCCACTGGGCAATTCGTCCAATGCACTGGCCAACAGACGGCAGCCAGCAGCAATCCATTCGCTGGCGGGAGCGGTTTCGACTAGGTGGGGGAAGTGCAACCGGACCACCTGAATCGCTGTGCCCGTGCGAATTCGAATCGTGATCTGTTGATTGGGGCGATCCAGATTCCATAAGAGATCCATATTTGTCGCCATATCCATAGCTCTCCTCCATTCACCGTTCTGCCACTGACCGACCCACGCATTGTGGGCTACCGTCAGAATACCAGATGCAGCCGTTTTTACCACCGCTATCGAACGCGTAAACGCAGCTCAGTTTGAGATGATGCTTGCCCCTGGGGTAGGCCGACTATCTAGATCGGCTGGATGTCTCGAGGCAGCGGATTCTGGTGGCCCCCATGGAGCGTGAGTACCGATCCCATTCGCGACGCCAAGTGTCGCACCGTGACGGTAGGAGGCAGAACCATGTTTTATCCAGTCCCGTAAGACCTGCGTCAAGTGTGGGTCAGCACGATAGAGAC
Source organism: Clostridiales bacterium (assembly GCA_027365485.1). Taxonomy (GTDB): domain Bacteria; phylum Bacillota; class Sulfobacillia; order Sulfobacillales; family Sulfobacillaceae; genus JAMCVM01. Next base: position 4,041 of record DAHXNH010000175.1, read on the forward strand.
CGACCCCAGGATGTTCGGTGCAGGTCTCCCGGAACGATAGGGGCAGGCGCACAACGATGGAGGCTGAAGAAACTCGTCGGTGTAAGATGGGGGCACTGACCCGGTTGGGGCTGTCCGTCCCTCCCGTTGGCATAATCCAGGGTGAGACCGCCATCCCTAAGAATTTGTTGGCCGTGCAAGGAAGCAGGACTTTGAGGAGACGGCGGCGAATCCTGTCAATCACAGTGAGAGGTTGAGTCTATCATCAAAACCAAGGAGAGCAGAATGGCTACCGATTCGAGTCATGAGTTACTGGTAACGTTAGGGCGCATCTTAGATCGCTTGCACCGCATCGACGGCCTGTTGTGGCAAGCCGTCGGGACTCCCGAGGAAGCGTTGTTCGTCGCCCAAAACTTGTTGGGACTCTATGAACAGGTCGATACCGCATTCCAATGGGTCCATCCCGATGCTTCCATCGAAGAAATTCTCGGCGTGCCTGCGGCGATGCGAGGAACTCCCGTGGCCGAGCATACCGACCATCCGGGTTGGGATTTTGGTCCGTGGGTCGCCGAGAAGCTGACCGAACTTAAGCAAGCCATCCGGTGACTTGTGCAGACCTATGGG
>DAHXNH010000176.1 GCA_027365485.1 Clostridiales bacterium
CGTCAACAACGGCGATTTCAGCGCACGATCGTCCGCCTGATGCGTTATATTGTGCCAGTGATTCCGGGGCGCAAGGCACCCCGAAACAAAAAGCGCGGCCGCACGAATAAATTCGTGATCACTTTACGCCGCTGTTTATAACGGCGTCGCCGAGCAGGCCCGAATCCGAATCCTAGGGCGTTAACCACAACTTTCGAAAAAATTCGCACATTTCGAAGGGCGGCTTCGTGTTGTTCAAACGAGGGGGCCTATTATTATTTTTTAGTATTTCACTATCTAATCTTACTTAGTACCGGCGTTAGCGTCACATCACTGGTCTTATATAGGTTGTTTAAGTCAAAAGAATAATATTTTGGCCGGAACAAAAGTTCTCCGTATCCTTAACCTGACAACATTGGGGTGCGACCGGTAAGGGCACTTTTGCGGTGGCCAAGGCCCGGGCGTCCCCATTCGACGATGTCTTGAACGGCATCGTCGTCGATGCCAGGATCGCTCCCTTTCGAACCGGGGAGCGCGAGTTGGCTCGCCAACCTGTGGAGGCCTTTCTGCGACTGGCGATTCGCCAGATCGCGACCATCATCTTGTTTGATCGCGGCTACCCGTCGCTGCCCTTGCTCTTTTATACTGCGCGCGGCTGAAACTGGACGGTTTAACGCCAAGACTGTGGACGTCTCAACACCTTGCTGTATAATGGTTTTCCAAGACAGTGGCGTACACCCAAAAACAAAAACTATGACCCGCGCGCAGTATATCTAATCAGCCATCACATTCGCCCAGTGATGCGCGTGCCGATAAGTTTTTATCCTAAAATCATCGGTGTCGCTCGGTCCAACACCTGGGTCACCCTCACGTTATCCTCCGCCCAGGCGCGCCATGGGGGTCGACGCGACCGCGGGCACCGCGGTCCGGCTCCGAGTCATCAAACTTCGCTTACCCACCGGTCAGATCGAAACCCTAGTCACCCCGTTAACGGAAGAAGAAATGCCGGAAGCAGCCTTTGGCGAATTATACGCCCTGCGGTGGGGGATCGAAGTGCATTATGGCCAGGAGCAGTATGCGTTAGAAATGGAAAATTTCTCAGGCCCCCCCCCCCCCCGCGAGGGAGCGCACAAGACGACCATGCGACGATTCTGTTCGCGAATTTGAGCGCTGTGGTCAAGCAAGAAGCCGAACCGCAAGGGGACGTTCGTCGCGATCCGTATCAGCGAAAGTACGAGCGATATCGAATCCATTATCGTGGTGGATCGCCACCCTGAAATACCGAATGATTCCCTGGTTGTGGGCGAAAACGCCGGTGGACTTTGCGCGTCAACCACGACGATTTCGGCGCACGATCGTCCGCCTGATGCTTGATATGGTTCCCTGTGATTCCGAGGATCATCACGCCCCGAAACAAAAAGCGCGGCCGCACGAATAAATTCGTGATCACTTTACGCCGCTGTTTATAGCGGCGTAACCGAGCAGGCCTGAATCCCAATCCGAGGGCGTTAACCACCCCTTTCGAAAAAATTCGCACATTTCGAAGGGTGGCTTCGTGTTGGTCAAACGGGGCGACCGATTATTAAGTATTTGATATGTCACTATCTAATCTTGCTTAGCAATGGCGTTAGCGTCACACAACGCGTCCTATGGAGGTTGTTTAAGTCAAAAGAATAATATTTCTGCCGGAACAAAAGTTCTCCGCATCCTTAACCTGACAACATTGGGGCGCCCCGGGATGGCGTGGGCGCGGTGAACATCCTCAATAGAATGCATGGGGAGATTCGCCCGGGGCGATCTTCGTGCTCAAACGGTTCGCGTATCGCCGACCTGTTCCCCTCCGGGGAACGCCAAGGCTTAGACCGGCTGGACCCTGGGAAATTGCTGGGGGGATCAGCGGTGGCGTAGTCAGGAGGGTCCCTCCCAGGGTCTCGCCACCCGCGACGTAGCCATGGCGATTCCCCAAGAATCTCCGCCTTTAGTTATCTTGGGAGGTCACAATGCGTTTTTCTACGACGTAACCCACGTAGCCTCATAGAACGAAAACCCCCGTCCGAGAATGATGATCTTCAGCGATTCTCTGACGTAGAAATCCTATCCGTCGAAGGCCCAACGCCCTCAACGTCTGACTCTTTGATAAAGTCCTTGGTCTTTCGCATCGTACGTAGCAGACACTTCTATGACGTCAAAACCTGATTTTTAAGGGTTGTCAGCATCTGACTTTAGATAACTAAAGGGCGGGAAAGTTCAAATTAGATCCACCGGCAACGTACTGTGCCAATCTGTCAAGATTTGGTATTTTGCGACGATGTCCAAAAGGACGTCCTCGCGATTGTCGGCGGCCACCCATTGCAACCCGACGGGGAGACCTTGCTCAAACCCAATAGGATGCGAGATCGCAGGAAATCCCAATACGTTAAAGGGCGCGGTGAACTTGACCAGGCTGACGCGGACGTCCTCAAGCACGCCTTGATCATTTTCAATCTCTAAATCGTCAAGCAAAGGAGCCGTCATCGGCACAGTTGGCAGCACGATGGCGTCCCAGCGCTGCCATAGTGGCTGATACTCTTCGATCAAGTGCTGACGACGCCTAAGCGCCTCGATGTACTGAACCGCCAACACACTGGCCCGAGTTTGCAAACGCTCGCGAACATCGGCCTGATACAAGTGGGCGCGGTTTTGTAACCAAGCCCAATGAAACGCCGACGCCTCCGCCCCAACCAGGATATGTTGCAACAAGAGGAGTTCTTCCCATCCGGGAAGCAAGTCCTCTGCCACCGTAATCACCCCGGCTTCATTCAGCGTCTCCACGGCCTCAACCGTCAGCCCATCGATGGCCGCAGTATAGACCTTGCCGAGATTCTTCGGCCAAAGCACCCGGTAGCGCTTCGGCTGCACGGGGGTTAACGCCTCGGGATCGGCATCACGGATAACATTAAAGATTTCTCGGACGTCCAGTGCGCTCCGAGCCATCGGTCCAACATGATCCAAGCTCCAGGCCAGCGGAATCACACCCTGGGTGGAAACGCGGCCATAGGTCGGTTTCAATCCGGTCACTCCAGATAAGGCTGCAGGAATTCGGATAGATCCCCCAGTATCAGTCCCGAGCCCGCCCATGACCCAATTGCGCTGCACCGCAATCGCGGTCCCACTGCTCGACCCTCCCGCCATTCGTCGAAGATCCCACGGGTTTTTGCAGGGTCCAAAGTAGGAACTGGTGCCGGTGGTGCCGTAGGCAAATTCATGCAGATTCAATTTTCCCACCGCCACATTGGCTCCGGCATCTTTCAATCGTCTGACCACTTCGGCATCGGCCTTAGGTCGATAGCCGTCTAAAATCGCCGATCCTCCGGTCGTCGGCATGTCCTGGGTTTCAATCAGATCCTTGAGGCCAATCGGGATCCCGTCCAACGGACCCTTGGGCTGCCCTTTTTGGAATCTTTGCTCACTCTGCTCAGCTTCGGCCAAAAATTGGCTAGGATCAAAGTGGGTCAATCCATGATAGCGCTCACCTTCGTGCTCTATCTGTCTGACCACGGTTTGCGCCCATTCTCGTGGAGACACTGTTTTGTTTAAAAAGCGCGACCGAAGAACAGCAATATTCATTCTAGTCCGCCTCGCCTTCGCTCCTGTGACGGGAACGGTCCCACGGGCTCCTCGGATCGAAGACCCCGGGCACCAGTTTGTCCCGTATCCATTCCAACCTAGCCGCCTCCGCTATCGGTCGTTGACTGGTGACCACAATTCCCAATGTATCCTCCAATAAACGCCGTAATGCCTGATCTTCCACCTGGTCTCCTCCCTGGGCTCAATGCACCCGCCATGGGCCTGGTTTCTCATCCTAGGCCGCCGGCTTCTGCTGCACCGTTTCGGGTTAATTCTATCCTCCATCCTACCACCTTTAGTCCGCTAGTACGTGCTTAGACTTCCCCGTACCAGCGCGCTATGAGTGTCTGAAGAACGGTACCGTGTTGAACAGGGGTGGATTTGTGCGCTGTTTCAGTCCCCGCCTTAAGTATGATAGATCCAGACATTCGAACAATCTGGAAGGATTTTAGGGTTACCTTGAGAGCCGACGAAAACATATACTACACCGTTCAAGGCCCAAGTGTAATGAAAATAGGCTCTTACGCACTTTGGGTTATCGTTCAACTGGGACCTTAGTGCCGGATATCAAAATGGGTCGTAAGTTGTAGTCAGCGGATTGCCCCCTAGACTCCAGGGTCCTCCCCAAACATGAAGCGACCTTGCGTCCCGATCCACTCTCTTTTGCAGGATCGTTGCGACAAGATGGACCAAGATAGAATGGCGAGCCCTGGGTACCTAACCCCAAGCGCCCAAGCACCTGAAAATTAACCATGGCGTCCACTGACCTAGTGTTCTTAAAACACGCGTACACAGGTCAGTCAGGTAGTACGCAACAAAGGGAAGTCGAGACAAAACTCTAAAATCTTTTGGCGGGTCTTCCCCCAAGAAATTTCGCTACAGCCGACTCATTTTACGGTCTGAAACCTGGTTGTCTGAGTGAGCTGACCATGCATGTTTTCGTAAATGGACCTCTAACAGGGAATCATCTTGAGCACATGTTCGAACGTTCCCGGCCAATCGCTACTTTGGTCGCAGTCGTCTTGAATTCCACATATCTCCACGGTCTGATCCGTGCCGTGGCAGTGCGTAATCACCCACACTCATCGGCGAGGAGCATCCTCGTCGACGCGGATCGCGGCTACAAAAAGCAGGGCCCCGACTGCCCTTGCGACGACCCCCATACTGACGGCCATCGTCAAATTTTGCTATACTGCGCGCGGGTCAAACTTTGCGTTTTAGCTGGCCTTAAAGGGTTGAATTTTCAAGGTTAACAAAGGAACGAGTTGCAGCGTGTCGTCGGGTGCCGTCTTCGTTCAATAGTCATCCGTGGCTTGCTTAAATGCGGCTAAGGGTTCGTGATAGACCGAGTGTAGACACTGTGCTTGGACAAACTTCCGCAGGCGTTCTATCAGGATTAGATTGGGCGAGTACAGAGGTAAAAAGGCAGCTGAATCTTAAGCTCAGCCGCCTTAGCTCGCACCCACGCACAGCGTTGGTAGACGGCATTATCTAAGACCAGAGCCATCGGGAGTTCGGAACATTGGGTGCGGAGCTTCGTGAGCCGGTCGACTACCGACTACGAATCGATGTACGCGGTGTTGGTGATGGGCACTACCTCATGCGAAATGGCATTTGAAGCACCGAGCCCATTGTAACGCTGGTGCCCCGACCAAGTGGGCAGAACGATCCGCGTAAACCCCCAGAGGGAGCCTAAAAAGGCCGCGAAGACAAAGTGCGAGGCATCCGACAAAGAACCCATGGCGCTTGCCGTGTTTGGCTTCCTCCAGGACCGGATGCAATTCCTCGGCCAGCAATGGTTCCTGGACCTCGGGCTTCGCTTTCGCGGAAATGGGGGCCACTTTGCGGTGTACGAGCCCGAGTCGCTTGCGGTAGGTCCGCACTGAACTGGGGTTGTGACCGAGCCTGGAGAGGAAATGGAGATACCACGGCTGAGCCCCGTCAGGATTGTGATCCAAGGCTGCGCTTTTTAACGGGGCGGTCCGGATGTTGCGCAAACTCCGCGCGAAGCGTATCGGAATGAGCATCTAAGGCACTCGTGCTCCCACCGACCCCAAAGTATTTTAACGCGTCAATGCCGCCGTCGCGATACGCCTTCTAATAGGTCCGAACCGTGGTCTCAGTACCGCCTAGCCCTCTTCCCATCACCACTTAACACGTAAAGTTTGACCAGCGCGCAGTATACATGCCCCATTTCAGTCTGTAAAGATAGCTATACCCCAAAACCGGGTCCACCGAATATCTACCCAGGAACAGTGGCCTGGCTTGCACTAACCCTCTACCGTGAGTCAGCGCCATGGTCGCCGACACAGAAAATCGCGAGCGGAAGTTGAATACGATGGGTTCGACAGGTGGCCTTGACGATCCATACTCAGCATGGTATCATGCATCGCATGATACCATGCTGAGTATGGATCGCATGATAGAGAGAAACGAGGCATCTTGGCTGGGTCAGTTGCGCCGCGGTGTTGCCGACCGTTGTGTATTAGCGCTCCTGGAACGTCAGCCGTGGTACGGATTTGAACTGGCGAAAACCTTGTCGGAGGCACAGATTATTGCGGGCGAGGGCACCATCTATCCCCTCTTGGCTCGACTTCGCCGGGATGGCCTGGTGGACACGGTGTGGCGAGAGTCAAGCGAAGGCCCGCCTCGGCGCTATTATGCGCTGACCCCAACCGGTACCGAGGCTTTGGCTCAGTTTCGCCGCCAATGGACCGAGTTTACTGGCGCCGTCAATGCATTGTTGGAAATTGCGACGGTTTCTGAGGAGGTTTTCGAATGAGTTTCTCCCCTAATCACTATGATCGCCTGATAGCCCAGTACCTGGCCCGTGTGCAGCAAGTTCTGCACGATCTACCCAAAGAACGCCGCGATGTAATCGTGGATGGCCTTCGAGAGCATATCCAAGCAGCGCGGAGCGCCATGGCGCATGAAGATGAAGCCGCGATTCGCCAGATGTTAGAGGATCTCGGCGATCCCATGGCCATTCGGGCGGAGTCCGGCCTGCCGCCTTTGTCCCAAAACGACTGGGGTGCTCGATGGGCTCCTTGGTTGTTGCTGCTGGGGGGATTTATCTTCTTCGCCGGTTGGTTTGCGGGAGTCGTGTTGTTATGGAACTCGAGTGCATGGAGTACGCGCGACAAAATTGTAGCGACATTGATTTGGCCGGGGGGCTTAGCGGCCGTGTTTGTGGTCGGAGGGCTGGCATGGGTGGTGCCTGTGGCTTCTTGCATTGGTAGTGCCGGAATATGCCCCGCGGAGGCGGGCCCTAGCCCAGCGCGATCGGTCGTCACGGCGCTTTTGGCGATCGTTTTGATCGCTGCGCCCATCCTGGTCAGCGCTCGTTTGATCCGAATTCAGCGAAGCGTGGAGTCGTCTTTGTGAAAGATTCCAAGCTGTGCAATTCACTACGTTAGCGAGCTAAAGTATGATTCCTCTATTGTCCGTCCATTGGGAATATCCCGTCTTCACAATTGTGCCCGATAGGACGCTAAGGACCAGAGAGTGCACTAAGCGGGTGCGGCGTTTCGGT
>DAHXNH010000184.1 GCA_027365485.1 Clostridiales bacterium
CGTACTCCACCGTGATAGCCTCAGATTGTGACTCCATGATGTATCCGTCCTTTCTTTGGGGTGATTCTCTCATCCTTAGCCTAAAGCAAGGACGGTTTTTTTCAACCCCAGGGTCCAGGTCTCTTAAAATATACGCTACCAGTATTTTATTGGCGTTACCGCTATTGAGCATGACGGTGCCCGCGTTTGCGGCGACGGTTCTCCCAAATAACTTATCCGCGATATCTCATCCGACGCCCCCGACTGTGTCCGCCGACCCCACAAATGCCGTGTATTCGCCGACCACGCCCTCTACCTCTTCGACGACTCCGTCGTACAACGAAACGGTGGTCGCTACCTTTACAAATTATATGGGTCAAACCATCAATTTGCGCCAAGGCTTTCAAAAATCTAATTCGAGCTCCGGAGCTGGATGGGCTCACATGATGGCCATGCATGGCTGGTACGCCATGTGGGAGTCGTCGTCTTCCCTCATTATCGACGACGTGCTTTCGGATCCGTCCCAACTTCCTTTCATCAATAGCCACGGCAACGAGGAATACACGGGGAAGTTTTATCAACGTATTGGCGATGGTTATATTACGTTGATCATCACGGTGAATCCCAGGACTAACAACATCGTAAATGGATTTCCGACCGCTGGCGATTATACGACCAAAGAGTTCTTTAATCAAACCAAATCGCAAATGCCCTTTTGGTTAGAAGAGCTTGGTTACACCTATAATTAGCGAAAATCCTGCAGCGGGCATCGATAGCCTCGGTGATGGCCGCGATCTGGTGGTACCTGTCAATCGCATTCGTTAGCGGCCATAAGCATAGCCGCTATGCCATAAACATAGCCGCTAACGACCGCATTTTCTCGTAATCGGGCGCCGTCCGGGCATTCTCCGGGCCACCGTCAAACTCCGATAACGTGGCCGCATAGCAGTCCCAAAGATCCGGGTCGTGCCGAAAATCCAAGGATTCCACCGTATCCTCTGCAGGAGTGGCTTGGATACATCGCACCTTTACTGTCCACTCCGATTCCGACCCGATCACCGTAATCGCGTACCGCTCTCCAGCCACGATGGCGTCCGTCAGGGAGAGTTCCCACCGGGTAAAAATTTGATAAAGAAGACGTAAATGCTCGGCTGGAATCGGACACCCTTCGGTACAATACCTTTTGGGGTGCGCGATTGAGAGATCGATGGGCTCTGGGTGGGGATCGTACTCATGAAGTGCTTCGTAGCGCCGTCGGCGAAGCACGACGTCGTGAATAGCCATGAAAGGTCGGCGACGCGCGACGTCGTGATCGTGAATATCCATGAAAGAGTTCCAGCTTTCACTTGCAATGGACAAAAGGCCGTAGGTGGGTCTCAACTCGGTGACCCTGTCGAGAAAATGAAGAGAGTTTGGCAATCGGTTCAACTCCGCCTTAGACGATCGTCGAGACCCGCTAGAACGGCGCACACATTCCCCATAACACGAAGTGATTAAGATCCGTAGGTAGTCTCTGCCGCGCCCTTTCTCTTCTCATGCGAGATTACCTTCTTCCATGATAGATACATCTGCTTGGGCCGTCAAATCCAGTCAGTCTTGGCGCAACAGGACTCTCCTGCCCGTTAATGCGGTAAGCCCTGGGGCACATTCGCCCCCGTTAACGCCTTAAGCATGTCGCGCCGGGTTCAAGCGCAACGCGCAGTCGCGAGGGCCTGTCTTGAGTTCCTCACCGTCCTGCCGAGGCAATCCACGATTTACGGGTCTGTCTGTACCTGGGCAGCTCGCAGTGTGTAATACTGGTGACAGACTTTGTTCGACGGTGTGGTCGTGAGTACGGGCTAGGTTGTTCGCGAAGCCGTGGAGTCCGATGCCCCGGCCGTGATTGCCTTGGCTCGGGAGATTTTCGGGGAGCCCGGTGTCATTGGTGCCGGCCAGGCCGAAAAAGTTCCTCTGGAACCGTACTCATAGTCATCGACGTCCGCAGATGATCCAGAGAGAGCAGAATCCACGGCGGGCGAGAATCGAAACCATGGGGAAAGTCGGTGATGAGGTGAAAGAACCGATTGTCATGTCGTACAGCGGCGGCAAAGATAGCTCGATGGCCCTTTATCGACTCTTCAACGATCCTCGTTGGGAAGTCCAACGGCTTCTGACCACCGCGAATGCCACGTACCAACGCTCGTCGATGCACGGCGTTCGCACAGAACTTTGTCGACAGCAAGCGGAATCCATCGGATTGCCATTGGATGTGGTTTGGTTAACCCCCACGGACGGCAGAGACGGGTATCAACGAAAGATGACGACCGTGCTCGATAATTATAAGGCGAGCGGGTTGAACCACATTGCCTTTGGCGACCTCTATCTAGAAGATGTTCGCCAATATCGGGAGGCAATGAATCAAACCGTGGGCGTCGGTTCCTTGTTCCCGGTATGGGGCATTCCGACCCAAGAGTTTGCCGAAATGCTCCTTCGTTTGGGATTTAAAGCGATTGTAGTTTGTGTGGACACCACGCAATTGAACGCCTCGTTCTGCGGGCGAGAGTTCGACGAAGCGTTTCTCCACGACTTGCCCGCAGGGATCGATTGGTGTGCAGAACAGGGAGAGTTCCACACCTTTTGTTACGATGGCCCAATCTTCGCGAAACCGATCGCATTTCAAAAAGGGGAACGGACCTTACGCGAGAATCGTTTTCAATATATTGACTTGTTGCTCGAGGTCCCATAGCAATTGGGAGGCCATCCGTTGCCACCCAGTCTTCCGCGACGGCCCACCAATTGCCCAAAGCCCCTGGGGCGCTCTCGCCCCCGTTTAATACGTCACCGTTACCCTAGCGGCCATCCGGTCTATTCAAAAAGCTCCGGTGGCCCGAGGTTTGGCATCTGGCATCCGTAACCTTTACTGATCAATTGGCGTTCTATTGATGACAGCCTAGTTCAAAGGAGTGGTTCCCCATGTTCGTTCGATTGAGATCCAGCAGGATGGGCCTCGTGATTGGAAGCGCGGCCGTCCTAGCTATAGTCGCGGGGCTTACCACCGTCATCGTTCAGCGGTCGTCTTCTCTCAGGGTGGCGTTTGTGCACAGTCGCTTCACCCTTCCATTGGGATGGTCAGCGGGTGTAGTGACGCGTACGCGGGCCTCTCAGTTTCAGGCCGCCACCGAAACCATGATGATACATGGTCCCGGTCACTTCCACATGCAACTTACCTACACCTCTGACGCACCAAATTTTGGCAACTACGGATGGATTCCTCCGGGACCGCCAGACAGCATGGTGTTCGGAGAATCGCGTCTGAGTAGTTGGTCCTCGCCCTATCGACTGATGACCTGGACGGCGGCTCGGAATCCCGGGCAAGGCACGCTCGCTGGCACGGTCGTAACGCTCCATGGGACCTATGACTGGATGACCTCCGTTTTCTCGCGGGCGCAGCATCCCAGGTTATATCAAACGACGGTGCGCTGGGCGACTACCGCCCGATATCCATCGGTCATCACGCCTACGCAAGCGGTGCATGCGATGATGCACCCACTGCGTCGCTATCGCACTCAAACGCTCACACGAGTACTGGCGTGGCACAGCGCGGCTGGCGCGATGCTAACCCCGGGCATCCCAGGCACTGGCGAAGCTCCCTGGTATCTCTTTACCACTGAGAATCACGGAAGATCGTGGCAGCTCACCCATATGTCCTCAACGGCTCCAATGCGTCAGCGAAACGGATTTCCAGATGCCAGTCCATCGGATGTTCTCGTTGCCATGGCGATGAGCTCGACGCGTACGATCTGGATCGCGCAAACGATCAATTGTATGAGTGGCCCGGAAGCGCGTGGCGGAACAGTTACGCTAGCGCGTACTATCAATGATGGGAAGTTCTGGCAACGCATAGCCAATCGAATCCAAGAACCGGCAGGATATTGTCCGACCGATTTAAGGCTATCCGCTACCCCAGGGGCGACTCAACCGACAGTGCGTCTAATCGAACGCAATGCCGCCGGAACCCCCAAGGCCCTCGCGTGGACGGGACCCACGACAATGGAGGAACCACGCATAAATAAGGCTGGAGTTGTTTCTGGAATCCCAATGATATCCGAGTCTAAAGGTGACCGTGGCATCTTAGCCACGTTGTTGGCGAATACGGACGATAGAAAGGACCACCTGTAGACGCTCGGCCCTCCTATCCTGGAGAGCCCCATATTCGGCGCTATGCTGGATGGTTCAAACCTTCTCTTGTTGCCTACTCCTGCCCGTATATCCCACAATGCTGTTCCCGAAATCTCCCGCCGGGCGAATCCTTATCACAGGCGCTCGGAACGTCTCCCATCGTGCCCCCCTTTACAACCTTGGTCGTATCGCGTCATCCTCGGAGGATTGGTATAA